>NC_018027.1:4963309-5273516 GCF_000266905.1 Mycolicibacterium chubuense NBB4 | reverse complement strand
GAGGTCTGCCACTCCGACGGCGGAAATGCGGACCCCGGGCCCATGGACGACGACGCCATCAGACGCTCCTCACCTGCACGCTTCACTACCTCCCCCACGTCAAGGAACCAGTGAGATCAATCACAACCAACCCCCTGTGAGCGCGATCATAACCCCTTGTGTTCGCGGCTGGAAAATCGGTCTCCGCCGGCTGTGCACCTCCCGGGAAATGCTTAGCCAGGCGAGCGATTTCGCTCGTTCGGGCCGCACCCTGTTGATGGCTCAGCCGCTTTGGCGAAAAGTTATCCACAGTCGGTGCGGTATCGACCGGCTTGCACCGCACAGATCAGCCGCGGGCCTGTGGATGAAGCTGTGGAAACTGTGGATAGCGGCCGCGGTTATCCGATATTGCTGAGCGACTCGTGTGAATCTCCTCGGTGGTGTGAGCCCGCACGCCCATGTCAGCATGGCGTCATGAACGACACAGACGTGCCGCAGGCCGCGATCGCGGACGTGCCTTCGACGTTCGGCGAGGCGGTGGTCCTGCTGGATGTGCGTGAGGACGACGAGTGGCAGCGCGGCCACGCACCGGGCGCGCGGCACATCCCGATGGGTGAGGTACCGGCCCGGATGGCGGAGATCGACCCGGGCGCTCAACTGTTCGTGATGTGTCATGCCGGCGGCCGCTCCCAGCGGGTGGCGCAGTATCTCGTGCGCAACGGCTTCGCGCCGATCAACGTCAGCGGCGGCATGCTGGCCTGGGCGGGCGCGGGGCGGCCGGTGGTGACCGACGGCGGAAACCCGGGCACAGTCTGAATCCGCAGCCCGGCGACCCCATTAGGCTGGTGCGATGATCCAAGTGTGTTCCCAGTGCGGGACGCGGTGGAACGTGCGCGACCGGCAGCGGGTCTGGTGTCCGCGCTGCCAGGGCACGTTGCTCCCCCCGTCGGGTCACGCGGCGGCCCCCGAGTGGGGCCCGCGCCAGACGTCGTCGTCGCAGCCCGGTCCACGGCCGGCGAAGCCGGCGTTGCCGTCGGGATACCGGTGGGTCGCCGTCCGCCCCGGTGCTCCGCCCCCGCCCCGCCGGAGGCGCCGGGATCTCGGTCCCACGCCGCGCTACCACGTCATCCCGCGATGGGGACTGGTCGAGCACTTCGACACCGCCGTTGAGGAGCAGGTGGTCCGCAGCGGTCCGTCGGCCAACGCGGTGCGCACCACGCTGATCGCCACGACCGCGGTCCTCGGCGCAGCGGCATTCGTGCATCTGGTGCGCTACATCCTGCTCATCGTCAATCGCAGCGTGCTGCTCAATCCCTGGGTCGCCGCCGCGGCGACGTGGGGCGGGGTCGCGATCAGTGTCGTCGCGGTGTTCACCGTCGTGGCCAGCGCGGTGCTGCTGGTGAACTGGCTCATCGCGCGGCGCGCCGCCGCGTACGCCCACCGCGGGCAGCCGGAGCCGCGACCGGTGTGGGAGCTGCGGGTCAACAGCCTCATTCCGGTCTTCAACCTGGCGTGGGCGCCGATCTACGTCCTCGAGCTGGCCGAGGTCGAGGGCCGGTCCAGATGGCTGCACAGGCCGATCGTGGTGTGGTGGCTGGTCTGGGTGGCCGGCACCGCAGTGTCGATCTTCTCGATCGCCACCAGCTTCACCACCGACCCGCAGGGTATCGCCGACAACACCGTGACGACGATCGTGGCTTACCTGTTCGGCGCCGCCGCCGTGCTGCTGGCATTGCAGGTGTTCTTCGGCTTCGAGCGGCAGCCGGTGCAGCGGCCGTCCAAGCGCTGGGTGATGGTCTCCACCGCCGTCGGACAACGGGACGACGCACCGGATCGCGAGGACGGTCGCGAGCAGACCGACACCGAAGCCGCGCGTTCGGTTGAGCCCGTGGGGCAGAACCCGGCAGCATAGCGATATGAGCTCCGGTGAGGTGTCCGCCGGCCACCCCTTCGTGGTGGCACACCGCGGCGCCTCGGCGGACCGGCCGGAACACACCCGTGCCGCCTACGAGCGCGCCCTCGAGGAAGGCGCCGACGCGGTGGAGTGCGACGTCCGCCTGACCCGCGACGGTCACCTGGTGTGTGTGCACGACCGCAAGCTGGACCGGACGTCGACCGGAACCGGTCTGGTCAGCGAGATGACCCTGGACCAGCTGCGGGCGTTCGACTACGGCTCCTGGCATCCGAGCTGGCGGCCGGACGGCAGCCACGGCGACACCGGCCTGCTGACGCTCGACGACCTGGTCGCCATGGTGCTGGACTGGCACCGGCCGGTGAAGATGTTCATCGAGACCAAGCATCCGGTGCGCTACGGCGCGCTCGTGGAGAACAAGGTGCTCGCACTACTGCACCGGTACGGCGTCGCGTCGCCCGCCTCGGCCGACCTGTCGCGCGCCGTGGTGATGTCGTTCTCGGCGGCGGCGGTGTGGCGGATCCGTCGTGCCGCGCCGCTGCTGCCGACCGTGCTGCTCGGCGAGACGTCGCGCTACCTGGGAGGCGGTGCCGCCACGACGGTCGGTGCGACCGCGGTCGGCCCGTCGATCGCGACGCTGCGGGAGCATCCCGAGCTGGTCGACCGGGCCGCCGCGCAGGGCCGGGCGCTGTACTGCTGGACCGTCGACCATTACGAGGACGTGCAGTACTGCCGCGATCTCGGTGTCGCCTGGATCGCGACGAATCATCCCGGCCGCACGAAGGCGTGGCTGCAGGACGGCCTCACCGGCGCCGACCGGGACTGACGGGGCGCGGTCACGGCGGGTTGGCGGCGTCGAGCACCTGCTGAGGAATCGGCGAGTCGGAGCCGAGCGCCGAGAACAGCTGCGACGCGGCGTTGCTGTCCCACTCCACGATGGAGCCGGAGCCGTTCTCGGTGAGCTCACCGATGGGCACGGTGACGGTCGTCAGATCACCGCGCAACGCCCACGCCAGCCGGGCCAGGTCCCACACGTGCGCGCCGTTGTCGACGGCCACGGTGTCGGCCGCCGCGCGCGCCATCGGATACCAGCGCAGCGGGTTGAGCAGTACGGACGGGCTGGCGGCCCGGTGCACCAGCGTCGACATGAACCGGCGCTGATTGGCCATGCGGTCCAGATCGGCGCGCGGGGTGGCACGACTGCGCACGAAGCCCAGCGCCTCGCGGCCGTCGATGTGCTGGCAACCGGCGGGCAGGTCGATGCCGGCGAGCGGGTCGGAGATGGGTTCGGTCGGGCACACCCTGACACCGCCGACCGCGTCGACGAGGTTGGCGAATCCGCCGAAACCGATCTCGGCGTAGTGGTCGATGCGCAGCCCGGTGGCCTCCTCGACGGTCTGGGTGAGCAGCTCCGGACCCCCGAGGGAGAACGCCGCATTGATCTTGTCGCTGTCGTGCCCGGGAATCGGCACGTAGGAGTCGCGGGGGATCGAGACCATCGTCGCCGGAACACTCGAGCCGAGCCCCGGCAGGTGGACCAGCAGGATCGTGTCGGTGCGGCTGTTGCCGAGGTCGCCTCCGGTGGCGAGTTCGGCCTGCTGGTCGGGGGTGAGGTCGCTGCGGCTGTCGGACCCGACGAGCAGCCACGTGGTCCCGGCCCCGTGCGCCGGGCGGTCGGCGTAGGCGGTGAACGCAGGGATGCGTTTGAGCGTCGACTCCACCCAGACGCCGACGGCGAGGGTCCCGGCGCAGACGAGCAGCAGGCACACCGCGAAGATGCGCAGCCAGCGGCGAGCGCGCCGGGGCTTGCGCCGCGGCGGCGCAGGAGGAGGGGGAACCACCGGCCGGCGGGCGCCCGCGGGCGGCCTCGCCGAGGGAGGCGGTGCTGCCGGCGGTGGTGCCGGCGACCGATGCGGCGGCGGAGGGGGCCGCCGCGACACCGGAGGCCGCCTCGGCGGCGGAGGCGGCGGCGGGGGAGGAGCTGGGTACGGGGACCGGCGTGGCGGCGTCGGCGGGTTCGGGGGCCTCGGCCTCTGGGGCGGCTGGAAGTTGGGGTCGCGCCGGATAGCCTGCGGCGGTTCGCGACGGTCCGGGGCGTGTCCGGTCACAGCTGAAGGCTAATCGCCCACGGGCGGGAACTAGTGCAACCAGCCGAGATGCCCCGCCAACAGCGAGTACCCGACGAACGCGACGGCATCGATGAGCGTGTGCGCGATGATCAGCGGCCACAGCCTCCCCGTCCGCTGCCAGGCGTAACCGAAGACCAGTCCCATCGCAAGGTTCCCCAGTCCCGCGCCGAAGCCCTGATAGAGGTGGTAGACGCCGCGCAGCAGGCTCGAAGCCGCCAGCGCCACCCACGGATTGACCCGCAACTGGCGCAGCCGGGTCAGCAGGAATCCGACGACGACGACCTCTTCGGCCCAGCCGTTGCCGAACGACATCAGCAGCAGCACCGGGATGCGCCACCACGTGTCGTTGAGTTCGGCGGGTTCCACAGCGGCGTTGACGCCCAGGATCCGCGCAACCTGGTAGAGCGCCAGTCCCGGGACGCCGATGAGCGCTGCCAGGCCGATGCCGCCGAGGACGTCGCGGCGCCACTCGATGCGCCCGAGGCCGATGCGGGCCGGCCCGTCACCGCCGCGCCACAGCAGATACACCGCCAGGGCACCCCAGGCCAGCAGCTGGAACAGGCTCGCCAGGTTCAGCCCCAGGTCGATCAGGTCGAACGGCGAGCGGCGCGGGTTGAGCGCCACCTTCTGACCGGACAGCCCGAGGAGCACGGCTTCGATCAGCCGGAGCAGCGCGGTGTAGGCACTCAGCGCGAACGTCACCGCCAGAACGACGGCGATCTCGATGCGCACGGTGCGGCGCTGTGCGCCGGTCAGAAACTCTTCGGGCGCGGTCACCGCAGCTACGGTAGCCGCCCGTGGTCAGGCCCGACGGGCTCGCATTCCGTTGAGGAACGGGCACCCCATCAGCACCCGGATCGCCTGGCTCAGGCCGGCGACGTCGCTGACCGGCCGGGCGAACGGCAGGCGCACGTCGTGGTCGCCGTCGTCGCCTTCGACCCGAAGGCAGACTCCGTAGCGGTCCAGGCCGAGCGGTCGCACCCGGCCGCGGCGCAGCGGCGCGGGAAGCCGCGCGGCCAGCCGCTCGACGACCTCGCGGTGGGCGGACTCCAGGTGCTGGAGCCAGCAGGACTCCATGGCGCAGAACGGATCGGGATCGGCGTCGAGCAGCGCGCCGAGCGGCACGGATTCGGCGCCGGTCGCGTCGGCGACGACCACCGACTCGATCTCGAGACACATCAGCAGCTGGCGGCCCTCGTCGACTGGCTGTCGTGGATTCGAAATCACCTGTAGCAGAGCGGGATTCGGCTCTGAACTGGCGATGAGATCCAGCAGGGCGGCCACCTCGCACAGCGGGATGCCGCGCAGCCTGCCCTGGATCCAGACCAGTGAGCGCACGGGTTCACGCAGCGGCAGTGGCGCGTAGTCCGTCATCTCCAGCACGGCCTGCACACCGGCGGCGCCCGCGGAGAGCACCGCGGACGCCACGGCTCCGTCCGCGGGAACGGTGATGGCGAACGATCCGTCGCCGAGGAGATGATGCACCGGCGTCGGGGTCGGCTCGAGACCTTCGGCGGCGATCATCGCGCCACCGGCGCGCACACATGCGCTGCGGATCCGCTCGGCGGTCGTGGGGGCCGCGGTCGGTGGGGGAGAGGTCATCCGGGACCCTTTCGCTTGGTAAGGTGAGCCTAAGTTAATCCGCGGGACGAGTACGGCGCAAGGCCTTCCCGCAGCGGAACGGGATTACCACGCGGAACCGTTAGGCTGTGGCCGTGTCCGGCATCGCTTACCTCGGCCCCGAGGGAACGTTCACCGAAGCGGCCCTGCGTGCGATGGAGACCAACGGTTTGATCCCGCCGGCGCGGGACGGCGGCGCGACCGCAGTCACCCCCATCGCCACCGACAGCACCGTGGGCGCTCTGGCCGCCGTGCGTGCCGGTGCCGCCGATTTCGCGTGCGTGCCGATCGAGAACTCGATCGACGGGTCGGTGTCGCCGACGCTGGACAGCCTGGCCGCCGGAACGCCCCTGCAGATCTATGCCGAGTTGACGCTCGACGTGTCCTTCACGATCGCCGTGCGGCCCGGTACCGACCTGGCGCACGTCGCCACGGTCGCCGCCTTCCCCGTCGCGGCCGCGCAGGTCAAGCGCTGGCTGGCCGAACACCTCCCCGATGCCCAACTGCTACCGGCGAACTCGAACGCCGCCGCGGCGCAGGACGTCGCGGCCGGACGCGCCGACGCCGCGGTCAGCACGGCCCTGGCCGCCCGGCACCACGGCCTCGACGCGCTGGCCGAGGGCGTGGTCGACGAGGTCAACGCCCGGACCCGGTTCGTCCTGGTCGGGCCGCCCGGGCCGCCGCCGAAACGCACGGGCGCGGACCGGACCTCGGTGGTGCTGCGGCTCGACAACGTCCCCGGCGCCCTGGTGTCCGCGATGACCGAGTTGGCGGTTCGTGACATCGACCTGACCCGTATCGAATCCCGGCCCACCCGAACGGAACTCGGCACGTACCTGTTCTTCCTCGACTTCGTCGGCCACATCGACGACGACTCCGTCGCGGAAGCGTTGCGCGCGCTGCACCGCAGGTGTGCCGACGTGCGCTTCCTGGGTTCGTGGCCGACCGGCGACGTGGCCGGTGCCGCACCGCCCGAGATGGACGAGGCAGCGGCGTGGCTGGAGCGCCTCCGGGACGGAACTCCGTGAGCGGCCGGCTCGTACTGGTGCGACACGGTCAGTCGCGCGGCAACGTCGATCGACGACTCGACACCCGCCCGCCGGGAGCGGAGCTGACCGAGCTCGGGCGAGAACAGGCCAGGCAGTTCGCCCGCGCGCTGCCGCTGCCGCCGGCGATGGTCGCCCACTCCATCGCGACCCGTGCAGTGCAGACCGCCCAGGAGATCGGCGCGCAGGTATCGCTCACGACGCGGGTGTTCGAGGGTCTTCACGAGGTCCAGGTCGGCAGCCTCGAGAACCGCAGTGACGAGGCGGCCCACGACGAGTTCAACGCCACCTACCGGCGCTGGCACAGCGGCGAACTGGACGTGGCGTTACCCGGCGGAGAGACGGGCCACCAGGTCCTCGACCGCTACGTGCCGGTGCTCGACGGTCTCCGGAGGCGCTACCTCGACGACGAGGCCTGGAACGGGGACATCGTCGTCGTCAGCCACGGCGCGGCGATCCGGCTGGTCTCGGCGCTGCTCGCCGGCGTGGACAGCGCGTTCGCCATTGACCATCACCTGGCCAACACCGAGTCGGTGGTGCTCACCCCGGTCACCGAGGGCCGGTGGAGCTGTGTGCAGTGGGGCGCGCTGACTCCGCCGTTCGGGCCGGAGCCGAGTGTGACGACGATCCCCGATGCGCGGGGCGCCGACCGCTCAGCCGACCCGATGGGCTGAGCTCGCCCCCAGCATCACCTCGTCGCAGGCGCAGCCCACGGCACTGCAGTCGAGGTGCAGATCGTGGACGCTGTCCGGGGTCACGCACTCGTCCTCGGTGCACTCGTCCCGCCGGTAGGGGTGATGGATGAGCGCGCCGTGGCAGTGCTCGAGTCCTGCCCGGCAGGCGCGGCACTGGTTGGTCATGAGCTGTTCATAGCACTCACCGGCGACAGCATCGGGTTGCCGCGCTGTGCCGTTCAGGCCCAACCCAATTCGTGCAGGCGGTCGTCGTCGATGCCGAAGTGGTGGGCGACCTCGTGGATCACCGTGATCGCCACCTCGTCGACGACTTCCTGCTCGCTGCCGCACACGTCGAGGAGTGCCTCGCGATAGATCGTGATGGTGTCGGGCAGCGATCCGGCATACCAGGAATCCCGCTCGGTCAGCGCGATGCCCTCGTAGAGCCCGAGCAGGTCGGGCTCGTCGGCGTTGCGGTCCGCGACGAGGATCACCACGTTGTCGATCGCCGAAGCCAGCTCGGGCGGCAGCAGGTCCAGCGCATCGCCGACCAACTCCTCGAACCGGTGCGGGCTCATCCGCACGGCCATGGCGGTCAGGGCCCGGGCGGCGGCGGCACGACCGGCTGGTCGGCCGGCGGAGGTGGTGCGGGCGCCGGGGGAGGTGGTGCGGGCGCCGGGGGAGGCGGTGCGGGCGCCGGGGGAGGTGGCGCGGGTTCGGGAGCCGGGGCCGGCGGTGCGCCGGGAGGCGGTGGCGGGGGACCGCCCGGAAAGACGTTGCCCTGCGGGGGTGCGCCGTCGGCGGGCGGTGTCGGTGCGGTCGGCGAGGGATTGGCCGGCGTGGCCAGCTGCGGCATGTGCTGGGTCTGCTGGCCGCTGTCGCTCTGGTCGGAACTCGAACCACCCGAGCTGCTGGAACTGCTCGAACTGCCCGACTGCGACTGCGATGAGGTGTCGGCGTCGGGCACCGGGATCGGCGGCAGGTTGAGCCGCTCCTCGGGGATGTCCGGCGGCGGCACCGGGGGCTGCCCGTTGATCATCAGCGGGCCCTTGGCGCTGTTCAGCAGCGTCGACCAGCCGCCGTTGCCCAGCGTGGCGCCGATGCTGCAGGAGACCTGATGGCTGCCCGCCGCCCAGCTGGGCAGCGAGACGGTGCTGTAGATCAGGGTCAGCGTCGTGTTGCGCAACTGGATCGGGGCCAGGTAGGCGTCCGTCATCCGGGTGCACGCGTCTTTGATGAAGGAGTCCTGCTCCTGCTCCGGCGGCAGCGCGTCGGGGAACTTCTCGGCCAGGTTGACCGCGCCCGTGACCTCCATGGCGTGCGGTGCCGCGCAGTCGACCGGGATGTCGGTGGGCTGATTGGTCGCCGGGTCGATGCCGAGGCACGTGCCGGCCGGCCACACCTTCGACTGGTCGATCTCGGCGACCTTGCCCTTGAACGCCAGCTGCTGGTTGTTGGGGCCGGGCAGCTGCATCCCGCACAGCATCCGGCGTTCCCCGGACTGCTTCCAGGCCTTGTCCCCGGACCAGAGCATGCTGATCGTGAACCGGCTGTTGGGGTCGAAGCGCGCACCCAGGTACCGCTTGACGGCCGCCGAGCACTGCTCCTGGCTGATCTGCTGGATCCTGGCGGCCGACGGAGGAGCCGCGTCGGGGCCGTATTCACTGCCGGGGAACGTGCGCATGTCGACCGACTCGGCGACCTCGAACCGGTGCTCGCTGCTGCAGTCGACGATCTGCGCCGCGTCCGGGGTCCGGTCGGGCCAGTTCAGGCAGTCACCGGCCTTGGCGTGGTCGAAGGTGTCGTTGCCGCGGGGGCCCAGCGAGATCGAGTTCGCGGTCAGGCTGTTGCTGCGGTCCGACTGCGGCAGTGCCGTGATCACCCCGGCGATCAGCAGCCCGCCCAGCGCCGTCAGCAGCAGCGCACGGCGGGTCGACTCGGCCTGAAGGCTGCGCCACCAGGGCGCAGAGCTCTTCGCTGCGGGGTTGGGAGCCCGCCGGAGTTCCTCGGACATCTGGTCCATTGTGACAGGCGTGTCGGGTGCTGTGACAAGTGATGCAGTTGTAACGTTATGCGACTGCGCCCGCGACCGGTGACCTCTCCCGGGCGACCTCCGACGGTTGTGCCGGGCGGTGCCCCGACCCCGTAGGGTTGCCCGATGTGATCGACCTGAAGGTGCTGCGAGAAAACCCGGATGCGGTGCGTGCATCGCAACAGGCCCGCGGGGAGGACCCCGGACTCGTCGATGCGCTGGCCCAGGCGGACGCCGCGCGCCGGGCCGCGATCTCGAACGCCGACAACCTGCGCGCCGAGCAGAAGGCGGCGAGCAAGCGGGTCGGGAAGGCGTCCCCTGACGAGCGGCCCGCACTGCTGGCCTCCGCGAAGGAGCTCGCCGAGCGGGTCAAGGCCGCCGAGGCGGCTCAGGACGAGGCCGAGAAGGCCTACACCACGGCCCACATGGCGATCTCGAACGTCATCATCGACGGGGTGCCCGCCGGCGGCGAGGACGACTTCGTCGTGCTCGACACCGTGGGTGAGCCGCCCGCGATCGACGACCCGAAGGATCACCTCGAGCTCGGCGAGTCACTGGGGCTGATCGACATGGCCCGCGGCGCCAAGGTGTCGGGGTCTCGGTTCTACTTCCTCACCGGATACGGCGCGCTGCTGCAGCTCGGGTTGTTCCAGCTCGCGGTGCGCACCGCCACCGAGAACGGCTTCACCCTGATGGTCCCGCCCGTGCTGGTGCGGCCCGAGATCATGGCCGGCACCGGCTTCCTGGGCGCGCACGCCGACGAGGTGTACCGCGTCGAAGCCGACGACCTCTACCTCGTCGGGACCTCGGAGGTGCCGCTGGCCGGCTTCCACGCCGACGAGATCGTCGACCTGTCGGCCGGCCCGCTGCGCTACGCCGGCTGGTCGTCGTGCTTCCGGCGCGAGGCGGGCAGCTACGGCAAGGACACCCGCGGCATCATCCGCGTGCACCAGTTCGACAAGGTCGAGGGCTTCGTCTACTGCCGGCCGGAGGAGGCCGAGGCCGAGCACGAGCGGCTGCTGGGGTGGCAGCGCCAGATGCTCGCGCACATCGAGGTGCCCTACCGGGTGATCGACATCGCGGCGGGCGATCTCGGCTCGTCGGCCGCGCGCAAGTTCGACTGCGAGGCGTGGGTGCCGACTCAGAACACCTACCGCGAACTCACCTCGACCTCCAACTGCACCACGTTCCAGGCCCGGCGCCTGGCCGTGCGCTACCGCGACGAGAACGGCAAGCCGCAGACCGCCGCCACCCTCAACGGGACGCTCGCCACCACCCGCTGGCTGGTGGCGATCCTGGAGAACCACCAGCAGCCCGACGGCAGCGTGCGCATCCCCGAGGCGCTGGTCCCGTACGTCGGCGCCGAGGTGCTCACCCCCAAGGGCTAACGCGCACCGAGCAATTCGTCGAGCACCTCGCGGAACCGCTCGGGGTCCTTCGGTGTGCAGGCCGGATTCGGGTAGGCGCCGCGCACGTCGAGCGTGACGAGCGTGGACTTCAGCGGGCGGTACACGTCCAGCGGCAGCCAGCGCCGGAAGTCGGTGCCCCACAGCCGGAAGCGCTGCATGACCAAGCCCAGCGGGCTGATGCGGTAACCCAGGATGTCGCGCAGCGGGATGATCTTCGACGTTCCCGACGGGAAGTGGTACCGCCGCAGCGTCAGCGCCTCCCGATCCAGCTGGATCAGACCGTCGTCGTAGTAGAGGCTCCCCGTGGTGGTCACAGCTTCGCCGATCGCAGTTCGTGGCCCCTGGTGGTCAGGCACCGGCCGTTGGTCAGATTCCATTGCCAGCCATGCAGATTGCACGTGAGCGTGGTGCCCTCGACCACGCCGAACTTGGACAGGTCGGCCTTGAGGTGCGGGCATCGGCGCTGGATCTCCCAGCCGCCCAGCTCGATCGACGCGGTGTCGTCATGGGCCTCGGCGAACCAGCCGTCGGCGTAGGCGATCCGCTCGTCGGTGAGGCATTTGAAGAACGTGTACAGATACTCGTTGTAGCCGCCGACGCGCCAGGCCCGGAACCGGGTGGACAGGAAGATCGTGTTCACCCAGTCCGGCTCGCGGTCCCGCAGCACCGTGCGCACCAGCTCGGGCGCGATCGCGAACCCGTAGCGGAACTTCTCCTCCGAGATCGGTTCGCGCACAGTACGTTTCGGAAAATCGAGCACTACCGTTTCGTTATGGTCTCCGGACCGCAGCCGCAACTCGACCGGATAGCCGATGCCGTCGCAGATCTGGTCGCTGGCCAGCATGATCGGTTCGAACAGCTCGCGCAGCGGCTCCAGCAGCGGCTCGCCGGCCGCGGGCGCCCAGGCCGCCTTCTCAGCGGCCAGCACCGGCGCCATCCGCTCCGCATACGCGGCGATGTAGTCGGCCTTGCCCGTGGTGAAGATCGCGTGCACGTCCTCGTCCGGAATCGGATGGTTCAGTGAATTCAACTGCGACCCTGCGAAATCCGCGGTCGAGCCGGGGATCATCAGCAGTCCGCCGTGATGGTCGTGCGCCTTCATCTGGTCCAGGAACACCACCTGGTCGGGGAAGATGTTGGCCGGGTCGCCGTGGTCGTCGTTGAGATGGCGCAGTTCAGCATCCAGGAAGCACGGCGGCCCCGCCGAGGGGATCACCCAGGTCGCACCGACCTGGGCGATGTACTGCCGGCAGCGGTCCATCTGCCGCTGCCGCTTCTGGGTGCCGAAGGCCTCCTTGGCGCGGGCCGGCATGTCGTAGACCATCGGGTACCAGATGGCCCCCGAGTACTGCAGCATGTGGACGTCGATCTGGCCGAAGTCGGTGTGCAGGACGTCCAGATCCACGGGCCGGGCGTCGTTCATGTTGAACGCCACCGTCTCGCCGTCGTCGACGACCAGCCCGGAGTCCCCGATCGGGCCGTCCGCGGGGGCACGCAGCGCGATGATCATCACGTCGAGATCGCCCTTGGGCCCGCTCACCCGGTGCTTGACCGAGTCGGTGGTCTCGAAGAACCGGTGGAAGCCCAGCTTCTCCAGCTCGCGCCGCAGGTCGGGGACCGGGAAGTCGGGCAGCAGCACGACCGCGTCCTTGTTGACGTGCTCGCGCAGGTTGACCGGATCGAAGTGGTCCTTGTGCAGGTGCGAGACGTAGAGATAGTCGACGTCGCCGAGAGCCGTCCAGTCCAGCGCGCTGTTGTCCGGGAACGGGAACCACGAGGCGAAGTACGCGGGATTGACCCACGGGTCGCACAGGATGGCGCCGGCCTTGGTGTCGATCCGGAAACCGGCGTGTCCGATGCTGGTGACCTGCACAAATCCCCCTTCTGATGACTGTCGTTCCCTCGTGCAGCTTAGCCGGGCGCGGGCGCCTCGTCGTTCCAGCGAGCCCGGTAGTGCGCGATGCGGTCGGGGTCGGGCGCCACCCCGTAGGCGTCGAGCAGCACCGCCTCGAACCCTTCGCCGCCGAAATTCCAGTCCAGCGACATCGTCGCGATGGCGAGGTCGGCCCACCGGTCGGCGACGCCGAGCTCGCCGAGGTCGACGTGCCCGGCCGGCGTGGCGTCGTCGGCGATCAGCGTGTTCGGCGCGCAGGCGTCGCCGTGACACACCACCAGCCGATCCGCCGGCGGCGGGGCGTCGCCCACCCAGGGCGGCGGGCCGAACGGGCAGTCGGCGACGGGCAGCGCGTCGTGCAGCATCCGCAGGCCGGTGCCGATAGCCGCGGCGGCGACGTCGGGGCGTTCGGCGAAGACCGGGTCGACGGCCGAGCGGCCCGGCAGTGCGGCAGTGTGCAGCCACCCCGGGCCCCAGGCGAGGACGCGCGGGACCGGCGCGTGGCCGATGGCCCACCGCAGCCGGTCGACCTCGGCGGCCAGCAGGTGCGCGAGGGGTTCGGGATAGGTCTTGACGTACTCGACCGGCCGCGGCGCTCCGATGCCGAACGTCACCCCGCCGAGCTCGTTGACCCAGACCGCGGACACCGGGCGGTGTGCTGCGAGGCCGGCGACGACCGCCGGTACCGGCAGCGGACCCGTCGGAGCACTCATCGCTGTGATCGGTCCTGTCTGACGTGGGATCCTGTCCGCGCACTACGCTGGCGGTTGTGGAACCGGTATACGGCACCGTCATCCAGCTTGCCCGGCTGATCTGGCGGATACAGGGCTTGACCTTCACCGTCACCGGCGTGGAGAACCTGCCGCGCACCGGCGGCGCGGTGATCGCGATCAACCACACCAGCTACTTCGACTTCACGTTCGCGGGCCTGCCCGCCTATCGGCAGCACCTCGGTCGCAAGGTGCGGTTCATGGCGAAGAAAGAGGTCTTCGACCACAAGATCACCGGCCCGATCATGCGCAGCCTGCGCCACATCGAGGTCGACCGCGACAGCGGCGCTGCCTCGTTCGACCAGGCGGTCCGCAAGCTCGAGGAGGGCGAGTTCGTCGGTGTCTATCCCGAGGCCACGATCAGCCGGAGCTTCGAGATCAAGGACTTCAAGTCGGGTGCGGCGCGCATGGCGATCGCCGCGGGCGTACCGATCGTGCCGCACATCGTCTGGGGTGCCCAGCGGATCTGGACCAAGGGGCACCCGAAGAAGATGTGGCGCCCCAAGGTGCCGATCCACATCGCCGTCGGCACGCCGATCGAACCGACGCTGCCCGCCGCCGAGCTGACCGCGCTGCTGCACTCCCGGATGCAGCATCTGCTCGAGCACGTGCAGGACGCCTATGGTCCGTACCCGCCCGGGGAGTTCTGGGTCCCGCACCGGCTGGGCGGCGGTGCCCCGACGCTGGGGGAGGCCAACCGGATGGACGCGGAGGAGGCGGCCGCCAAGGCGGCGCGCCGCGCGGCCCCGCCGGACGTCGACCCCGGCTCCCTCGAGGCGCCGGGGTAACCGCATGGAACCGGTCTTCCGCTCGCTCGAGATCGCGGCGACGACCGCGGTCAAGGCCACCGGAACGCGGCTCACGTTCCACGGGCTGGAGCACATTCCCACCGCCGGTGGCGGCGTCGTCGCCATCAACCACACCAGCTACGTCGACTGGCTGCCCGCGGCCCTGGCTCTCAAACACCGCAAACGCCGGATGCGGTTCATGATCAAGGCCGAGATGAACGAGGTGATGTTCGTCCGCTTCCTGATCAAGCACACCAAGACGATCCCGGTGGATCGCAAGGCCGGCGCAGGCGCCTTCGCCGCCGCCGTGGATTCGCTGCGAGGTGGCGAACTCGTCGGTGTGTACCCGGAGGCCACCATCAGCCGCAGCTTCGAACTCAAGGAATTCAAGAGCGGAGCGGTGCGGATGGCGTCGGAGGCCGGCGTACCGATCCTGCCCCTGATCGTCTGGGGAGCTCAGCGCCTGTGGACCAAGGACCATCCCCGGGCGCTGGGCGGCAAGGTGCCGATCACCGTCTCGGTGGGGGCGCCCATCGCTCCTGAAGGGAGTCTCGATGACCTCGACTCGCGCATGCGGGCGTCGATGACGCACCTGCTGCAGGACGTTCAGACCCGCTATCCCCGCCCACCCGGCGCCTTCTGGGTGCCCCGGCGGCTGGGCGGCAGTGCTCCCACTCCGGCCGAGGCCAAACTCCTCGACGAGGCCGAACTGGCCGAACGGGCCCGCAAGCGGGCCGAGCGCCGATGACGCCCGAGCTGATCGCCACCGATGTGGACGGCACCCTGCTCGACGACGACGAGGACGTCAGCCCCCGCACCCGGGCCGCCATCCGCGCCGCGGTCGACGCCGGCACCCAGTTCGTGCTGGCCACCGGCAGGCCCCCGCGGTGGATCACCCCGGTCGTCGAGCAGCTGGGCTTCGCGCCGATGGCGGTGTGCGCCAACGGCGCGGTGATCTACGACCCGGCCGCCGATCGCATCGTCTCGGCGCGCACGCTGTCCTCCGACGTGCTCGGCGAACTGGCCGAGATCGCCGCCCGCGTGATCCCGGGAGCCGGGCTGGCCGTCGAACGGGTGGGCCGCAGCGCGCACGACGCCGCCACGCCGCAGTTCGTCAGCTCCCCGGGCTACGAGCACGCCTGGCTGAACCCCGACAACACCGAGGTCTCGGTCGAGGACCTGCTCGGCGCACCCGCGGTCAAGCTGCTGATCCGCAAGGCCGGGGCGCGCAGCGCCGACATGGCCGCCGCGCTGGCGCGCCACATCGGCATCGAGGGCGACATCACGTACTCGACCAACAACGGCTTGATCGAGATCGTGCCGCTGGGCATCAGCAAGGCCACCGGCATCGAGGAGCTGGCCCGGCCGCTCGACATCGACGCCGCGAACATCGTGACGTTCGGCGACATGCCCAACGATGTGCCGATGCTGGACTGGGCCGGGCTCGGTGTGGCGATGGGCAACGCGCACCCCGACGCGCTGGCCGCGGCCGACGAGGTGACCGCGACGAACGCCGAGGACGGCGTCGCGCGGGTGCTCGAGCGGTGGTGGCGGGACTGACCGTCAGGCCGGGTTGATGGGCGGGGTGAACCGCTCCAGCTGCACCGGCGTGGGTTCGTTCGTGTCGCGGGGCAGTTCGACCGGAACGCCGTCGATGACGCGGGTCACAGTGCCTTTCTCGCGGTCGAAGTTGAGCGTGCCGTGCTGGAAGTTCTGCTTGATCCACAGCGGCTCGGAGATCTCGGAGCTGGTCGGCAGGCCCAGTGCGCCGCGTTCGAAACCCAGTGCACCCCAGGCCTTGTAGATCTCCCCGGTGATGGGCTCGGCGTCGCTGACCGGCGACCAGTACACGGCGCCGTGCTCGAAGGTGACGTAGCGGGCCTTGTCCTCACCGGAGGCCTCCGGCGACGTCGGCCTGCCCAGGTAGCTCTTCATTCCGCCGAGGGCCTCCCACTTCGCCAGGATCGCGCCGCCGCGCAACTGCTCGATCAGGTCCTGGGGACCCAGCGGGTCGTTGAATCGCGCTGCGATATCGCGGATCTGGCCCATCGCCGCATAGGCGGCGTTGCCGGGGCACTCGGTGTTGCCGACGTCGCGGTGCGTGAAGATCGCCGGGAGGGTGGGTGAGGCCCCGAACGGGATCTTGGTGAACGGCCCTCCCTCGGACGGCAGCACGACCGTGCCGAGGGGATTGACCCCGGCTTGGCCCAGTACCCAGCCGAGAAGTCTTCCGGTGGTGCGGATCTGGATCGGTGTGGGCGGCACGGTCTCGAAGTCGCCGATCATCGCGACGCCCCAGGTGTTGTGGTTGAAGCCCCCGGTGTGCGAGCCCTGAACCGGCCGGTTTATGCCGCCCGCGCGGCCTTCGAAGACCTGGCCGTACTTGTCCACCAGCGCGTTGTAGGCGATGTCGCACCAGCCCAGCGTGCGGGCGTGGTACTCGTAGATCGACCGGACGATGCCCGCGGAGTCTTCCGGTGCGTAGTCGTTGCTGCCGGCGGTGTGGTGCACGATGCCGGCTTGGATTCTCTCGTTGTACTTGGGCGGTCCGCACCGCATGGCCTCGTCGGCGCCCCACTCGGCGCGGGTGATGACGCGCGGCGGCTGGCCCGGCGGGGTGGCCGCACTCGGCAGCGGCGCCAGGTCCGCGGGCGCCTGCGGGGGGCTGATCAACACGGCGTTGATGTTCTCCCCGAACGGCTGCTCGGTGGTGGCCGGAACGTATCCGAGCCCGCCCTTGGGCGCGGCTGCCGGCGCCGGCGGGGTCGCCGGTGCACCCGCCGGACGCGTGACGGCGATCTGCACGGTTTTGGTGCGGCCGACGAAGACGGGCTCGGTGCCGCGGGGTCCGCCGGACTCCGGGCCGACACCCTCGAGCTTCTCGGTGTCATACCAGGGGCCCCAGGAACCGTCGGCCTTCCTCGCGCGCACGCGCGCCGTCGTTCCGCGCAGGTCCGCCGCGGTCACTGCGACGAGCGCGAACGGCGTGTCCCGATGGATCTCGCGGATGGTCTCGCCGCCGCCCAGGCCGCCGAGGGGTTCCTCGACCACTGTCGGGGCGGACCGTGTCTCAGGTTTTCTTTCGCCCGGCGCGCCGGTGATGGCCCAGGGAAGCAGCACCACGGTCGCCGCGAGCGCGGTGAACAGGATCGATGGTGCTTGACGCCGGTACAGCACGGACTGATGTTACGTATGTGCCGGGTGATGCAAGTGTTTCGACACGCCCGGGGACGGGCACCTGCAACGGCACCGCAGAGCGTTTCGGAGCGCTTCTGCGGTGCCGTTCGGTGACAGGACTTGAGTGCCCGCGCGGGCTCAGGCGCCGGCCTCCGCCGCTCCGACGGCGGCTTGGGCGGCCGGAGCGGCGGCCTCGGCCGCTCCGAGGGCCGGTGCTGCCGCGGCCGCGGGGGGAGGCACGACCGGCGGCTTGACCGCCGACATGATCGCGGGCATCAGCACGCCTTTGAGCAGGTCGATCGCCTCGCCCGCCCCGAGCTGATTGGCCGCGCTGGACAGGTCCCCGAGCAGCCCGCCGCTGGGTGCCGCCGCGACCGGCTGGGTGGCGGCCAGCGACGGATCGCCGAGGATCGGGTACCCGACGCCCAGCGCCGGGTCCCCGCCGACGGGTGCCGAGATCGGGACCTCGCCGGCGCCGAGACCCGCGGGCAAGATCGACGCCGCGCCCAGCGCGGGATCGGTCAGCGCGGGCGGCGTGGACAGGCCGGGAGCCGTCAGCGTCGAGTTCGCCGCCGGCGTGGTGAGGCCCGGCGTGGTGAGACTCGGCGTGGACAGGCCCGGCGTCGTCAGGCCGGGGGAGGCCAGCGCGGGATCGGTCAGCGCCGGCGTGGTCAACCCCGGCGCCGCCGACGGGGCCGCGCCGGTCGGGCTGGTCAGTCCGGGATTCGTCAGCGCCGGGTTGGCCAGGCCGGGGTCGGTCAGGGTCGGCGCACCCAGACCGGTGCCCAGGCCTGATCCGAGCCCGGTGCCCAGGCCGGGCGTCACGGTGGCGGGCGAGGTCGCGCCCGTCCCGCCCAGCAGGCCCGTCGGCAGCGGCGGCAGGTTGATGCCGAACTGCGAGAGGCCCTGCGAGAGGGCGGACATCAGCTCGCCGGGCAGGTCGGTGATGGTGGCGGCCTGCTTGAACTCGCGATGCTGCGGACCCTGCGGCGCGGGGCCCGACAACTCGGACACGGCTAGAACTGCAACTGGACTCGCGACTGCCAGAGCGGCGACTGTGCTCAAGGCTGTCGAGAGCCGGCGTCGACGTCGGTTCGGCACGGAAGTCTCCTCAATACATGGACGAAATTCTCGGCTTGGCCGCGCATGCTGTGCGGCTACCTGTACTAGGGCGGTGAATCGTCGTACGCAGTCGATGTTACTGATGTGACTAGTGAGGTCAGAGTGACGATATGGAATCGTGAGCTAATTGCGACCTGCGCCGCTGCGCCAACTCGGGAGCGCACCTCTCGGTCGGATACCCTTGCTGCCGATGAGCTCTCCTGATCCGCAGCCCACCGACGAATTCGACCTGATCGTCGTCGGCTCGGGGTTCTTCGGCCTGACGATCGCCGAGCGGGTGGCCACGGAGCTGGACAAGCGGGTCCTCGTTCTCGAGCGGCGCGCGCACCTGGGCGGCAACGCGTACTCCGAGCCCGAACCCGAGACCGGCATCGAGGTGCACCGCTACGGCGCGCACCTGTTCCACACCAGCAATCAGCGGGTGTGGGACTACGTCCGCCGGTTCACCGACTTCACCGGCTACCAGCACCGCGTCTTCGCGCTGTACAACGGGCAGGCCTACCAGTTCCCGATGGGGCTGGGCCTGGTCAGTCAGTTCTTCGGGCGCTACTTCACCCCCGACGAGGCGCGCGCGCTGATCTCCGAACAGGCCGCCGAGATCGACACCGCCGACGCACAGAACCTCGAGGAGAAGGCGATCTCGCTGATCGGCCGGCCGCTGTACGAGGCGTTCGTCAAGGGCTACACCGCCAAGCAGTGGCAGACCGACCCGAAGGAACTGCCGGCCTCCACCATCAACCGGCTCCCGGTGCGCTACACGTTCGACAACCGGTACTTCAACGACACCTACGAGGGCCTGCCGGTCGACGGGTACACCGCGTGGCTGCAGAACATGGCCGCCGACGACCGCATCGAGGTGCGCCTCGACACCGACTGGTTCGACGTCGGCGCGCAACTGCGGGCCGCCAACCCGGCCGCTCCGGTGGTGTACACCGGCCCGCTCGACCGCTACTTCGACTACGCCGAGGGGCGCCTCGGCTGGCGGACGCTGGACTTCGAGCTCGAGGTCCTGCCGACCGGGGATTTCCAGGGCACACCCGTGATGAACTACAACGACGCCGACGTGCCCTACACCCGGATCCACGAGTTCCGCCACTTCCACCCGGAGCGGAGCTACCCGACGGACAAGACCGTGATCATGCGGGAGTTCTCGCGTTTCGCCGAGAACGACGACGAGCCCTACTATCCGATCAACACCGACGCCGACCGCGCGGTGCTCGCCGCCTACCGGGCACGGGCCAAGGCGGAGACGGTGGCGGAGAGGGTGCTCTTCGGTGGCCGCCTCGGCACCTACCAGTACCTCGACATGCACATGGCGATCGCCAGCGCGCTGAACATGTACGACAACACGATCGCGCCCCATCTGCGCGACGGTGCGCCGCTGGCCGAGCCCGACACAGAAAGCACCACCTGATGAAAGTTGAGGCACCGTGAGTGACATCCCGTCCGGCGCGCTCGATGCCGGGCAGTCACGGGCGGTCAGCCCGCTGGCCCGCGTCATCCTGCCGCGCCCCGGCGAGCCGCTCGACGTCCGCAAGCTCTATATAGAGGAATCCGAGACCAACGCCCGGCGGGCGCATGCGCCGACGCGCACCACGCTGGAGATCGGTGCGGAGTCCGAGGTGTCGTTCGCCACCTACTTCAACGCGTTCCCGGCCAGCTACTGGCGGCGCTGGTCGATTCTCGAGTCGGTCGTGCTGCGCGTCGAGCTGTCGGGCAGCGCCCGCGTCGACGTCTACCGGTCCAAGGCGACCGGGGCCCGCATCACCGTCGGCGGCTCGGGGGTCACCAGCACCGACGCCGAGCCGGGGGTCGTGGAGTTCGAGATCGACCTGTCCCCCTTCGAGGACGGCGGCTGGATCTGGTTCGACATCACCACCGACGCCAAGTCGACGTTGCACCACGCGGGGTGGTACGCACCGGTCGAGGCACCCGGCCGCGCCAACGTCGCCGTCGGCATCCCGACGTTCAACCGGCCGTCGGACTGCGTCAACGCCCTGGCCGCGCTGACGTCGGACCCGTCCGTCGACGAGGTGATCAGCGCGGTGATCGTCTCCGACCAGGGCACCAGCAAGGCCAAGGACCATCCCGGGTTCGCGGCGGCCGCCGCTGCGCTGGGCAACCGGCTCTCGGTGCACAACCAGCCCAATCTGGGCGGGTCCGGCGGTTACAGCCGGGTGATGTACGAGGCGCTGAAGAACACCGACTGCGAACAGATCCTGTTCATGGACGACGACATCCGCATCGAGCCGGATTCGATCCTGCGCGCCCTCGCGCTGAACCGCTTCGCGAAGGTGCCGACCCTCGTCGGCGGTCAGATGCTCAACCTGCAGGAGCCCTCACACCTGCACGTGATGGGTGAGATGGTCGACTCCGAGAACTTCATGTGGACCGGCGCGGTCAACACCGAGTACGACCACAACTTCGCGAAGTACCCGCTCAACGACGAGGAGGAGTACCGCAGCCGGTTGCTGCACCGCCGCATCGACGTCGACTACAACGGCTGGTGGATGTGCATGATCCCGCGGCAGGTCGCCGAGGAGTTGGGCCAGCCGCTGCCGTTGTTCATCAAGTGGGACGACGCGGATTACGGTCTGCGCGCCGGCGAGCACGGCTACCCGACCGTCACACTCCCGGGTGCGGCGATCTGGCACATGGCGTGGAGCGACAAGGACGACGCGATCGACTGGCAGGCCTACTTCCACCTGCGCAACCGGCTGGTCGTGGCCGCCCTGCACTGGGACGGCAATGTCCGCGGGCTGCTGGCCAGCCATCTCAAGGCCACCCTCAAACACCTTCTGTGCCTGGAGTATTCGACCGTCGCGATCCAGAACAAGGCGATGGACGACTTCCTGGCCGGGCCCGAGCACATCTTCTCGATCCTCGAGTCCGCGCTGCCCGACGTGCGCAAGATGCGTCAGGAGTATCCCGACGCGGTGGTGCTGCCGAGTGCCACCGCGCTGCCGCCACCGTCGGACAAGCGCTGGCGCAGGAAGGTCGAGATCCCCACCAACCCGCTGTCGATCTCGATGCGGCTGAGCCGCGGCGTCGTGCATCAGCTCAAGCCGCACGATCCGCGTCACCACGAGCGCCCGCAGGTCAACGTCGCCACCCAGGACGCGCGGTGGTTCTCGCTGTGCCGGGTGGACGGGGTCACGGTGACCACCGCCGACGGCCGCGGTGTGGTGTACCGCCAGCGTGATCGCGAGAAGATGTTCGAGCTGCTGCGCGAATCGCTCAAGCGTCAGGCCCGCCTCGCCCGCAAGTTCAACCGCATGCGCCGCGTGTACCGCAACACATTGCCCACGCTGACGAGCACGCAGAAGTGGGAGAGCGTGCTCCTGGACGCGGGCGCAGGATCGGGGCATGGCTGACGGCCCGCGCGGCGAGGACGCCGTGCTGGTGGCCGTGCAGTCGACGCTGGCCGGCCGGCCGGCGGTGCTGCCGATCGCGCGGGGGCTCTCGCATTTCGGAGAACACAGTCTGGGCTGGCTCGCCGTCGCCGGACTGGGCGCGCTGCTGTTCCCCAAGCAGCGCCGGGCCTACCTGGCCGCGGGCGTCGGCGCCTTCGTGGCCCACGCCTGCGCGGTCGTGATCAAACGCGTCGTACGGCGCGAACGCCCGCACCACCCGGCCATCGCAGTCAACGTCGGCACGCCGAGCCGGTTGAGTTTCCCGTCCGCGCACGCCACGTCGACGACCGCCGCAGCCGTTCTGCTGGCCCCTCCCACGGGCCTGCCGCTGCCCGCACTGCTGGTCCCGCCGATGGCGGCGTCCCGCATGGTCCTGGGGGTGCACTACCCGAGTGACGTGCTCACCGGTGTGGTGGTCGGGGCGGTCGTCGCAAAAGGAGTCGGCATGCTGACGGACACGGTGGCCGACCGGGTCAAAGGAGCACCCGCATGAGCACATCGCAGGTCGGTCAGCAGACCGGATCGCCGGCCGCGGGACCGCCCGGAAACCTCGTCGCCGGAATCGTCAAGGCGATGCGGCCACGGCAGTGGGTGAAGAACGTCCTGGTCTTCGCCGCCCCGGTGGCCGCGCTCGGCGACGAACGCTACGTCTACGACTACCGCCAGGTGCTGGTCAAGGTGGCCATCGCGTTCGTGGCGTTCTGCCTCGCCGCGTCGGCGGTGTACCTGGTCAACGACGCGCGCGACGTCGAAGCGGACCGGGCGCATCCCACCAAGCGGTTCCGCCCGATCGCCGCCGGCGTCGTGCCGGAATGGCTGGCCTACGTGCTGGCGGTGGTGCTCGGTGTCGCCTCGCTGGCGATCTCGATGCTGGCCACCCCCAACCTCGCCGTGGTGATGGCCATCTACATCGGCATCCAGCTGGCGTACTGCTTCGGCCTGAAACACCAGCCCGTCATCGACATCTGCATCGTGTCGTCGGGCTTCCTGATCCGGGCGATCGCCGGCGGCGTCGCGGCCGACGTGCCGCTGTCGCAATGGTTCCTGCTGATGATGGCGTTCGGGTCGCTGTTCATGGCCGCCGGGAAGCGGTACGCCGAGCTGCAGCTGGCCGAGCGCACCGGCGCCAAGATCCGCAAATCCCTGGAGAGCTACACCAGTTCGTATCTGCGCTTCGTGTGGACGCTGTCGGCCACCGCGCTGGTGCTGTGCTACGGACTGTGGGCCTTCGAGCGGGACAACATCGCCGCCGTGGCACGCGCCGCGAACCAGGCGATCGACGCCGCACGCACCCACGCCTCGTGGTACGCCGTGACCATCGTGCCGTTTGTGGTCGCGATCCTGCGCTACGCCGTCGACGTCGACGGCGGCCTGGCCGGTGAGCCTGAAGAGATCGCGTTGAAGGACCGGGTGCTGCAGCTGCTCGCGGTGGCGTGGATCGGAACAGTCGGTGCCGCAGTCTTCCTCAGTTGAGCGCCCCGCCGCTCCGGCGGTGGGCCGCCCGGTGGACACGGCGGCGGACCGCCCGGTGACGGCTGCCCTCGCCGAGCGGGTGCGCCGCTGGCCCGCCTTCCCGTCCGAGGCGTCGGTGCGGATCAGCCTGTGGGCGAGCGTGCTGCTGGTGGCCGTGCTGTTCGGCTGGGGCGCCTGGCAGCGTCGCTGGATCGCCGACGACGGCTTGATCGTGCTGCGGACCGTGCGAAACCTGTTGGCGGGCAACGGTCCGGTCTTCAACGCCGGCGAACGCGTCGAGGCCAACACGTCCACCGCCTGGTCCTACCTGATCTATCTCGGCGGACTCGTCGCCGGCTCGGCCCGTCTCGAGTACGTGGCGCTGGTGCTGGCGCTGACGCTGAGTGTGGCGGGCATGGTGCTGGTCATGCTCGGCACCGCACGGCTCTATGCGCCGGGGCTGACGGGCAAACGCGCGATCCTGCTGCCCGCCGGCGCGCTCGTCTACATCGCGATCCCGCCCGCCCGGGACTTCGCCACCTCGGGGCTCGAAAACGGTTTGTCCCTGGCCTATCTCGGGTTGCTGTGGTGGATGATGGTGTGCTGGTCGCAGTCCTTGCGCGGGCAGCGCCGCTCGCGGGCCTTCGACGTCGTGCTCGCCTTCGTCGCGGGACTGTCGGTGCTGGTGCGCCCGGAACTGGCGCTCGTCGGCGGCCTCGCGCTGGTGATGATGCTGGTCGCGGCGTCGGGGTGGCGCAGTCGCCTGGCCATCGTCGTCGCGGGCGGCGCACTGCCGGTGGCCTACCAGATCTTCCGGATGGGCTACTACGGGCTGTTGTTCCCCGGCACCGCGCTGGCCAAGGACGCGTCGGGGTCGAAGTGGAACGAGGGGTTCGTCTACCTCGCGAACTTCAATCAGCCCTACCTGCTGTGGGCGCCGGCGGTGCTGCTGATCGGTCTGGCGGTGATGGTGATGCTGCTGCGGGGCCGGACCCCGCGCGGGAACCGCCGTGCCCCGACCGGATCGGGCTGGCTGGCACGCACCGTGCAGAGCCCGCAAGCGGTGGTGGTGTTCATCCTCCTCAGCGGTGTCCTGCAGGGGGTCTACTGGATCCGCCAGGGCGGCGACTTCATGCACGGCCGCGTGCTGCTGGCCCCGGTGTTCCTCCTGCTGGCGCCCGTCTCCGTCGTCCCGTTGATGTTCCCGGACGCCGCACGGATGGCCCGCGGCGCTGGCTACCTCTACGCGGGCGCCACGGCAGTGCTGTGGCTGGCGGTGGCGGGCTGGGCGCTGTGGGCGGCCAACTCGCCGGGGATGGGCGCCGACGCCACCCGCGTCACCTACTCGGGCATCGTCGACGAGCGCCGCTTCTACTCGCAGGCGACCGGCCACGCGCACCCGCTGACGGCCGCGGACTACCTCGACTACCCGCGGATGCGGGCGGTGCTGACCGCGATCGCCAACACGCCCGACGGTGCCCTGCTGCTGCCCGCGGGCAACTACGACATGTGGGACGTGGTGCCCGCGATCCCGCCGCCACCGGAGGTCCGGGCAGCGGCGGGCGGACACTACATCGGCCCGCACACAGTGTTTTTCACCAATCTCGGCATGCTCGGCATGAACGTCGGGCTCGACGTCCGGGTGATCGACCAGATCGGCCTGGCCAACCCGCTGGCCGCACACACCGCGCGCATCGAGGACGGCCGGATCGGCCACGACAAGAACCTGTTCCCGGACTGGGCCGTGGCCGAGGGTCCGTTCCTCAAGAAGCGGCCGTGGATCCCGACATACCTGGACGAGGACTGGATCCGGGAGGCCCAGGCGGCGCTGAAATGCCCCGAGACCGAGTCGATGCTCACCGCGATCCGCGAACCGATGACCCCCCGGCGCTTCCTGTCCAACTTCTTCCACGCCGCGCAGTACACCCGCTACCGCATCGACCGTGTACCGCTCTACGAGCTCGCACGCTGCGGTCTCCCGGTGCCCGAGCGGGTCAATCCGCCCTACACCGGAATGCCCGCGACCGGGCCCTAGGAGCAGCGGATTTGCTGGCCGCACAGGTTTTCTGCTTTCGTAACTCGGCAGCCATGTCGGTGCCCACTCGGTGGGTGCACTGCGCTGGCGGAGGCGAGAGACGACCACAAAGGTGTGGTTGACTACACAGGCACAACGAGGCCGGGTCGGGGATCGGCGGCTCGATGCTGCTGTCTGACAGATGGGATAACACGATAAGCATGAAGCTCGTTGGAAGACTGCGCGCCAGTGCGCGCCGGCTCACGGTGGCGGCCCTCGCGGCGGCCGTATTGCCAGCCGTGATCGGTGTCGTCGGCGGCTCGGCGACCGCGGGAGCGTTCTCCCGTCCAGGCCTGCCGGTGGAGTACCTGATGGTGCCGTCCGCCGGAATGGGCCGTGACATCAAGGTGCAGTTCCAGAGCGGGGGCCCGAACGCACCGGGCGTCTACCTGCTCGACGGTCTGCGCGCCCAGGACGACTTCAACGGCTGGGACATCAACACCCAGGCGTTCGAGTGGTACCTCGACTCGGGTCTGGCGACGATCATGCCCGTCGGCGGCCAGTCCAGCTTCTACAGCGACTGGTACAAGCCGGCCTGCGGCAAGGCGGGCTGCACCACCTACAAGTGGGAGACGTTCCTCACCCAGGAGCTGCCGGCCTACCTGGCGGCCAACAAGGGCGTGAACCCCAACCGCAACGCCGTGGTGGGCCTGTCGATGGCCGGTTCCGCCGCGCTGACGATGGCGATCTACCACCCGAACCAGTTCCAGTACGCCGGCTCCCTGTCGGGCTTCCTGAACCTCTCCGAGGGCTGGTGGCCGATGCTGGTCAACATCTCGATGGGTGACGCGGGCGGCTACAAGGCCGACGACATGTGGGGCAAGACCGAAGACCCCAACAGCGCCTGGAAGCGCAACGACCCGATGGTGAACATCTCGAAGCTGGTGGCCAACAACACCCGCATCTGGGTCTACTGCGGCAACGGCAAGCCGGCCGAGCTCGACGCGGGCATGACGTCGGGCAACCTGTTCAACGCGAAGTTCCTCGAGGGCTTCACGATGCGCACCAACCGGACCTTCCAGGAGAAGTACATCGCCGCGGGCGGCACGAACGGTGTGTTCAACTTCCCGTCCAACGGCACCCACCAGTGGGCGTACTGGGGTTCGCAGCTGCAGCAGATGAAGCCCGACATCCAGCGGGTCCTCGGCGCGCAGCCGCAGCCGTCGGCTCCGGCCGCGCCTGAGGCTGCTCCGGCTCCGGCTCCCGCCGGCTGACCGGCAACCGACGTCGTCGACGGCGGTGATCCCCGTGAGGGGGTCGCCGCCGTCGATCGTTTTACCGCCCGGGCCGTCACGGTGATGTGATTCACTACCTTGCGGGTAGGGGACTGGGCGATGCGAAGAAGTGAGGCGGGGCAGATGCGCGGGTTGATGCAGACGATGGCGGCGCCGGTCGTGGCAGTGGTGCTGGCGGTGGCGCTGTGGTCGGTGGGCGTGACGCCGTATGCACCCGGCGCCCCGGCCGCCCGGGCGCAGGGCGTCGAGATGCTGATGGTGCCGTCGGCGGCGATGGGCCGTGACATCCCCGTGGCCTTCCAGGGCGGTGGCCCGCACGCGGTGGTGCTGCTCGACGCGTTCAACGCCGCACCCGACGTCAGCAACTGGGTCACGGCGGGCAACGCGATGGGCGCGCTGGCCGGCAAAGGCATCTCGGTCGTGGCTCCTGCCGGCGGGGCGTGGAGCATGTACACCAACTGGGAGCAGGACGGCAGCAAGCAGTGGGAGACCTTCCTGGCCGACGAGCTGCCCAACTGGCTGGCCGCCAACAAGGGACTGGCCCCCGGCGGGCACGGGATCGTCGGCGCCGCGATGGGCGGGACCGGCGCGCTGACGATGGCGACGTTCCACCCCGACCGGTACCGGTTCGCCGGTTCGCTGTCCGGTTTCCTGACCCCGTCGAACACGTACATGAACGGTGCGATCACCGCGGGCCTCGCGCAGTACGGCGGCGTCGACATCCGCAACATGTGGGGTCTGCCACAGCTGGGCCGGTGGAAGTGGCACGACCCGGACGTGCACGTGCAGCTGCTGGTGGACAATAACACCCGCCTGTGGGTTTTCAGCCCGTCGACCACCACCTGCACCGATCCGGCCGCGATGATCGGCTACTGCGACCAGGCGCAGGGCAGTAACCGCACCTTCTACCAGCACTACCGCGCTGCCGGCGGCGGCAACGGCCACTTCGACTTCCCGGCGTCGGGCAATCACGACTGGGGCACGTGGAGCGGGCAGCTGGCCGCCATGTCGGGAGAACTGGCCGCCACGATTCGTTAGCGGAGCAGATCGCCGTCCCCGGTACTTTGGAGGCGTGCAGTACGGCTCACGGTCCGCGATGGCGGGGATTACGGTGGTCCTGGCGTCGTCGGCGGCGTGGCTGACCGGGTGCGCGTTCAGCGACGACATGATGGCGAGCATGGGCTCTCAGATGGAGACCACGCCCGCGCACGGGCAGTCCGAGGCGCACCAGCCCGGGCCGCCGCATGCGGGTCCGCAGTCCAACGCGCTGGTCGTCACCCCGCGTCAGCGGTCCTACCTCGACGCGCTGCGCGCCGCAGGTCTGCACCCGTCGAGCGATCTGAACGCTCTGAGCATCGGCTCCTACGTCTGTCAGGCCCGCGCCGCCAAGCAGCCCGACCAGGCGGTGTGGGACTTCGTCGCGCCGCTGGTCCGCAACGACCTCCACGACCCCGACGCTCACCTCGCGACGGCCGACTACATTCGCATCGCGACTGACCGACTCTGCTAGGAGCCAACACATCCATGGCCAAGACCAACCGGCGGAAACGCCACCGTCTGCTTGCGCTGTTCGCCGCGGGGGCGGTGGGCCTCGTGGTGGTCCTCGTCATCGCGATCGTCATCGTGGTGCTGCGCAGGCCCGAGGCGCCGCCGACCGCGGTGCCCCCCACTGCGGTGCCCCCGACGGCGGTCCCGCCGACCGGTAAGAAGCCGCGCCCGGAGTTCCAGGACGCCAGCTGCCCGGACGTGCTGATGGTCTCCATCCCCGGCACCTGGGAGTCCTCGGACCAACTGAATCCGATGAACCCGGTGCAGTTCCCGCACGCGCTGCTGCTCAACGTCACCAACCCGATCCGGGCGGACTTCGGCAACGACCGGGTCGAGGTGTTCACCGTCCCGTACACCGCGCAGTTCCACAACCCGCTCTCCGCCGACAACCAGATGTCGTACAACGACAGCCGCGCCGAGGGCACCCGCGCCGCGGTGAAGGCGATCACGGACATGAACAACCGCTGCCCGTTGACCAGTTACGTGCTGGTCGGGTTCTCACAGGGCGCGGTGATCGGCGGCGACATCGCCAGCGACATCGGCAACGGGCGCGGGCCGGTCGACGCGGACCTGCTGCTCGGCGCGACGCTGATCGCCGACGGCCGCCGCCAGGACGGCGTCGGCCAGGACATCGGGCCCAACCCCGACGGCCAGGGCGCGGAGATCACGTTGCAGGAGGTGCCCACGCTCTCGGCGCTGGGGCTGACGATGACGGGGCCGCGGCCCGGCGGTTTCGGCGCGGTCAACGACCGCACCAACGAGATCTGCGCCCGCGGGGACCTGATCTGCGCGGCCCCCGAGTCGGCGTTCAACATCACCGAGTTGCCGAAGACGCTGGAAGTGCTCTCCGGCGGAGCGGGCCAGCCGGTCCACGCGTTGTACGCCACCCCGCAGTTCTGGGTTCTCGACGGTCAGCCGGCGACGCAGTGGACGCTGAACTGGGCCCAGGGCGTCATCGATAACGCGCCGCATCCGAAACATGGCTGACCCGTGACCGGATCGAGGGCCGGGTGAATTTGGCGCGGCTGCGCAGGTCGCCTAGCATTGCGTCCGATTAAGGAAAATCTAAGAGTGTTCACCGGCGGTTGAGGGGTGGGGGGCCTTCTCCCCGGTAGGATCTGCGGCGTTCGGGACGGCGATCCCGCACGGATGAAGAGGGACGACGAATCCCGCTCGATTGGAGTTGACAGATGGCCTTCCACAACCCGTTCATCAAGGACGGACTGATCAAGTTCCCCGACAGCGGGAGCCTGGTGCGTCACGTCGAACGATGGGCACGGGTGCGTGGCGACAAGCTGGCCTACCGCTTCCTGGATTTCTCCACCGAACGCGACGGTGTGGCCCGCGATCTGCACTGGGCCGACTTCGGCGCCCGCAACCGCGCGGTCGGCGCGCGGCTGCAACAGGTCACCGCACCCGGTGACCGCGTCGCGATCCTCTGCCCGCAGAACCTCGACTATCTCGTCGCGTTCTTCGGCACCCTGTACTCCGGCCGCATCGCCGTTCCGCTGTTCGATCCCAACGAGCCCGGCCACGTCGGCCGGCTGCACGCCGTCCTCGACGACTGCCACCCGTCGGCGATCCTGACCACCACCGACGCCGCCGAGGGGGTGCGCAAGTTCTTCCGCAGCCGCCCGGCCAATCAGCGTCCCCGCGTGATCGCCGTCGACGCGGTGCCCAACGAGGTCGGCGCCACCTGGGAGCCGGTCGACGTGCAGCACGACACCATCGCCTACCTGCAGTACACGTCCGGCTCGACCCGCATCCCGACCGGCGTGCAGATCACCCACCTCAACCTCGCCACCAACGTCGTCCAGGTGATCGAGGCGCTCGACGGCCAGGAGGGCGACCGCGGCGTCTCGTGGCTGCCGTTCTTCCACGACATGGGCCTGATCACCGTGCTGCTGTCGCCGATGCTCGGCCACTACATCACCTTCATGACGCCCGCCGCGTTCGTCCGCCGCCCCGGCCGGTGGATCCGCGAGATGGCGCGCAAGGAGGGCGACACCGGCGGCACCATCTCGGTGGCGCCCAACTTCGCGTTCGACCACGCCGCCGCGCGCGGCGTTCCCAAGGACGACCCCAATGATCAGGCTGAGCCCCTGGACATGTCGAACATCAAGTGCATCCTCAACGGCAGCGAGCCGATCTCGGCGGCCACGGTGAACCGGTTCAACGAGGCGTTCAGCCCGTTCGGCTTCAAGCCGCAGGCCATCAAGCCGTCCTACGGCCTCGCCGAGGCCACGCTGTTCGTGTCGACCACCCCGATGAACGCCGAGCCCCGAATCATCCACGTCGACCGCGAGGAGCTCAACAACCACCGCTTCGTCGAGGTGCCCGCGGATTCACCCAAGGCGGTCGCACAGGCCGGCGCCGGCAAGATCGGCGTCGCGGAGTGGGCGGTCATCGTCGACGCCGACAGTGCCACTGAACTGCCCGACGGCCAGATCGGTGAGGTGTGGATCAGCGGCCAGAACATGGGCACCGGTTACTGGGGCAAGCCCGAGGAGACGGTCGCGACTTTTCACAACATCCTCAAGTCGCGCAGCGAACCGTCGCACGCCGCCGGTGCCGCCGACGACGCGACCTGGGTCCGCACGGGCGACCTCGGCGCCTATCACGACGGCGAGCTGTTCATCACCGGTCGCACCAAGGACCTGGTGATCATCGACGGCCGCAACCACTACCCGCAGGACCTGGAGTACTCCGCGCAGGAGGCCACCAAGGCGCTGCGCACCGGATTCGTCGCGGCGTTCTCGGTGCCGGCCAACCAGCTGCCCGACGAGGTCTTCGCCGACACCCACTCCGGGCTCAAGCGCGACCCTGCCGACACGTCCGAGCAGCTGGTGATCGTCGGGGAGCGCGCGCCCGGCGCCCACAAGCTCGACATGGGCCCGATCGCCGACGACATCCGCGCGGCGATCGCAGTCCGTCACGGTGTGACGGTCCGCGACGTGTTGCTCACCCCCGCCGGCGCGATCCCGCGCACGTCCAGCGGCAAGATCGGCCGGCGGGCATGCCGGTCGGCGTATCTCGACGGCAGCCTGCGCAGCGGCAAGGTGGCCAACGCCTTCCCGGACGAGTCGGACTGACCCTCGAAGAACAAGACAGCGGCAACGGCGGCCCACCGCGGCCGCCGGATCGTGAGGTTGTGTGAATGACTGAGCCACAAGACGATTCGGTATCCCCCGCAGCCCCCGAGGGTGGCCCGGACATGACCGTCAACGAGATGCGCGCTTGGCTGCGCAACTGGGTCGGCAACGCCACCGGGCAGTCGCCGGACTCGGTCAGCGAAACCGCACCGCTGGTGGAACTGGGCTTGTCGTCGCGCGATGCCGTCGCGATGGCCAGCGACATCGAGGACCTCACCGGGGTGACGCTGACCGCGACGGTGGCGTTCCGCCACCCGACCATCGAGTCGCTGGCGACGGTGATCATCGAGGGCGAGCCGGAAGAGGACATCGAGGCGCTCGACGCCGAGGACTGGTCGCGCGAGGGCGACGAGGGCCGGCTCAACATCGCGATCGTCGGCGTGGGAACCCGCTTCCCGGGCGACATGAACACCCCGGACGAGATGTGGCAGGCGTTGCTGGAGGGCCGCGACGCGATCACCGACCTGCCCGAGGGCCGCTGGTCGGAGTTCCTCTCCGAGCCGCGCATCGCCGAGCGGGTCGCCAAGGCGCGCACCCGCGGCGGGTACCTGTCGGACATCAAGGGCTTCGACGCCGAGTTCTTCGCACTGTCGAAGATGGAGGCCGACAACATCGATCCGCAGCAGCGGATGGCCCTGGAGCTGACGTGGGAAGCGTTGGAACACGCCAGGATTCCGGCGTCGAGCCTGCGCGGTGCGAACGTCGGCGTGTACGTCGGCAGCTCCACCAACGACTACAGCTTCCTGGGCGTCGCCGACCCGGCGACCGCGCACCCGTACGCCATCACCGGTACGGCGAGCTCGATCATCGCCAACCGGGTGTCCTACTTCTACGACTTCCGCGGTCCGTCGATGGCGATCGACACGGCGTGCTCGTCGTCGCTGGTGGCCGTGCACGAGGGCATCAAGGCGCTGCGTGCCGGAGACGCCGACGTGGTGCTCGCGGGCGGCGTCAACGCGCTCGTCACCCCGCTCGTGACGGTCGGTTTCGACGAGGTCGGCGGCGTGCTCGCCCCCGACGGCCGGATCAAGTCGTTCTCGGCCGACGCCGACGGCTACGCCCGCTCCGAGGGCGGCGGCATGCTCGTGCTCAAGCGGCTCGAGGACGCCCGCCGCGACGGCGACCAGATCCTCGCCGTGATCGCCGGGGGCGCGGTCAATCACGACGGCCGGTCCAACGGCCTGCTCGCGCCGAACCCGGACGCGCAGGAAGCGGTGCTGCGCAAGGCCTACAAGGACGCCGGCATCAACCCGCGGACCGTCGACTACGTCGAGGCGCACGGCACCGGCACCATCCTCGGCGACCCGATCGAGGCCGACGCGTTGGGCCGGGTGGTCGGCCGGGGCCGCGCCGCCGACAAGCCCGTGCTGCTGGGTGCGGTGAAATCGAATGTGGGACACCTGGAGTCGGCCGCCGGCGCGGCCAGCCTGGCGAAGATGGCGCTCGCGCTGCAGCGCGACAAGATCCCGCCGTCGATCAACTACGCCGGTCCCAACCCGTACATCGACTTCGACAAGGAACACCTCAAGGTCGCCGACACGGTCACCGACTGGCCCCGCTACAGCGGCCACGCCGTCGCCGGTGTCTCCGGCTTCGGCTTCGGTGGCGCCAACGCGCACCTGGTGCTGCGCGAGTTGCTGCCGGGCGACCTGGTCGAGCCTGAACCCGAAGAGCCCGTCGTCGAGGTGACCGCCGAGCCCAACAAGCCCGCCGTGTACGTGGGCGGGGTGCTGGTCGAGGATGACGAGGACGACGACGACTACACCGGCGAGAGGGACCCCGCGTTCTACGGTGTCGTCGGTGACGCCGGACCCGAACTCCCCGGGCTGACCGACGAGGCGCTGCGGCTGCTCGAGGTGGCGCGCGAGGAACTCGCCGCGGCCGAAGCCCAGAATCCCTCGAATCCAGTTGTGCCGCTGGCAGTTTCGGGATTCCTCACGTCACGCAAGAGGGCCACGGCCGCTGAGCTCGCCGACTGGATCGACAGTTCGCAGGGCCGGGCCTCGTCGCTGGAAGCCATCGGGCGCTCGCTGTCGCGGCGCAACCACGGCCGGTCCCGCGCGGTGGTGCTCGCTCACGACCACGACGAGGCGGTCAAAGGCTTGCGCGCGCTGGCCGAGGGCAAGCCGAACCCGATCGTCCTCAGTGCCGACGGTCCGGTCACCAACGGCCCGGTGTGGGTGCTCGCCGGTTTCGGCGCTCAGCACCGCAAGATGGCCAAGAGCCTCTATCTGCGCGACGAGATCTTCGCCGAGTGGATCAACAAGGTCGACAGCCTCATCCAGGATGAGCGCGGACACTCGATCCTCGAGCTCATCCTCGACGACGCGATCGACTACACCGACGAGACCACCGAGCTCCCGATCGAGAAGGTGCAGCTGGTCATCTTCGCGATCCAGGTCGCGCTCGGCGAGCTGCTCAAGGCGCACGGCGCGAAACCCGGTGCGCTGATCGGTCAGTCGCTGGGCGAGGCCGCCGCGGCCTACTTCTCCGGCGGCCTGTCGCTGGAGGACGCCACCCGCACCATCTGCGCGCGTTCGCATCTGATGGGCGAGGGCGAGGCGATGCTGTTCGGCGAGTGGATCCGCCTGATGGCGCTGGTCGAGTACTCGGCCGAGGAGATCGAGACCGTCTTTGCCGACTTCAAGGACCTCGAGGTGTGCGTGTACGCCGCACCCACCCAGACGGTCATCGGCGGCCCGCCCGATCAGGTGGACGCGATCATCGCGCGCGCCGAGTCCGAGGGGAAGTTCGCGCGCAAGTTCCAGACCAAGGGCGCCAGCCACACCTCGCAGATGGACCCGCTGCTCGGCGAACTCGCCGCGGAGCTGCAGGGCATCGAACCGCATCCGCTGCAGACGGCCTACTACTCGACGGTGCACGAGGGCACGCTGATCCGGGCAGGCTCCGAGCCGATCCACGGCGTGGACTACTGGAAGAAGGGCCTGCGCCACAGCGTGTACTTCACGCACGGCATCCGCAACGCCGTCGACAACGGGCACACCACGTTCCTGGAACTCGCCCCGAATCCCGTGGCGCTCATGCAGGTCGGACTCACCACCGCGTCGGCCGGACTGCATGACGCGCAGCTGATCGCGACGCTGGCGCGCAAGCAGGACGAGGTCGACTCGATGACCACGGCCATGTCGCAGCTGTTCGTTCACGGTCACGATCTGGACTTCCGGACGCTGTTCCCGCTGCCGTCGGAGCGGCCCGCGGACCCCGACACCGATTTCGCGAAGATCCCGCCGACGCGCTTCAAGCGCAAGCCGCACTGGCTGGAGGCGCATTTCACCGGCGACAGCTCGTCGGTGATGCCGGGCAACCACGTCGCCACGCCCGACGGCAGGCATGTGTGGGAGTACCTGCCGCGCGGCGCCACGGATCTCGGTGCGCTCGTCAAAGCCGCTGCGGCAGCGGTACTTCCGGACGCCAAGCTGACGGCGTCGGAGCAGCGCGCGGTGCCCGGCGAGGGTGCGCGTCTGGTGACCACGCTGACCCGTCATCCGGGCGGCGCAAGCGTGCAGGTACACGCGCGGATCGACGAGTCGTTCACGCTCGTCTACGACGCCATCGTCACGCGCGGTGGCGCGCAGACCGCGCTGCCGACGGCCGTCGGGGCGGGGACGGTCGCCGAGATCGCCACGGCGCCAGCCGAACCCGAGCCCGAGGAAGACGTCGCCATCCTGCAGGACAACCTGACCGCCGGCGCCGGTCTGGCGGCGGGCTTCGCGAAGTGGTCGCCGGATTCGGGTGAGACGATCGCCGACCGCCTCGGCGCGATCGTCGGCGCCGCCATGGGCTACGCGCCCGAGGACCTTCCGTGGGAGGTGCCGCTGATCGAGCTCGGCCTGGATTCGCTGATGGCCGTGCGGATCAAGAACCGCGTCGAGTACGACTTCGACCTGCCGCCCATTCAGCTGACGGCCGTGCGCGACGCCAACCTCTACGCCGTGGAGAAGCTGATCGCGTATGCGATCGAGCACCGCGACGAGGTCGGCCAGCTCGCCGAGGCGCAGAAGGGCAAGACCGCCGAGGAGATCGCGGCCGAGCAGGCCGAGTTGATGGGCGGGGCGAGCACCGTCGCCGAGCTCGAGGCCAAGCTGGCCGAGGCCGGGCATCCGATCGCGGCCGACGAGGTCGCGACGGCCGCGGGAACCGAAGCGCCGCCGTCTGATGTCGCGGTCCCCGCTCCGCCGACCGATCCGTCGGGCCCCGCAGTCCCCGCTCCGCCGACCGATCCGTCGGGCCCCGCGGTCCCCGCTCCGCCGTCTGATGTCGCGGTCCCCGCTCCGCCGACGAACCCCGCAGGCCCGAGCGCCGAAGCCAAAGCCTCCGCCGCGGCCGCGGCGGCCAAGGTCCTGACCCAGGAGGCGGTCACCGAGGCGCTCGGAGCCGACGTCCCGCCGCGCGATGCCGCCGAGCGCGTCACGTTCGCGACGTGGGCGATCGTCACCGGCAAGTCCCCGGGCGGCATCTTCAACGAGCTGCCGTCGATCTCCGACGACGTCGCCGAGAAGATGGCCGCGCGGCTGTCCGAACGTGCCGACGGCACCGTCACCGCAGAGCAGGTGAAAGCCGCCCGCACGGTCCAGGACCTGTCGACCGTCGTCCGCGACCTGATGGACGCCGGCGAGCTGGACGGGTTCGTCCGCACGCTGCGCGCACCCGTCAAGGACACGGCGGCGAGTCCGAGGACTCCGGTGTTCGTGTTCCACCCGGCGGGCGGGTCGACCGTCGTCTACGAACCGCTGATGAAGCGGCTGCCGGCGGACACCCCGGTGTACGGCATCGAGCGGGTCGAGGGCTCCATCGAGGAACGGGCGCGCGAATACGTGCCCAAGCTGATGGAGATCCAGGGCAAGGGTCCCTACATCCTGGCCGGCTGGTCGCTGGGCGGCGCGCTCGCGTACGCCTGCGCGGTCGGGCTCAAGAGCCAGGGCGCCGACGTCCGGTTCGTCGGTCTGATCGACACCGTGCGCGCCGGCGAGGAGGTGCCGCAGACCAAGGAGGAGATCCGGGCCCGGTGGGACCGCTACGCGGTGTTCGCCGAGCGCACCTTCAACGTCGAGATCCCCGAGATCCCGTACGAGCAGCTCGAGCAACTCGACGACGAGGGCCAGGTGAAGTTCGTCCTCGACGCGGTTCAGCAGGCCGGCGTCGACATCCCGGGCGGCATCGTCGAGCACCAGCGCACGTCGTACCTGGACAACCGCGCCCTCGACACCGCGGAGATCACGCCGTACGACGGCCACGTCACGCTGTACATGGCTGACCGCTACCACGACGACGCGATCATGTTCGAGCCGCGCTACGCCACCCGTCAGCCCGACGGCGGCTGGGGCGAGTTCGTCGCCGATCTCGAGGTCGTGCCGATCGGGGGCGAACACATCCAGGCCATCGACGAGCCGTACATTGCAAAGGTCGGTGCGCACATGAGCGAAGCGATCAACGCCATCGAGAGCGAGAGCAAGTGACGACTGAGGTTCCCACCGCCCACCCGACAAAAACCACCGCCGAACTGCTGGCCGAGCTTCGCGACAAGCTCGAGATCGCCAAGGAACCCGGAGGTGAGAAGGCGGTCGCCAAACGCGAGAAGAAGGGCATCCCGTCCGCGCGGGCCCGCATCCACTCGCTGCTGGATCCGGGCAGCTTCCTCGAGATCGGCGCGCTCGCCAAGACCCCGGGCGATCCCGGCGCGCTCTACGGCGACGGTGTGGTCACCGGCCACGGCACCATCAACGGCCGCCCGGTCGGCGTGTTCAGCCACGACCAGACGGTGTTCCAGGGCTCGGTCGGCGAGATGTTCGGCCGCAAGGTCGCGCGGCTGATGGAGTGGGTCGCGATGGTCGGCTGCCCGATCATCGGCATCAACGACTCGGCCGGCGCCCGCATCCAGGACACCGCGACGTCGCTGGCCTGGTACGCCGAACTCGGCCGCCGCCACGAGCTGCTGCGCGGCCTGGTGCCCGAGATCTCGCTGATCTTCGGCAAGTGCGCCGGCGGTGCGGTGTACTCGCCGATCCAGACTGACCTCGTGGTCGCGGTGCGCGATCAGGGCTACATGTTCGTCACCGGCCCGGATGTGATCAAGGACGTCACCGGTGAAGAGGTCACGCTCGACGAGCTCGGCGGCGCCGACGCACAGGCCCGGTACGGCAACATCCACCAGGTCGTCGAGTCGGAGGCCGCGGCGTTCCAGTACGTGCGCGACTACCTGAGCTTCCTGCCGGCCAACACCTTCGACGACCCACCGTGCGTCAACCCCGGGCTGGAGCCCGAGATCACGCCGCACGACCTCGAACTCGACGCGATCGTGCCCGACTCGGACAACCAGGCCTACGACATGATGGAGATCCTCCTGCGGATCTTCGACGACGGGGACGTGTTCCCGGTCGGCGAGCAGTCCGGGCCGGCCATCATCACCGCGTTCGCGCGGGTGGACGGCCGTCCCGTCGGCGTCATCGCCAACCAGCCGATGTACATGTCCGGCGCCATCGACAACGAGGCGTCCGACAAGGCGGCCCGGTTCGTCCGGTTCTGCGACTCCTTCAACACCCCGCTGATCTTCGTGGTCGACACGCCGGGCTTCATGCCGGGCGTCGAGCAGGAGAAGGGCGGCATCATCAAGCGCGGCGGCCGCTTCCTCAACGCCGTCGTCGAGGCCGACGTCCCGAAGGTCACCATCACCATCCGCAAGTCCTACGGCGGCGCGTACGCGGTGATGGGGTCCAAGCAGCTCACCGCGGACCTGAACTTCGCGTGGCCGACCGCCCGCATCGCGGTGATCGGCGCCGAGGGCGCCGCCCAGCTGCTGGTCAAGCGCTTCCCCGATCCGACGGCTCCCGAGGTGCAGAAGATCCGGGCCGACTTCATCGAGGGCTACAACACCAACCTCGCGGTGCCGTGGATCGCGGCCGAGCGCGGCTTCATCGACGGCGTGATCGAGCCCCACCAGACCCGGCTGTTGCTCCGCAAGTCGCTGCACCTGTTGCGCGACAAGCAGATCTCGCGCGTGCAGCGCAAGCACGGTTTGACACCCATCTAGGCGGGCTGTGCGGCCGGATTCCCACAGTTGAGGTTGGATAGAGCCACCGACGAGCGCATGCGCGAGGAGTATCTGCCGTGTCGACTGACTTCACCGGGCTGCGCCGCGGCGCGCCGCTGGGCGACCCTCGGCTGGACCTGTGCGACCTGTATGTGTTCCGGTCCCCGAAGGATCCGGCGCGCACCGCGCTGATCCTGACGGCGAACCCGCACGCCGAGCCGCTGTACCCCGGCGCCGTCTACCGCATCGCCATCGACAACGACGGCGACCTGCGCAACGACATCGCGTTCAACTTCGTGTTCACGGAGCCGTCGTCGGGTCCGGATGGGCATCGGCAGAAGGTGGACGTCTACCTGGCGCTGCAGTCCGAGGCGCGCGTGGACGCCGCGGCCGGTTCCAGGATCTTCGGCGACATGGACGTGTCGTTCGCCGGGGCGCCGCACGTGTGGCAGTCGGGGTCGTTCACGTTCTTCGCCGGTGCCCGCAGCGACGCGTCGTTCCCGAACTCCAACGCGATGGCGATGGCCGTCGAGTTGCCCACCAGCTACCTGGGAGCCGCGCCCGACGTCCGGGTGTGGGGCCGCGTGAGCATGCTGCGCGACGGGACATGGGTGCACGCCGACCGCGTGGGACATCCCTGGATCAGCGGATTCTTCACCAGCGACGACGACCTCGCCGAGTTCAGTGCCGGCGAGCCGAACCGCGACCGGGAACGCTGGATGGGCCATCTGATCGAGTTGCTCGCCGACACCGGCGGCTACACCCGCGAGGAGGCGATCACCGCGATCGTCACCGAAGGCACGCTGCCCGACATGTTGACCTACGACCCGGCCAAGCCGGCGACCTACCCGAACGGGCGCACGCTCACCGACGACGTCGCCGACTACCGGTCGCGGTTCCTCACCAACGGGCACAGAACGCTGACGGAACTGGGCGCGCCGACCGACCTGCTGCCCGAGTTCCCCTACCTCGGAGCGCCGCATTAAGCCGGGGAGTCGCGCGTGCCGCTGAACGAGGGGGACGTGATCGCGGGATACACGATCACGAGGTTGCTGGGTTCCGGCGGTATGGGCGAGGTGTATCTGGCCAGACATCCGCGGTTGCCGCGCCAGGACGCGCTCAAGGTGCTGTCGGCCTCGGTGTCCACCGACAGCGAGTACCGCGAGCGGTTCAACCGGGAGGCCGACATCGCGGCCGGGCTGTGGCATCCGCACATCGTCGAGGTCTACGACCGCGGTGAATTCGAGGACCGGCTGTGGATCTCGATGGCCCACGTCGAGGGCACCGACGCCGCGCAACTGCTCGCCGAGCGCTACCCGAACGGCATGCCACCGGCTCTGGTGGTCCGCATCGTCACCGCGGTGGCGGAGGCGCTTGACTATGCCCACCAGCGCGGCCTGCTGCACCGCGACGTCAAGCCCGCCAACATCCTGATCGCGGACCCGGAGACCGACAACGAGCGGATCCTGCTGGCCGACTTCGGGATAGCCCGCCGGCTCGGCGAGGCGAGCGCGCTGACCGCCACCAACATGACGGTCGGCACGGTCGCCTACTGCGCACCCGAACAGCTCACCGCCGACGAGGCGATCGACGGTCGCGCCGACCAGTACGCGCTCGCGGCGTCGGCGTTTCAGCTGCTGACCGGCGCGCCGCCGTTCCAGCACTCCAACCCGGCGATCGTCATCAGCCAGCACCTGACCGCCCAGCCGCCGTCGATCGCCGAGCAACGCCCCGAATTGTCCGGCCTCGGAGGGGCTTTGGAGAAGGCGCTGGCCAAGTCGCCGCGCGACCGGTTCGAGCGCTGCATCGACTTCGCGCGCGCCCTGGCGAACCGCACCGGCTTTCCGGTGCCGGCGGGTGCGGGCGATCCCGAGGCCACGATGCCGGCCGTGGCGGCCGCCGGCCCCCGGCACTCGAAGACGCCGCGGTCGCGCGGCCGCATGCTCGTGCTGCTCGCTCTCGTGCTGTCGCTGTCGGCCGTCGCCGCCCTGCTGTACCTGCTGCTCTACGACGGGCCCGCCCGCAGCCCGGACAAGGTCGCGGTGCCGGTCGTCGTGGTCGGCGCGGACTGCGCGACGCTGGGGGCCGCCGGCGTGACCGAGCAGGGCAAGTCGGCGTACTGCGCGCAGCTGGCCGGGTCGGGACAGCAGATGCTGTGGTCGCTGTACTCGGGCGACATCCCGCACCCCACCGGTACCGGGGCCGTGCCCGTCCAGGTGTGCGTGTCGCAGACCAATCGGTCGGCCGACGACTGCGGTCAGGACATCCGGCGGGAGAACGCCGATCCGGCCGCCAACGACAACAACGCGGTGCCCAGCGCCGCGCCCTAGATCCGTCGGGGGAGAAGTGCCGACGTGAGTTCCGGCCCTCGACCCAGCGCCGAAATTGCATTCCACGCGCGAAAACTCGAGTGAGCCCCGCACGGAATGCAATTTCGGCGATCGGTCACGGCTGGATGCGGATCGGTCCCGGCGACCACAGGCCCGAACGCGTCGCGCTACCGAGGTCGATGTCGGCGGGCCGCGCGTCGACGATCGTGTCGAAGCGCCGCAGCGAACCCCAGTCCTGGCCCCAGTCCTTGGACAGGTAGGTCGACATCACCGAGGCCCGCAACAGCAGGTCGGTGATGCCCAGCAGGCCGCCGTTCTTGCCGTCCTGCCAGGTGTCCGTGCTCTGCAGCTTGGCGAGGTAGTCCGGTGAGATGCGGAACTTCGGGATGTCGGTGACGCCGTTGGCGTGCAGCATCGGCTGTTGGCACGGGAACGCCAGCCCGACCGCCCAGTCCATCAGCACCGGCTGCTGGGAGCCGACGTACTCCTGCACGGAACGCACCTCGGGCACGCGCGGCGGCGTGACGGCCACCCAGTCGCCCTGACCGAGGTTGAGGTCCTCGGCGATCACCCGGACCGCGACCGCGTCGGAGGGGATCTGCGCGCGCGGATAACGCAGATTGCGCCAGGACGGGGTGGGGCCGATATCGAAGGGTTGCACGCGCCCGGCGGGCACCATCGCGCCGTCGGGTCCGCGCCGCGCGTACTCGAGCTCGACGGTCTGCCCGGCCGTGAAGCCCTCGGCGACAGAGGTTCCCGCGATGGTGCCGGCCGCGGTGATCACCACCAGCGGGTGCCCGTCGTCGGCGGGCGGCAGCGCGTACCACGCCGAGGCCAGCTTGGCTTCCTGTTGCACGCCGGTCGAGTACGTGCCCGCGACCGGCACCCGTGCCGGGTCCAGCCCGTAGGGCAGCGGCACCGTCGAGCCGTTGATCCCGGGCCGGGCCAGGTGCACGGGGCGGTTCCAGTCGTAGTCGGTCCCCGGCTGCGGATTGTTCAGCCGGATCGCCTCGGCGATGATCCGGTCGGGAACACCGTTGGGGGAGAAGCCCGTCGGTCCGTCACCGCCGAGCGGGCCCAGCGGTCCCCAGGATCGGCCTGGACCGCCGGGCATCGGCGTGAGGAAGCCGGCGTTGGAATCGGGTTCGACGAGCACGTCGTCGGCCAGGCCGCAGCCGCCGGCGAACGCGCGCAGGTTGGCCCACCCGTTCGAGTACGTCGGGTACTGGCGCACCACGCCCATCGCCATCGAGCCCACCATCACCACGACCATCAGCGCGGCGGCGAGCGGAATCGGTGCGGCGGTGAGCTTGTCGACCACCCGCGACGCGCTGCGCGGCGACAGGTGCAGCCAGAACGCCCACAGCGCCGCGATCGCGAACAGCGCGAAGAACACGGTGCTGACCGTCACGCCGCCGAGCTGTGGCACCGAATTGTTGTATGGCGCACCGAAATTCGACACATACCACCACCCATTGGTGGAGGCGAAGCACAAGGCGAGGACGAAGAACACCAGCGACAGGAACGCCATGCGGTTGCGCGCCGAGCGAAGCACGACCGGCGACACCAGCACGGTCGCCAGCGCCGCCATCGCGCCGCCGACGGCGGCGAACAGGCCGAAGTGGTGGATCCACTTCGTGGGCGTGAACATCAGGAAGAAGATCGTGGCGAAGATGACGCCCATCAGCCGCCAGGCCGGACCGCGCGCCACCCCGGGTACCCGCTTGCGCCGCAACATGATGAACAGCGACGGGAACAGGCACATCGCGGTGAAGAGGAACGCGACCCGGCGCGAGATGGCGCCGTCGGTGGTCTGCAGGATCAGGTAGTAGTAGCGCAGGTTCTCGGTGTACCAGGCCTGGCTGGGGCCGATCGCGGTGCGAATCCTGGTGGCTTCCAACACCGTTGCCAGGGTCTGGTCGGCGAACACCACGGTCAGCACCACCGTGCCCGCGGCAAGCAGCGGCGCCACCAGCGGCCAGGTCCCTACCACCTGCCGACGGCGCATCAGGATCCGCAGGATCGGACGCCCGCCGGCGACCAGGGCCGCCACCGCGATCAGCCCGGTCGGTTGGATGCCGAGCGTGAAGGCGGCGGTCGTGATGGCCAGCGCCGCCGGGGTGAGCCGGCCCGAGGTGATCGCGCGCTCGATCAGCACGTAGGTGATCAACGCGCCGGTCGCGATCTGGCCTTCGGGGCGCAGTCCGTTGTTGAACGGCATCCACGCCGCGAGCAGGACCAGACCGGCAGCCCATACCGCCGCCCTGCTGCCGGAGACGGCCGGCCCCAGGCGCGGCAGCACCTCGCGGCTCAGCAGCAACCAGCAGATCAGCGAACAGATCAGGTCGGGCAGCCGGATCCAGATGCTGGCGTCGCTGACGTGTGTCATCAGGGCGAGCAGGTTGTAGTACCAGCCGAAGGGGTCCTCCGGGCTGCCGAACCAGCGGAAGTAGTTCGACATGTAGCCCGCGTGGTCGGCCACCCGCGCCATCGCGAGGATGTAGCCGTCGTCCGAGGAGTTCGCGCCGATCACGTACCAGAGCGCGAAGCCGCCGATCACCACGCCGTCGACGGGACTGGCCGTGCGCCACCGCGTCGGGATGACGCGGTGCATGCGCCGGCCGTCGAGCCGGTCGAGGCGCCACAGGGCCAGCAGCGCGATGACGGTCGAGACGATCGCCAGCAGTATCGCCGCCAGTTTCAGCGCGGTCGGGTGGGTGGTGAACCGGGTGTCGATGGTCGCCGACACCGACAGGCCCGGCGGCGCCGGCCCCACCAGGTCGGTGAACACACCCACGATCGCCGGGCGAAGGTTCGGGTCGGCGTACCCGGTGCGCTGCGGTTTGCCCGCGTCCGCGCCGGAGACCTGGGTCAGGCCGACGAAATCGGCGTAGGTGCCGTCCAGATTCGACGTGATGTCGATGCGCTGGCAACCGGGCCCGGTGACCCGCGCCCGGTTCACGCTGGCCACCACGACGTTGCGGACGATCACGTCGACCCGCGAGGTGGTGACGTTGACGAGCATCGCGTTCAGCGTCGCGTCGCGGCCCTGCGCCGGGGCGGTGCCCAGCACCAGGCCGCCCTTGGCTGGCATGTCGCGGATCACGGAGCAGGGCACCGTCGCGGTCAGGCTCACCGGCGCCTGCGAGATCAGCGGCGCCGTCACGTTGTTCAGCTGACCTTGCTGCGGCCAGTTCAGCGTCGCCGTGGTCTGGGTGACGGGCAGCAGCGGCGTGGCGACCGCGAGCACGAAGCCGATCAGGCCGGCGATCGTGGCGACCCAACGGGCCGTCCTGACGTCCCTGCCGCCGCCCGTGACGGCGCCTTGTGCGGCCTCCCGCGTCGACACCGTGCTCACGGGAGGGCCCTGATCGGTCCGCCGCGACTCCAGCCGAACACTCGCGTCGATCCCTCCTGAATCACGGCGTTGGGCGCCTGGTCACCGGGCACGACACGGATGTAGCGCTCGATCGAGCCCCAGTCGCGGTACCAGTCGTTGCGCAGATACGTCGGGATCGTCGCCGTCCGCAGCAGCGCCTGGATGAACAGGAACGGCCCGCCGGCCCTCGCGGACTGCCACTGGTTCGACGAGGCCACCATCTGCTTGAAGTTCGGGATGATCCGGTACTCCGGCAGCTCGGCCACACCCAGGTGTTCGGAGAACGGCCGCTGGCACGGGAAGTTGGCCGCGGTGGCGATGTCCATCAGCACCGGGGTCTGCGTGCCGAGGAACTGGCTGGCGGTTTGCAGCACCGGCACCCGGGGCGGGGTGAAGGCGAACCACTGGTCCTCGGACAGATTGGGGTCGTCGGCGACGACGCGCGCGACGTTGGCCTCCGGCGGGGCGGTCGACAGCGGGAAGCGCAGATTGCGCCACGCCTTCTGCTGGAAGATGTCGATCGGCTGGACCTCGCCCAGCGCCTGGTAGGAGCCGTCCGGCCGGTGTACGCCCCACTGCAGCTTCAGCGACTGCCCGTAGTTGAACGAGCCGTCCTCGTTGTAGTACCAGATCGCGCCCGCCGCGGCGAGGCTGACCAGCGGCCGCTCCGGGGTGCGGGGCGGCAGCTGGTACCACGCCGAGGTGGCCTTGGCGGCGACGGTGTTCTCGCCGTAGCTGCCCATCACCGGGGTGCGTTTCGGGTCCAGCCCGAACGGCAGGAACACCTTGGAGCCGTTGACGCCCTCGGGGCCGTAGCCGCCGCCCGTGCCGGCCGCGTAGCCGACGCCGATGTTCGGTTTGTCGATGGGGCCGTCGGAGTTCACGGTGCCGGGATTGGCGGCGACGGGCTCGGCGGGCTCGAGGGTGTCACTGACGCCGTTGGGGGTGAAGCCGACGGGGTCCTCGCCGCCGAGCGGGCCGTACTTGCCGAAGCGCTGGCCCGGCACCGGCGTCAGCATGCCCGCGTTGGTGTCGGCCTCGACGAGGACGTCGTCGGCCATCGCGCAGCTCGTGTCCGACAGCCCGGAACGCAGCGCGGAGATGTTGGCCGCGCCGGTGGTGTAGACGGGATAGCGGCCGGCGGTGGCCTTGACCATCGACCCGAGCTCGAGGATCACCATGATGGTCGCGACGATCAGCAGCGGCGTGGACGCCAGTGCCCGGTTCCGTCCGGTGTCGGCGACCTGGGTGTGCCCGGCGTAGTCCATGCGGAAGTGCAGCCAGCCGGCGAGCAGTCCGCCCGCGATGGCGAGCACCAGGAAGATCGTCGTGACCGGGAAGTGCACGATCACCGGCTGCTTGTCGAACCAGGGCACACCGTAGTTGCCGACGTAGAACCAGCCGTTGATGCCCGAGGTGGCCCACGCCAGGATGAACAGCAGCGCGGTGACGTACAGGGCGAGGTTGCGTCGGCTGTGCAGGCCGACGCGCGCGAACGCGAACGCGGTGACCCCGCCCAGCGCGCCGGCCAGCCCGGCGAACGCCCCGAACTGCACCGCCCACTTGGTCGGGGTGAGTGTCAGCAGCAGCAGGCCGATCCCCGTCGTGCCGGCCAGTCGCCACACCGGGCCGCTGACGGCGCCCGGCACCCGGCCGCGGCGCAGCAGCACCATGATCAGCCCGAACACGCACAGCAGCAGCACCAGCACCGAGAACCGGCGGGTCAGCGAGCCGTCCACGCTGTCCTCGACGGTCAGGAAGTAGTAGCGCAGGAACTCCTGGTACCAGGGGATGGTCGGGCCGACGCGGTACTTGATGCGCACCGACTCGGCGACCGTGGCCAGCGTCTGGTCCCGGAAGACGATCACGAAGACCAGCGCGACGGACGCAGCCAGCGGGGCCAGGGACGCGACCAGCCCGTCGACCGGGCGGCGGGCGGCGACGATACGGGCGATGGCGCGGGCGCCGACCAGCAGCGGCGCCAGGGCGATCAGGCCCTGCGGCGCCAGCGTGACCGAGAACATCGCCACGACGATCGCGAGCGCCGTCGGCGCCAGCCGCCGGGTTCCCAGCGTGCGCTCGACGAGCATCCACACCGCGACCGTCGCGAAGGCGATCAGCGGTTCGGGCCGCAGGCCGTTGTTGAAGGGCAGCCACGCCGCGAGGAACACCGCACCGGCGGTGAACACCGCGACCCGGTTGGCGGCCACCCGCCTGCCGAGCCGCGGCAGCATGCACCGGCTGACGATCAACCACGTCGCGATCGCGGCCGCGGTGGCGGGCACCCGCATCCAGACGCTGGCCGTGCTGACCGCCGCGAGGTGGGCGAGCACGCTCTGATACCAGTCGAACGGGGCTTCGGTGGCGCCGAAGAAGCGGAAGTAGTTGGCGGTGTAGCCGGCCTCGCCGGACACCCTCGCGATGGTGAGGTTGTAACCGTCGTCGGACGACAGCGCACCGACCACATGCCAGATCAGCAGGCCGCCGATCACGCCGGCGTCGGTCAGCCAGGTCGCCCACCCGGCACGCCGCCGGGTGCGTGGCGGCCGTCGGCCCGACACCCGGTCCAGCAGCGCCAGCCCGACGATCGAGGCGATCACGCACAGGACGCCGAGCACCATCACGGCCAGCTTGAGCGCCGTGGGCGTGGTGATGAAGCGGGTGTCGATCACGATGTTGGCGGCCAACCCCGCACCCGCGCCGGTGGCCGGCGGTACACGCAGATCGGTGAACGCGCCGGCGACCTGGGGCCGCTTGTCGACCGGGAGGTTTCCGGCGGCGCCGGGGATGCCGACGAAGTCCGCTCCGACGGCGTCGACGTTCGCAAAGACGTGCAGGGCGCTGCACGCCCCGGAGTCGACCGCGGGTCGGGGCGCGACGGCGGCGACGGTGTCCCGGAACGCGACGTAGACGACGTCGGCGTTGGCGCGGACGAAAAGTCCGTTGCGGCCGGCGTCGATGCCGCCGGCCGGGATCGTGGAGAACACCACACCGCCGGCCCGGGGCATGCTCGCCACGGCCCGGCACGGGATCGTCACGTCGAGCGACTTCGGGGCACCCGACACGAGCGGCGCGGTGATGTCGCTGACGAAGCCGTCGGCGTTGGCCGATTGCGGCCACTGGATCGCGGCGGTCGTCTGTGTGACCGGCAGCAGCGGTGCCAGCCCGCACAACACGATTCCGGCGAGCCCCGCGATGATCGCGATGAGGCGGGCGGTCGGGGCGGGCACGAGGCTCGATCGTAGGCGACGTTCCTATGGCGGCGGCTCTGGCGTGCCGAGACGGGGTGAACCTGCTAGCTCAGCCGCAGCGGAGCGGGGCTCCACAGGCCGCTGCGCGTCGCCGTCCCGAGATCGAGCCGGGCGGGCTCGGCGCCGGTGTAGAACGGCGTCAGCTGCTGCAGCGAACCCCAGTCGCGGGACCAGTCGTCCTTCAGGTAGGTCGGGACGGTGGTGGCGCGCAGCAGGAGTTCGGTGATGCCCAGCGGGCCGCCGCCGAGGTAGTCCATCACCGGCGAGTTCGCCTCCGCGCCGAACCGGTCCGGCAGGATGCGCCACCGGGGTACCTCGATGACGCCGTTGCGGTGGCCGAACGGGCGCTGGCACGGGAAGGCCAGTCCGACCAGCCAGTCGAGCAGCACCGGGTCCGTCGAACCGACGACGTCCTGCAGGGTGCGCAGCCGGGGGATGCGTGGCGGGGTGACCGCGATCCAGTGCTGCGGGTTGAGGTCGTCGTCGGTGGCGACGAGACGGATGCGGGTGGCGTCGGCGGGGATCGCGGACAGCGGGGCGCGCAGGTTGCGCCATGCCGGTGCGGAGCCGACGTCGGCGAAGCTGACGCTGCCGGCCGGCTCTCCGTCGGCGTTGGCCCATTGCACGGTGACTTCGCCGGGATTGAACCGGCCGGCCGCCGCGACGACGAGCAGCGAATCGGACCGGTCGTGGGTGTTCCAGTCGGCGGGCAACTGGTACCAGGCCGACCGCAGCGCCGCGGGTTGCTGGGTGCCGCTGCGCCAGCTGCCCAGGACCGGGGTGCGGGCCGGGTCCAGGCCGAAGGGCAGCCGGGCGCGGGAACCGTTGACACCCGCCGCGGCGGTGGTGCCGCCCTCGGTGCCGGCCTCGCTGTTGGTGTTGGTGCTGTTGTCGGAGTCGGCGAAGTTGTTCGAGCCGGGCTGCTCCATCACCGGGTCCGCGGACACGTCGGACGGGATCCCGTTGGGGGTGAAGCCCACGGAGTTCTCGCCCTTCTCCGCATCCAGCGCCTGGCCCACGGGCACCCCGATGGGCGTGAGGACACCGGCGTTGGCATCCTGCTCGACCCTCACGTCCTCGGCCATGCCGCAGGTCTTGCCGGTGAGTGCCTCGAGATTGGAGCGCCCGACCGTCCACGCGGGGTACTGCCCGATCATCGCCAGCGTCAGCGACGCCACCTCGAACAGCACCAGCGCCCAGGTGGCGACCGCCAGCGGAGCCTGCCCGATCTGGCGCCAGCGCCTGCGGCCGTTGGCCGGCGCGTCGTCGCGGCCGGAGAAGTGCAGCCACGCCGCCACCAGCAGCGTGAGCACCGAGCAGCCGAGCAGCATGGTCGTGAAGCCGAAATGCCACGCGGGGAACGCATTCGACCACGGCACGCCGAAGTTGGAGACGTACCACCACCCGTTCACGGTCGCGAACGACAGGGCGGTGACGAAGAACACCGCCGCGGCGAACATCGTGCGGTTGCGGCGCGAGCGCATGGCCGCGGCCGACACCGCCACCGCGGCGAGCGCGCCCAGGGAGCCGGCGAGGCCGGCGAAGACACCGAAGTGGTGTGTCCACTTGGTGGGCGTGAACATCATCGCGAGGAACGAGATGATCGTGATGCCGACGATGCGTCGGCTCGGACCCGTTGCGGTGCCCGGGATCCTGCCCTTGCGCAACGACATCGCCACGGCGACCGCCAGCGCGAGCAGCAGCGTGAGCACCGCGAAGCGGCGGGCCACCGAACCGTCGGGACTGGTGGTGAACAGCCGCGAGTAGCGGATGTGTTCGTCGAACCAGGCCAGGCTGGGCCCGACGGCGGACTTGAACGTGCTGGCCTGCAACTCGGCGGCCAGGGTCTGGTCCCGGAAGATCAGGAAGATCGCGACCGTGCCCGCCGCGGCGATCGGTGCGAGCAGCGCCCAGTAGCCGAAGCGGGAAACATGGGCGGCCACAATCGTTTTCAGCGGTCCGATGGCGACCAGCAGGGCGCCCACCGCGGCGATGCCGGTCGGCCCGGAGAACAGCGTCAACGCCCCGATGATGATCGCGACCGCCACCGGCAGCAGCCTGCTGGTGGCCACCCCGCGCTCGACCGAGCACCAGGTGAGCAGGATGCCCAGCGCGATGATCGGTTCGGGCCGCAGTCCGTTGTTCAGCGGCAGCCAGAACGCCAGGAACAACCCGGCGGCCGTCCACGCCGCAACGCGGCTGTGCTTGACCGCGGTGCCCAGTCGCGGCAGTACCTCGCGGCTGATCACCCACCAGCACGTCAGCGCCATCACCAGCGTCGGCAGCCGCATCCACACACTCGTCGTGCTGACGTGCGCCCACAGTGCGAGCAGGTCGTAGTACCAGCCGAACGGCGCCTCCGGGGTGCCGAACCAGCGGTAGTAGTTCGCCATGTAGCCGGCGTGCTCCGACACCCGCGCCATCGTCAGGATGTAGCCGTCGTCGGAGGTGTTCGCGCCGACGAAGTGCCACCACACCAGCACCGCGACCACGAGGCCGTCGAGCGGCGACAGCGACCACCACCGCGGCGGCAGGAAGCGGCGGTGCCGCACGCCGTCGGCGGAGTCGAGCACGTGCAGTGCGCCGAGGGCGATCACGGTGGCCGCGACGCCCACGATCATCGCGAGCATCTTCAAAAGCGTCGGAGACGTGCTGTAGCGGGTGTCGATCGTCGCGGAGAACTGCAGACCCGGCGGTGCGGGACCGGACAGATCGGTGAACACGCCGACGATCTGCGGACGGAAGTCGTAGCCGCCGCGTTCGCCGCGCAGCGGCTCGGGCGCGCTGGCCTGGTCGTCGGGATTGTCCGAGGTGTTGGGCGGCTGGGTCAGACCGACGAACTCACCGGTCACCTTGTCGGCGTGGGCGGTGAACTTCAGCTCGCGGCACGCCGGGCTGAGCACCTGGGCCAGCGGCGCGCTGACGACCGGGGTGTTGCGGACGATCACCAGCAGGTCGTTGTTCACCCGCTCGATGAGCAGACCGCGGTCGACGGCCTTGGGGGCCTGCTTGGGGACGGTCGACAGCAGGACGGTGCGTCCCGGCCGGTCCAGGCCGGCGGCCGCGCTGCACGGCACCGTGATCTCGAGATCGGTCGCGACGTAACCGATGAGCGGCGAGTCGACGCTGGCCAGTTCGCCGTTCTGCGGCCAGTTCAGCGTCGCGGTGGTCTGCGTGACGGGCAGCAGCGGAGTGACAATGGCCAGCAACGTGCCGAGCAGCCCCGCCACGATCGCGATGAGCCGCGCGGTGCGGTGGTTGCTGACCCTCGCTGGAGCTCCGACCACGGGGCTAGATGCTAGTGGGCTTGCGAATGGCCAGTACAAACGGCCCGATGGTCGACACGTCGAAGCGCGGATCGTCGAACAGCGCCTTGTCGAGGGCGACGTGATAGCGCCGTACGTTGGGCTGGTTGGGGTAGACGTCCTCGGCCAATCGCAGCGTGTAGGTGTCGTTGGCGCCGCGGCGCATCAGGAACACCGTCGGCGGCGGCCAGGGCAGCGCGTCGAGTGCGGCGATGAACTGGTCGGCGTCGGTCAGCATGCGCCAGCCCTCGATGGCGCCGGCCCGCTCCTTGAACTGGGCCAGTGGGTTGGCGTAGTGCGACGTCAGGCCCTGGAAGCCGTAGTACGGGTAGTAGGACAGGAAGCTGTAGTCCGCGGTCATCACGACGGTCTCGTTGCGGGGCCGTCCGGTCACCTGCTGGATCTTGGCGTCGACGTCCCGGTAGTACTGCTCGGCCCCGGGCGGGCGGCGGTCGGCGCGCTGACCGGAGCCGTCGGTGTCGGTGTAGGCCACGACGATGTCGGAGCGCAGTACGTCGGGGATGTCCTGACTGAAGGTGACGGCGCCCAGCGCTCCGATCACGGTGCCGGCGGCCACGACTCTGCGGGCGTTCGCCGGCTGCACGCGCCGGGCCAGGGCACACGTCGCGTCGATGAACCCGAGCGCGCCCGCGGCGGCCAGCAGGACCGTCAGGGTGGGCTGCAGCCGGAAGGACAGCAGCGTGGTCCCGACCAGGGTGGTCAGCATCGACAGCAGCGACCACGCGTAGACGGTCAGCACGGCGACGGCCAGCGCGGGTGCCGTCCGGGTGGAGTTGCGCGCCCGGACCACCAGCCACAGCGTGCCCAGCATGCACAGCGCGCCGAGCAGCGTGAACTTCAACATCGGGAACGACAGCTGTGCACCGTCGATGGGCAGATAGTGCTGGGCGGTGCCCTTGTCGGCGGGCGTGCCGTGGGCGGCGGCGATCAGGTAGGGAGCCCAGCCGATCAACGCGATCAGCCCGGCGATCACGGCGATGGTCAGCAGGCGCAGCAGCGGGCCGATCTTCCGGCGGGCGACGGCCAGCACGACCGCCATCACCGTGAGCGTGAACGCGGCGTAGCCGAGCAGCAGGGTGTAGAACAGCGCCGCGACACCGAGGAAGATGCCGACGGCGACGACCGCCGCCCACCCTCCACTGGGTCGATTGCCCGGCTCGCCGGGGTGCCGATTGCCCGGCTCGCCGGGGTGCCGATTGCCCGGCTCGCCGGGGTGCCGATCGTCCGGCTCGGCGGGGTGCGCCCTGGCTCCGAGGCCCGACCACGCCAGCACGAACACCGGCGGCAGCAGCACGGTGATGATCGCGGCGTAGGGCTCCGCCGGCGAGTGGGCCAGCGCCGTCGCTGCGGTCGCGGCCGACACCACCAGCGCCTGCTCGAAGCGGATCAGGTTGGCCCACAGCACGAACGCCAGCACGATTGCGATGGTGATCGAGGCGATCGACCACGGCTTGAACATCTCCCACGCCGGCGTGCCGGTCAGTGCCGCCAGGCGGCCGCCGAGCCAGAACCATCCGGGCGGGTAGAACGGCGGCAGCCCGATGTAGGTCATGTCGTGCAGATGCGGCGAGTCGGTCAGCCGGGTCAGGTATTCGGTGCGGAACTGCTGGTCGACGGAGATCCCGAACAGGTAGAGCTTGGTCGCGCCGAGCGGCATGCCGAGCGTCACCACCGAGAACGCGGCCAGGAACAGCACCGCACCGAGACGGGCGAGTACCCGACGGCCGCGACGCCAGAGCCATCCGCTGGCCAGAAGCCCTACCAGGCAACCGACTTGGCCGACGGTGGTCAGCGCGTGCAACTGGTTCGACGAGTTGTAGGCCGGCCACTCGACACGGGCGATGGCGGCCAGGCTGACCACGGCGACCACCGACGCGACGGCGGCCGCGACGACCATCTGGCCGGCCACTCGCACCGGCGCGGCCAGAGCACCACGCATCAGATGGGCAGCTTGCGGAAGACCGGGCGGGGGATGTGGCGCAGCACCATCATCACGTAGCGGAACGGGCCCGGTGCCCAGATCAGGTCCTTGCCCTTGTTCGACGCGGTGACCGCCAACTCCGCGACGTCTTCCTTGTCGACGGTGAAGGGCGCCTCCTTGGCGCCGGTGGCCTTCCAGTGCTCGATGGTCGTGGTCGTGCGGACCTGCCCGGGGCGGATGACGAGAACGCGAACACCGAACTCGCGCAGGGCTTCTCCGAGCCCGAGGTAGAAGCCGTCGAGTCCGGCCTTGGTGGAGCCGTAGACGAAGTTGGAGCGGCGGACGCGCTCGCCGGCGGCGGAGCTCATCGCGATGATCCGGCCCGAGCCCTGGGCGCGCATCTTCTCCCCGAGCAGCACCCCGACCGAAACCGCTGCGGTGTAGTTGATCCCGGCGATCTGCACGGCCTTGCGCTGGTTCTGCCACAGCTCCTCGGCGTCGCCGAGGAGGCCGAACGCGACGACCGCGACGTCGACGTCACCGTCTGCGAACGCGGCGTCGATCACCGTCGGGTGGCTGTCGGTGTCCAACGCGTCGAAGTCGATCCACTCGACGTCTTTGGCGCCCGCGGCCCGCATCTGCTCGATGGCGGCGTCCTTGCGTGGGTGGCCCGGCAGGTCGGCGAGGATGACCCGGGCGCTCGCGTCGCGCAGGAAGCGCTCGGCGATGGCCAGGGCGATCTCGGAGGTGCCGCCCAGCAGCAGAATCGTCTGCGGGTTGCCGGTCGCATCGAAAACCATCTAGAGAAGCTCCAGTCGTCGGGCCATGTCGGAGGCGAACACACCGTCGGGATCGACCTTGCGGCGCACGGCAATCCACTCGTCGATACGTGGATACATGGCGTGGAAGGTCTCGGCCGTGGTGCGGGAGTCCTTGGCGGTGTAGAGGCGCCCGCCGAACTCCAGCACCCGCTTGTCGAGGCCGTTGAGGAATTCGTTCAGGCCGGCCTTGATCGGGAAGTCGACGCAGACGTTCCAGCCCGGGATCGGGAAGCTCAGCGGCGCTTGGTTCCCCGCGCCGAACAGTTTGAAGACGTTGAGGAACGAGTAGTGGCCCGAGCGCTGGATGTCGGCGATGATCGCCTTGAACTCGTCGACCGCGGAGGTGGGGACCACGAACTGGTACTGGGCGAAACCCGAGGAGCCGTAGGCGCGGTTCCACTCTCCGAACATGTCGAGCGGATGGTAGAACTGCGTCAGGTTCTGCACCTTGCCGCGGTAGGTGCCCGACTTGCGGTACCAGAGTTCCCCGATCGGGCCGAAGGTGTATTTGTTGGCCAGCCCATTGGGGAAGACGTCGGGAAACGTGAGCAGTTGGGGCGCATCGAATTTGAGCGGGTCCTTCTGCAGCTTCTCGGGCAGCTGGTCGACGGTGGCCAGTGAGCCGCGGGAGATCGCGGCCCTGCCGAGCTTCGGCGGTGCGCTGATCGCGTCGAACCACGCGCTGGAATAGGTGTAGTTGTCCTCGGTGCCGTCGCTGTGGAAGGCGATGGTCTCGTCGAGCGTGCGGGTGACGTCGCCGTCGGCGATGAAGTACGCCGTCTCCGTCGGCGTCATCGCGATGGTGGCGCGCAGGATGATGCCGGTGAGACCGTTGCCGCCGACGGTTGCCCAGAACAGCTCGCTGTCGGCGCCCGCCGGGGTGAGGGTGCGGACCTCTCCGTTGGCGGTCAGCAGGTCCATGGAGCGGACGTGGTTGCCGAAGCTGCCCGCGCTGTGGTGGTTCTTGCCGTGGATGTCGCAGGCGATCGCGCCGCCGACGGTGACCTGCCGGGTGCCCGGCAGGACGGGCACCCACAGACCGAGGGGCAGAGCCGCGCGCATCAGCTGGTCGAGGTTGACGCCGGCGTCGACGTCGACGAGCGCGTCGTCGGTGTCGATCGAGTGAATACGGTTCAGCGCATTCATGTCGATGACCAGGCCGCCGCCGTTCTGCGCGTTGTCCCCGTAGGAACGCCCCATCCCGCGCGCGAGAACACCGCGGCCACCGCCCTCGGCGGCCCGGGTCACCGCCGTGACGATGACCTCGGGATCCGGGGTCGACAGCACCGCGGCGACGGACGGGGCGGTGCGGCCCCAGCCGGTCAGGCGCGTGGCGGTGGTCGGGAACTCGGTGCTCGACATCGTCACAGAGGGTACCGCCTGGCTGCTGACGGTCAGCGCAGCCGGAAGATCACCGCGCGCTGCACGATGAAGTTGATCACCGTCGCGGTGCCCTGCGCGATGACGAAGGCGACCGGAACCGCCCACGTCGCGTAGGAGGCCAGGTGCAGCACGAGGTGGTTGAGACCGACCTGAACCGTGAAGGTCAGCGCGTACAGACCCATGACCGCGAGGAAGCGGGCCCGGCTCGGGGCGGCCTGGAACGTCCACCGCCGGTTGATCAGGTAGGCGGTGATGGTGCCGACGACGAAGCTCATCGCCTTGGCTAGGTCCACCTGCACGCCGCCCGTCTTGTAGAGCAGCACGTACAAGCCGAAGTCCACGATCGCCGACAGCCCGCCGGTCACGACGAAACGCCAGATCTGCGTCGTCAAACTCAGCTGAGGTGACATCGGGGGCTCGGCCACCCGGGCAGCTTACGGGCTCGCGGTTGTCGCGATCACGGCAGAACGGTCGTCGCCGTCTGTCGCGGGATGCGTCCCCGATCAGTCGATGTGGGTCGGCGGGTCGGTGAACGCGGGGTCGCCGGGCGGCTGGCCGGGGCCCATCGGCCCGCAGTGCTTCTCGGGCACCAGGTGGGTGCTGAAGCCGCTCGGGACCCACCGGGCGACCCCGACGCACCGTTGCCACGTGCCGTCAGGCTGGACGGGGTCGTCGCACTTGCTGATGAAGGCTCCGCCGTACAGACAGCCGGCGCTCGCGGGCGGCGCCGAGGTGAGCAGACCGGCGGCTGTCAGTAGAGCCGCCGCAGCCACGACGATGCAGCGCTTCATGTGGTCTCCCGTCCCGAGGTCGCTGACGCTACCGCTTGTCTTCCCGTTTTTGCTGCCTTTGAGACCCGCGGCTTCGGCCCGACGCGAGGAGACGCCAACGCGCGCGGGCGGCAACGACATTCGAGAGGGCGTGCCGATCCCGGCGCTCAGGGGCAGCGCCTGAGCCGGAGCACCGGGATCGTGCGGTCGCCGGCCCTGAGCTGGTAGTCGCCGTAGCCCGCATACAGGTCGAGAGCCTTCGCCCATGCCGATGCCCGCTCCGCCGGGTCGGTGATCTCGGTCGCGGTGTACGTCCCGCTGTGAGGGCCGGCCAGCACGTCTACCCGAGGATGCGCCTGGAGATTGCGGTACCACGACGGCTGATCCGGCCTGCCGTAGTTGGCCGCGACCGCGATCAGCGAATCCCCGTCGACGGTGTAGAGCAGTGGTGTCGTGCGCCGCCGTCCGGTCTTCGCGCCGACGGTCGTCAGCAGCATGGCCGGCGCGGGGGAGACACTGCTGACGCGGCCGCCGGTGGCGCGCAGCAACGGGGGATCGAGGTGCGGAGCGACGCGTCTGAGGTACCAGTAGCCCGCGGGCGATCGGGCGAAGCGTTCCAGCATCCGCTCGTAGGCGCTCATCGGGCGACGCGGGCCGGCCATGGCCGGACGTTACAGTCCGCTGGCCGCGAGCACGTCGCATAACGCCGACACCGCAGAGCCGAAGGCATGCTCGGCCGGCGCGGCGAAACCCACGACGAGCCCGTCGGGGTCGGCGACTCCGGCTCCGGCTGCTGGGTGGCGCATCATCGACAGTCCGGACAACGCGATGCCCGCCTCGCCGCACCTGCGCATCACCTCGGGTTCGGCCCCGTCGGGGAGTGTCACCAGCACGCTCACTCCCGCTGCCAGCCCGCGCACGCCCACCGCGAACCGTGCGAGTGCGGTGACGAGGAGGTCGCGCCGACGGCGGTACCGGGTCCTCATCCGGCGGATGTGCCGGTCGTAGTAGCCGCCGGTGATGAACTCCGCCAGCGTCAGCTGCGCGATCGCGTCGACGTAGAACTGCTGGCCGCCACCGGCATCCACCACCCCGTCGACGAGGTGGTCCGGCAGCGCCATCCAGCCCAGCCGCAGCACCTGCGACAGGCTCTTGCTCACAGACCCCAGGTACGCCACCCGGCCCGGGTCGAGCGCCTGCAGGGCCCCGACAGGCTGACGGTCGTACCGGAACTCGCCGTCGTAGTCGTCATCGAACACGAATCCGCCTGTGCGCCGGGCCCATTCGACGACCGCCGAACGGCGCGACGGATGCAGTGGCATGCCGAGCGGATTGTGATGCGCCGGTGTCAGAAGCACCGCCGAGACGTCGACGTCGTCGAGGTCGGCCACCACGGCGCCGTTCTCGTCGACGTCGATCGGCACCGTGGTCACGCCTGAGGCCGCGAGCGCGTCCCGGAACAGGTATAGCCCATACGACTCGACCGCGATCGGTCCACCGAGGGCGCGCGCCAGCAGTTCCACCCCGTGCCGGACCCCGGCACAGATCACGATCGTGTCCGGGGTCGTGCGCACTCCCCGCGCCCGCGCCAGGTACTCCGCCAGGGCCGTCCGCAATTCCGGCCGGCCGCGCGGGTCCCCATGCGCAGCGCCTCGGTGGGCGCGTTCGTCAACGCCTTGCGTGCGCACGCCGCCCACTGGCTGCGCGGGAACTCGGCGACGTCCGGCGAACCCGGCATGAGATTGTGCACCGGCACGCCTCGGGAGCCCCGGGGGCGAGTGCGAGGCGCCGGGCGCGCGGTGTTGAGGACCCAGGTGCCCGCCCCCTGGCGGGCGGCGAGCCAGCCTTCGGCGACGAGCTCGGCGTAGGCGTCGGCGACGGTGTTGCGCGCCAGACCCAGATCGCCGGCGAGGCTGCGGGACGGCGGGAGCATCGTGCCCGGTGCCAGCCGGCCCGAGCGGGCCGCCTCGCGCAGGGCCACGATCAGCGCGTCCTTCGCGTGGCGCGACCCCGGTCGCACGGTGTCGCGGAGGTCCAGGTGGAGATCCCGCGCGCCGGAATTGGCCCATGAAGTCACGACAGAATTGAACCACCGGCGCGGGACATTCCCGATTAGCGTTCTCGGCATGACACAGACACTCACCACGGCGCCCCGCCTCCGGATCTACAAGTCCTCCCCGGAGCTCTACGACGCGATGATGGCGCTGTCCACAGCGTCCAGCAAAGACGTCGACGCCGAGCTGGCGGAGCTGATCAAGATCCGCGCGTCGCAGATCAACCGCTGCGCGTTCTGCCTCGACATGCACACCCGCGACGCGCGCAAGCACGGCGTGACCGAGCAGAAGCTCGACACCCTCGCCGCGTGGGCCGAGGCCGGCGACATCTTCGACGAGCGCGAACGCGCCGCGCTGGCCCTGACCGAGGCCATCACCCTCCTGGGCCACGACGGGGTGCCCGACGACGTCTACGAACGGGCGGCTGCGGCGTTCACGGATCGCGAACTCGGACAGGTGATTGCGATGGCGGTCACGATCAACGCGTGGAACCGGATCAACGCCGCGGTGCGGACGGCGCCGCCGCGACGGTGAACCTCAGCAGTGCCTTAAGACCCTAGGACGCCGGCGCGGAACCGACGAGCATGGCCATCATGAACTCGACTACCGCGCCGGTGACCGAATTGTCGGAGGCCGAAAGCTGGAATCTGTTGTCGGGAGTATCGCTGGGCCGGCTCGTCACCACGGTGGGCGGATGGACGGAGATCTTCCCCGTCAACTTCGTGGTGCAGCACAAGACACTGCTCTTCCGCACGGCCGAAGGCACCAAGCTGTTGACGTCCGTGCTCAACGAGAACGTGGTGTTCGAGGCCGACGACCACACCGTCACCGAAGGGTGGAGTGTGGTGGTGCGGGGCAAGGCCCGGCTGCTGAACTCCTCTGCGGAGATCGAGGAGGCCCAGCGCGCCGGGCTCTATCCGTGGGTCGCCACGGCAAAGCTGCGGTTCGTGCGCATCACACCGGACACGCTGTCCGGTCGGCGCTTCGTCTTCGGCCCCGAACCCGACGTCGGCGCACTGGTCAGCTGAACCGTCACACCCAGTACGGCACCCGCGCGCGGTACTGGCGCATCGCCAACGCGGCGAAGACCCAGCCCACGACGGTCAGCACCAGCACGACGACCCAGTGCCGCAATTGCTGGTCCGCGCCCAGCAGTGGTGCGCGCACGATGTCGAGGTAGTGCAGCAGCGGATTGAGCTCCACGATCTTGGCCCACTGGCCGGCGCCCTGACTGCGTAACGTGTTCTCGTTCCAGATGATCGGCGTCATGAAGAACAGCAGCTGCACGAGGCTGTTGAGCAGCGGGCTGATGTCGCGGTACCGCGTTGCGAGAATGCCGAAACACAACGACACCCAGACACAGTTCAAAGCGATCAACGCCAGCGCCGGGATGACCGCGAGATCGGTCCACGTCCACGGTTTGGGGTAGATGATCGCGATGATCACGAAAATGATGATGTTGTGTGCGAACAGGATCATCTGTCGCCACACGAGTCGGTAGACGTGCACCGACAACGGCGTCGGGAGCTGTTTGATCAGGCCTTCGTTGGCGATGAACACCTCGGCGCCCTCGAGGATGGACGCGTTGATCAGGTTCCAGATGATCAGGCCCAGAGTCACATACGGAAGATGTTCGGACAGCTCGAGTTTGAACAGCTTCGAGTACAGCGCGCCCATCGCGACCGCGGTGGTGCCGGTGGCGATGGTGATCCAGAAAGGCCCGAGCACCGACCGGCGGTACCGCTGCTTGATGTCCTGCCAGCCGAGGTGCAGCCAGAGCTCGCGCTTGCCGAAGCCGTCGACGAGGTCGCCCCAGGCCCGGCTCAGTGTCCGCGATTGTGCGGCCGCATCCATGAACGTCATGTCTTGTCAGTCCCGTCGCCGCGTCCCCCCGCGCTTCGCGCGGGAGCTGCCTCCATGCCCCGTGTGCGTTCGAACCTCTCGCGTCGCCCCAAGCGCCGCAGGCGGATCCACTCACGAAAGCCCGCGACGTCCCGCTTGGACACCAGGAAATACCAGCCGAATCGCAGCCACTCCTGCGGTATGAGCTTGCGCATCCCCGGCTGGGACTGGAGGTAGCCGCGGTTGCGGTAGGTGTAGAACCTCTTGGTCGGATTGTCCGGATACTGGGTGTGCATACGGCCGCCGAGGATCGGTTTGAACTCGTCACCACCCTGCGGGTGCAGATAGACGGTCTGCAGGCAGGTTCCGAAAGGCAACCCGGTGCGGAGCAGGCGCCGGTGCACCTCGGTCTCGTCACCGCGGAAGAAGAGCCGGAGGTCCGGCACTCCGGTCGCTTCGAGGGTCGACGCGCGAAAAAGTGCGCCGTTGAACAGGTGCGCGATACCGGGCATCAGGTCGGGAAGGCGTGCATCCGTGCGCAACTCGCTGACCCGGCGACGCCACACCAGACCGCGACGCAGCGGGAAGGCGAGGCGCTCGGGGTCGTCGAGGTCGCAGATCATCGGTGAGACCTCCGCCAGGCCGTACCGCTCGGCGCAGGCCAGCAGGGTGGCCAGCACCTCGGCGTCCTGCGGTCGCCCGTCGTCGTCGGCCAGCCAGACCCAGTCCGCGCCGAGGCTCAGCGCGTGCAGCATGCCGAGTGCGAAACCGCCTGCGCCGCCTAGGTTTCGGAGCGAGCCCAGATACGTCGTGGGGATGGGCTGGCCGGCGACCAGATCACGCACCCGGTCGTCGTGATCGTTGTCGACCACGATGAGGTGGTCGGGGAGCCTGCTCTGCGAGGTCAGCGCGCCGAGCGACTTGGCCAGCTCGTCGGGGCGGCGATGCGTGACGACGACCGCGACAACGGTGTCATCGCTGCCGGTCTTCTCTTCGCGCAAGCGCTCATCGCTGGTGTCAGCGCTCATGCGTGTGGGCCGTCTCCTCGAGTACCTCCCGCACGTGGCGGGCGGCGTCTTCACCTTCGTAGGCCCGCACGACCTCCTCGATGCCTCCCGACATCTTCACGGTGCCGTGGTCGATCCACATCGCGGTGTTGCACAGCCGCGCCAGGAATTCGTTGGAATGGCTGGCGAACACCAGGATCCCGGAACGCTCCACGAGCGCGGCCAGTCGCGTCTGCGCTTTCTTCAAAAAGTCCGCGTCGACAGCGCCGATGCCCTCGTCGAGCAGCAGGATCTCCGGGTCGATGCTGGTGACCACCCCCATGGCCAGCCGCACCCGCATGCCCGTCGAATACGTCCGCAGCGGCATCGACAAGTAGTCGCCGAGCTCGGTGAACTCGGCGATCTCGTCGACCTTGGCCAGCATCTGCTTGCGGGTCTGCCCGAGGAACAGCCCGCGGATGATGATGTTCTCGAAACCGGAGATCTCCGGGTCCATGCCGACACCGAGGTCGAACACCGGGGCCACGCGGCCGTGCACCGTCGCCACGCCGCGCGTCGGTTCGTAGATGCCCGACAGCAGGCGCAGCAGCGTGGACTTGCCCGCACCGTTGTGGCCGACCAGACCGACGCGGTCGCCCATCTTCAGAGACAAGGTGATGTCACGGAGCGCTTCGATGACGACGACGTTGGACTCGTTGCGCCCGATCGCGCCACCGGCCTTGCCGAGGAACGCCTTCTTCAGCGAGCGCGTCTTCGCGTCGAAGATCGGGAACTCCACCCACGCGTTGCGGGTCTCGATGTACGGCTCAGCAGGACTGACCACGAAGACTCACAGATACTGGCCGGTGCCGTGCCCGCCCGCGCGCTGCCCCGGTACGGCGACGCCCGGCGGCAACGCACCCTGGCGCATCTGCTCGAGCTGCTGGCGGGCGGCCATCTGCTGAGCGAACAGCGCGGTCTGAATGCCGTGGAAGAGACCCTCGAGCCAGCCGACCAGCTGCGCCTGTGCGATCCGCAGCTCGGCGTCCGACGGCACCGCGTCCTCGGTGAACGGCAACGTCAGCCGCTCGAGCTCGGCGCGCAGTTCCGGCGCCAGCCCGTCCTCGAGCTCCTGGATGCTGGTGCGGTGGATGTCGCGCAGCCGGCCGCGGCTGGCCTCGTCGAGCGGCGCCGCGCGCACCTCCTCGAGGAGCTGCTTGATCATCGTCCCGATGCGCATCACCTTGGCCGGCTGCTCGACCAGATCGGTCAACGACTTGCCGTCGGCGGCTCGCTCCTCGTCGTCCGGATCGCCACCGATGATCTCGATGTTGTCGTCGTCGTTGGTAGTCATGTCCCTAGAGTGCCCCAGCATTCCTCGCTCAGTGTCGCCGGGCTCCGCGCCATCGGTAGATGCGGGCCTCGCCGTTGTCGTAGATCTTCTCCCACGAGTGCGATTTGTCCAGCGACGCCAGGCCATCGGGCATCACGAACCCCCGGACGACGGGCGTGCTCACCAGCACGTAGCGGATGTTCAGCGCCGCGACGGCCTCGGCGACGCGCGGATCGGTGTCGGCGTCGTCGGCGTAGGCCCAGATGATGAACCGGTGATAGCCGGGGCCCTGCTGTACCGGGTAGTCGTAGTGGGTCCACAGCGGATGCAGGTCTGCCACCGCGTACATCCACGCCGTTCCGTCGGTGTTGGCGTTGGCGATCAGCGTGTCGTGCGCGCCGGGCAGGCCCGCCAGATAGGCGAATGCCTGCAGGTCCCTGTCGTCGATGATCACCGAGTCGTACTTGTCGCCGAGCAGGAACTGATGGCGAGGCAGGTAGTGCACGGCCGAGGCGATGCTCACGGCGGTCAGGACGCCGGCGGTCGCGCCGTACCAGAGGCGCGGGCTTCCCCCGCCGACACGCCTCCGCAGCGCAGACACCACCCAGGACACGATCGTGTACGCCGCGATTCCGGCCACGGCGCTCAGCAGCATCGTCACCACCGCCGAGAGCCGCCGCGGATCGCTGTAGAACAGGTCGCTGAATTTCCCGATCACCGCGCCCAGCACGCCCCCGAAGGGGGCCGACGAGTGGATGATCGCCGCCATCAGGAGCAGCCAGACCGCCAGCGGCCACCAGATCCGCCGCACCACCAGGATCACGGCTCCCACCGCACACAACACGATCAGGCCCCACTGGATGGGGAAGTCGTTGAGATGGCGGGTGTGCTGCACGAGCGCGTCGATCAGCGCCCGCTTCTTGCCCTGATGAGTGACGAACGAGTGCCCTTCGATGATCTCCGCCTGCTGGAGGACCCCGAGGAACTGGGGCAGCAGCAGCGCCGCGGACGGGACCCCGATCAGCAGCAGTGTCCCGAAGTCGGCGAGGCGGCCCCGCACCGGGCGCCACAGCGCCTCCAGCAGCCACCACGCGGCGATGATGACGACGGTCACGACGCCGCCGGTGATGTGGACGGAGAACACGCCCACCACCGCCAGCACGGCCAGCGGGATGCGGTCGCGGTGGTGCAGCGCCGACCGGGCCAACGCGAACGTCGGGATCGCGAGCCCGTAGGCGGCCATGTTGGGCATGGACGCGGTGTCGAACTCGACGTAGGGCACGGCGGTGAACGACGCCGACAGCGCCCCGGCGGTGGCCGCCGCGCCGGCGGTGGGCCACACTCCGGTCCTGCCGATGAGCAGTAGCCAGGCCAGAATCGCCGCGCCGGCAGGAAACAGCCACGACGCGGCGGCCACCGAACTCACGGTGTAGGCGGTGGCCGGGGCCGCGCCGGAGAGCTGGCTCAGCACGGCGCCGAGCGCGTGGAAGGTCGACGGGTAGTACAGCGCCTCGTGGGTCTCGATGTTGCGCAGTTCGCCCATGTGCGTCGGCGACGCCTGGCCGGTGTCGAGGATGAAACGGATCGTGTTGGCGTGCCACACGGCGTCCCAGGTGCTCGGGATCGACTGCCAGTGCGGGATCCCGCGGACTGCTGCCACGAAGATCAGCACCGCTCCCACCAGCACGCCGGCCGCCGCCAGAAAACCGGGCCCGGGCGGGGTCGCGGGCGCCGCGGCGGCAGGGGCCGTGCGGCGCCGAGTCAGAATCCGCAAACTCGTCGCCAGCGCCCCGAGGACGAGCAGAGCGCCCAGCGCGGTCCCCGCGTTCCACGGCACGCCCAGGGCGCCGAACGGGACGATCGCCATGGCCACGGCGCCGTAGGTGAGCGCAGGCCCGGTCGCGACGGCGGCGGCCCAGCGCAGGCCTCCGCACCGCGCGATGATTGCCCCGGGTGCCACCAGCAACGCCAGTGCGACTAGCACTCCGTACCCGAAGCTCACTCGACTAGTATGGCTGCCCAGATGACCCGTTCCGCTCTAGGCATGGGCAGTAACAAGCGAGGTCGGGGTCCGCGAGTCAGCCCGAATCGGGTTGATGCGGCGGTCTTCCCCGACGCACGAAGGTGGGCAGGCATGGCATACGACGTCGCCCGGGTGCGCGGTTTGCACCCGTCGCTGGGCGATGGCTGGGTGCATCTCGACGCCCAGAACGGCATGCTGCTGCCCGACTCCGTGGCCCGTGCGGTGTCCACCGCGTTCCGCGGCTCGATGCCCACCGCGTCGAGCCCGCATCCGGCGTCGCGGCGCAGCGCGGCGGTCCTGGCCGCCGCGCGCCAGGCCGTCGCCGATCTGGTGAACGCCGATCCCGCCGGCGTGGTGCTGGGCGCCGACCGGGCCGTCCTGCTGACCTCGCTCGCCGATGCCGCGTCCGCGCGCGTCGGGCTGGGCTACGAGCTCGTCGTGACCCGGCTCGACGATGAGGCCAACATCGCGCCGTGGCTGCGCGCGGCCAACCGCTACGGCGCCAAGGTCAAGTGGGCCGAGGTCGACATCGAGACCGGTGAGTTGCCGACCTGGCAGTGGGAGAACCTGGTCACGCGGCCCACTCGTCTGGTCGCAATAGCTTCTGCCTCATCGACTTTGGGCACCGTCACGGAACTTCGCGAGGTCACCAAGCTGGTTCACGAAGTCGGCGGGATGGTCGTCGTCGACCACTCGGCCGCCGCGCCCTACCGGCTCATCGACATCGACGAGATCGACGCCGACGTCGTCGCGGTCAACGCCCTCGCGTGGGGCGGCCCGCCGATCGGCGCGCTGGTGTTCCGCGATCCGTCGTCCATCGACGGGTTCGGCTCGGTGTCGCTCGATCCGTACGCCACCGGACCCGCCCGGCTCGAGCTCGGTGAACACCAGTACGGCCTGCTCGGCGGGGTGGTCGCCAGCATCGAATACCTTGCCAATCTGGATGATTCGGCTCAGGGCGGTCGCCGCGAGCGGCTGGCGGTGTCGATGCGGTCGGCTGGGGGCTACCTGAGCGAGCTGTTCGACTACCTGCTGACGTCGCTGCGCTCGCTGCCCACCGTGATCGTCATCGGCAGTCCCGAGGTCCGTATCCCGGTGCTCAGCTTCGCGATGGACAACGTGCCCGCCGAGCGGGTGGTGCAGCGGCTGGCCGACAACGGGATCCTCGCGATCGCCAACGCGAGCTCGCGGGTCCTCGACCTCATCGGCGCCAACGACATCGGTGGTGCGGTGAGCGTCGGGCTGGCGCACTACAGCACCACCGCCGAGGTGGACCAGCTGGTCCGGGCGCTGGCGTCGCTGGGCTGAGGCCGCGCCCTCAGATATCCACGCGCAGAAGCACTTTGCCCGAGACGTCGCCCGACTCGAGCAGTTCGTGCGCCGCCTGCGCGTGGGCGATCGGGAATTCCGCGCCGATCACCGGCCGCACCTGGCCGTCGGCGACCATCGGCCACACGTGCTCGAGAACCTGCGCGACGATCTCGGTCTTGCCGGCCGGGCCGGTCACCGGACGGGACCGCAGCGCGGTGGCGATCACCCCGGCGCGCTTGGCGAGGAGTTTGCCGATGTTCAGTTCCGCCTTGACGCCACCCTGCATGCCGATGATGACCAGCCGGCCGTCGGCGGCGAGCGCGTCGATGTTGCGGTCGAGGTAGGCCGCGCCCATGATGTCGAGGATCACGTCCGCGCCGCCGGCTTCACGGACCACCTTCACGAAGTCCTCGCTCTGGTAGTCGATCGTGATCTCGGCGCCGAGTTCGGCGCACAGGTCGAGCTTATTGCGCGAACCCGCGGTGACGGCCACCCGGCACCCCAGCGCCCGGGCCACCTGGATCGCATGAGTTCCGATACCGCTGGCGCCGCCGTGTACGAGGAGCAACTGCGAGGGCCGCAGCCCGGCGGTCATCACCAGGTTCGACCACACCGTGCAGGCGACTTCGGGCAATCCGGCGGAGTGCGGCAGCGGGATTCCCTCGGGTGCGGGCAGCACCTGGCCCGCCGGCACAGCGACGAATTCCGCGTAGCCACCGCCTGCCAGCAAAGCGCACGCCCGTTGCCCGGGCGACCAGTTCTCCACGTCCGCGCCGATCGACTCGATGGTGCCGGACACCTCGAGGCCGATGATGTCGCTGGCCCCCGGCGGAGGTGGGTAGTTGCCGGCCGCCTGCAGCAGATCGGCCCGGTTGACCCCGGCTGCGGCGACGCGGATGAGTACCTCGTGCGGGGCGGGAGAGACGTCGGGCACGGACTGCCAGCGCAACCCGTCGGATTCGGCCACGATCGCGAGCATTCGGTCAACGCTACTACGCTGCGAAAACTGACAGTGTTTTCGACTACCAGCAATACCCCCGCGGTCCTACTATGTGCTGATGGAGGGGATCATCGGGGGGCGCACAGCAAGTGATACGCCCGGTCTGGACATCGCTGAGCAACGGGCGTGGCAGAACTTTCTTGATGCTGCGCTGAGACTGTACGCAACCATGAACCGTTCGTTGGTGGACGAGCACAAGCTCACGCTCAACGACGTGCGGTTGCTCGACCTGTTGGTGAAATCGCCGTCGGGCGCCGCGCGGATGGGCGACCTGGCGGACTCGCTGATGTCGTTACCGAGTCGGGTGACGCGGCAGATCCACCGGCTCGAGAAGCAGGGGCTGGTCGTACGCGGCGCCAGTCCCGACGACGGCCGGGGCGTGCTCGCCACGATCACGCCGGAGGGCAGGACGGCGCTGGCCGGTGCGCTGCAGACCTACGGCGCGGCGGTCAGGACGCACTTCCTCGACCGTCTGTCCCGGCCGCAGGTCGCGGCGATGGGGGAGAACTGCCGCAGGATCAGCGCGGGGCTGAAGTCCGGGGCGAACTCGGCCAAGATCGGCCGCGTTTAGACTGTCCCGCGGTGGCGTGGCAGAGCGGCCTAATGCACTCGCCTTGAAAGCGAGAGACGGCTAACACCGTCCGGGGGTTCAAATCCCTCCGCCACCGCGTTCCTCCGATCGGAGGACACGTAGTTCAGCCTCCGCATCCACCGGTCGTCGGATGGGTCTGGCTATCTCGCTGCGGCGAATATTGACCGCATGGCAACATGCGACACGGTGGATACAGACACGCGACAGCTACGCCGGATCTCACTGGCCAGCTACGTCGGCTCAGCGATCGAGTTCTACGACTTCTTCATCTACGGCACGGCGGCGGCGCTGGTGTTTCCGCAGGTGTTCTTCCCCGAGCTGGGGCACGTGATGGCGACGACGGCATCGCTGGGGGCGTTCGCCTCGGCGTTCCTCGCGCGCCCAGTCGGCGCGGCGGTGTTCGGGCACTTCGGAGATCGCATCGGCCGCAAACACGTTCTGGTGATCACGCTGATGCTGATGGGCATCGCCACGGTGGGCGTCGGGCTGATCCCGAGCACCGCCAGCATCGGGATCGCCGCGCCGCTGCTGCTGATCGGACTCCGCCTGGTGCAGGGGTTCGCGGTCGGAGGTGAGTGGGCCGGTGCCGCGCTGATGAGCACCGAGCACGCCCCCGAGGGCAGGCGCGGGTTCTTCAGCATGTTCACCCAGCTCGGTCTCGGCACCGCGCTGGTGCTCTCCAACTTCGTCTTCCTGGTCGTTCACGCCGCGTTCGGCGGCTCCGGTTCCGCGTTCTACCAGTGGGGCTGGCGCATCCCGTTCCTGTTCAGCGCGGTGCTGATCGGCACCGCCCTGTACATCCGGCTCAAGGTGAAGGAGAGCCCGGAGTTCACCGACCAGGAGCCGGTACCGCATGAGGGGACACCGTTCGCGGAGCTGATCCGCGCTCAGGGCCGTCAGGTGCTGCTGGCCGGCGGCGCGGCGATCTGCGCCCCGATGCTGGTCTTCCAGGCGGGCACGTTCTTCACTCACTTCGCCGCCGAGCACATGGGCTACTCGATGAACCTGGTGCTGCTGGTGAGCATGATCGGCGGCGTCTTCGCGACCGTCTTCGCGGCGGTCACGGCGATCCTGTCGGACACCTACGGACGGCGGCGCGTCGCCCTCTGCAGTTTCGCGCTGGCCGCACCCTGGTCGCTGCTGGTGTTCCCGCTCGTCGAGAGCCGCGACCATGTCGTGTTCGCGGCGGCGATCATGGTGACCTACGCGCTCATCGGTGCGTGTATTGGACCGATGGCGGCCTTCCTGCCGGAGATCTTCGCCGCCCGCTACCGCTACACCGGAGCCGCGCTGTCCCACACGATGGGCGCCATCGTCGGCGGGGCCCTGCCGCCCGTGCTGTCCCCGATGCTGATCGTCGACTACGGGGGCTGGGCCGTGGCCGCGATGATGGGCGGGCTCGGAGTGATCAGCCTGGTCTGCGTCGTCGCGCTGCCCGAGACGGCGGGTCGCTCGCTGACCGCTCGCGCTACTCGCCGCGGAAGTTCGGTGACCGCTTCTCGAACATCGCGGTGATGCCCTCGGTCAAATCCTTCGACGGCAGGAACGCCGAGTTCCACGCGGCGACATAGCGCAGACTCGCCGACACGGCGGCCGTCCGCTGCTCGTCGAGCACGTCCTTGACGCCGTGAACGACCAGCGGCGGATTGGCCGCGATCTCCGCGGCGGTGGCGCGTGCGGCGGCCAGCGACGCGTCGGCGTCGGGCAGCACGTCGTTGACCAACCCGATCTTCTCGGCACGCGCGGCGTCGATGTCCTTGCCCGTCAACGCCAGTTCCCGCAGGTGCCCGTCGGACAGGATCAGCGGCAGCCGCGCCAGCGAGCCGACGTCGGCGACGATCGCGAGCTTGACCTCACGGACCGAGAACTTCGCGTCGGCGCTGGCGTACCGGATGTCGACCGCGGAGATCAGGTCGACGCCGCCGCCGATGCACCACCCGTGGACGGAGGCGATCGTGGGCGTCCGGCAGTCGGCGACCGCGGTGATGGACTGCTGCATCTCCTTGAGCCGGGTGTGGAAGTCCGCGCGCGGACCGGCCAGCGCACCCTCGGCCATCATCGGACCCAGGGTGTTGCCCATGGCGGCGACATCGAGCCCATAGCTGAAGTTCTTCCCCGAACCGGTCAACACGATGGCCCGAACCTCGGGGTCGGCGTCGAGTTCGGCGAAGACCACCGGGAGTTCGGCCCAGAACGCGGGACCCATCGCATTGCCCTTGCCGGGACCGATCAGTGTCACCTGCGCGATGTGGTCGGCGATGTCCACGGTCAGCGATTCGTATGAGGCCATGGATCAAGAGGCTAGCGGTTGGACGACGCCCGTTATGACCCCATCAGCACTTCGCTGACCTTCGCGCTCGGCAGGAATTGGCAGGCCGCGTCGGCCAGGATCTGCCCGATGGACTCACCGTTGGGTCCCAGCGGGTTGTTCTGCTGTGCGAGGATCGCGCGCACCACTGCGACGCGGGTGGCTTCGTCGAGCTTGTTGTATTCCTCGCACGACATGGTCGTCGCGTTCGGCGGCGCGGGAACCTCGGGCACATTCGTGCCGCGGGTCGGCAGCGGCAGGTTCGGGATCGTGATCCCCGGGATCCCGGGCAGTCCCGGGATGCCCGGGGAACGGCCGGATGTCGTGGGTTCCGACGTCAGCGGCGGGCCGGGTTCGGTGGTCTGCGCGACCATGCCCTCGGTGGTGCGCTGACACGCCGTGATCAGGCTGAGCGTGATGCCGAGACCGACCACTGCCGCCGTTGCCGCCCGCCGGTGGGTTCTCATTGTGGCCACGATATGCGGCTACACCCGTTCCAGGTAGAAGTACAGGTGGCGTGGCGTGCCGGAACTGGTATCCAGCGCCCCCTTGCCGTTCATGATCCCTATGACGGCGTTGTCGTCGACGACCTTGAAGTGATCGTGGACGGGCTTGCCGTCGTAGACCATCGAGGCGACCGTCTCGCCGCGGAATTGCTCCATCCACAGGCTGGCTTCGCCGTTCATCGCCTCGGTGTTGGAGAACTTGTCGCCGTCGGCGTCGAGGCACACCAGTGGTTTGGCGTCGGCGGCGGAGTGGAAGGTCTTGCCGAACCAGTTCAGCTTCTTCATGAAACCGTTGGCTTTGTGGCCGGTGTCGAACTCGCCGCCCTTCCACTCGCCGATCATGAAGTCGATGGTCGCCGGCGCCAGGGTCGCCCAGAACTCGTCGAGTTCGGCGTCGGTGAGCCGGTCGGTGCGGTTCTTGAGCGCCGTGAAGGTGTCGCGGGCTGTGGTGGTCGCGGGCGGGCTCGACGGGGTGGGCGATGTCGTGGTCATGGGCGTCCTTTCCAGCTTCGGGCGAACTCGAGGAATGCGTCGTTTTCGTGCGGGGCGGCCACGGTGACCCGCACGCCGTCGTCACCGTAGGGCCGCACGATGACGCGGCTGTTGGCAGCGTCGGCGGCGAACTGCTGGGCGCGTCCCGCCAGCGGCAGCCACACGAAATTGGCCTGCGACGGCGGCAGATCGTATCCGGCGTCGCGCAGTTCGGCGCTGACGCGGACCCGTTCGGCGACGACCCCGTCTGTGCGGGCCAGCAGCTCGTCGGCGGCGTCGAGCGACGCGATCGCGGCGGCCTGCGACACGCTGGTCGCGGTGAAAGGCACGTAGACCTTGGACAGCGCGGTGATGATGTCCGGGTCGGCGACGGCGTACCCGATGCGCAGGCCGGCCAGCCCGTAGGCCTTCGAGAAGGTGCGCAGCACAACGACATTGCTGTGAGAGCGCACCAGGCCGAAGCTGTCGGGCACCCATTCGTCACGGATGTATTCAATGTAGGCCTCATCGAGGACCACCAGGATGTGGGGCGGCACCGCCTCGACGAACCGGGCCAGCGCGCCGGGTTCGACGACTGTGCTGGTCGGGTTGTTCGGATTGCAGACGAAGATCAGCCGCGTGCGCTCGGTGATCGCGGCCAGCATGGCGTCGAGATCGAAGGTGTGGTCGGTCAGCGGCACCTGCACGGGCGTCGCGCCGGCGGTGCGCACCTGAAGCGGATAGATCTCGAAGCTGCGCCAGCCGAACAGCACCTCGTCGCCGACAGTCGAGGTGATCTGGATCAGCTGCTGGCACAGGCTGACGGACCCAGCACCGACGGAGATGTTCTCCGGAGCGAAGTTGACGTGCTTGGCGAGGCGCTCCTTGAGCTCCACGTAGCCGTTGTCGGGGTAGCGGTTGATCCCGTCGACGGCTTTCTCGATGGCCGCTCGCACACTGGGCAGTGGTCCGTGCACGGTCTCGTTGCTCGCGATCTTGATCGCTCCGGGCACGGTCCGGCCCGGGGCGTAGGCGGGCAGATCGGCGAGCTCGGGACGCAGGCGGGCGGACACCCGAACAGTTTATGGCTCGGTGGCATCTGCTTTGCTTCCCGCCGTCTGCACTGTGTACGCTCATCCACCGGCGGTCAACGTCAGGAGGCGTGCCAGAGCGGCCGAATGGGGCTCACTGCTAATGAGTTGTCCACCTCAAAGTGGACCGGAGGTTCAAATCCTCTCGCCTCCGCGGTACACGGCCGGCTCGCCGGCGTCACAACTGAATAACGCAGTACACCCATGCGCCCGTAGCTCAACGGATAGAGCATCTGACTACGGATCAGAAGGTTAGGGGTTCGAATCCCTTCGGGCGCGCTTCCGTGTCGAGCCGAGTCATTGATCGCATTCGAGTCGACTCATCGGCGATAGATCGCCCCGGCCATCGGCTGGGGCGTTTTTTGTTGTTCTCGGGGCCGTCAGGCGGCCTGGTCGTCGGGTGGTGCGGGGCCGCCGGGGTGGTCGGTGTTGTCGGTGGTGGATGGGGTGCAGGACTGTGCGTCGTTGATGTCGTCGCCCGTGGATTCGGTCAACTCAGCAGTGTTCGGGCCCCGGGTTTCAGGATCCTCGGGTGGGTGGAGGAGTTTTTCGGGGCGGTGGTGGTAGTTGAGTCGGGTTTGGCCGGTGTCCAGGTGTGGGGGTGGGGTCCATTCGACTTCGCAGTGGTTGTTCATCTGGGTGGTCCAGCCGTCGGGTGTGACGCTGCGGTTGTCCGGTGGGCAGGCCAGGCCGAGGTCGTCGAGGTTGGTGTTGCCGCCGGCGGCCCAGTCGGTGGTGACGTGGTGGACTTGGCTGCCGTAGGCGCCGACGGTGCAGCAGGGTTTGGTGCAGCCGCCGTCGCGGGCGATCAGCATGATCCGCTGGGCGGGGGTGGCGATGCGTTTGGCGCGGAACAGGTTCAGGGCGGATCCGGTGGCGTGGTCGAAGACGGCGAGGTAGTGGTTGGCGTGGCCGGCCATCCGGATGACGTCGGCGATCGGGATCACGCTGCCGCCGCCGGTGACACCGATCCCGGCGCGGGATTCGAGGTCTTTCAGGGTGGTGCGGATGATCACCGAGACGGGTAGGCCGTTGAGTCGGCCGAGCTGACCGCTCATCAGGGCGATGCGTCCGGCGGCGAGTAGGGCGTCGTGTTGGCGTTGGGCCAGGCTGCGGTGGTCGTTGTCGATCTGGGCTTGGGTCGGGGTGCCGGTGGTGCAGGGGTGGGGGTCGTCGGGGTTGCACATGCCCGGGGCGGCGTATTTGGCGAAGATGGCTTCCCACACCGCCCACGCTTGGGGGTTCAGGGTGGCGGTCAGGTCGGTCATCGCGTCGCGGCGTTGTTTGTGTTTGACCACGGCGCGGGTGCGGGCGCGTTCGGTGTCGTCGGGTTCGGGGCCGTCCTGGTCGAGCAGGAACAGTGTGCGTTCGGCGGTGTCGTGGAGTTCTTTGGGGCCGACTCCGACCGCGAGGCGCACCAGGTCGACCTCGAACTGTTCGCGGGTGGCGGTGTCGACGAAGCCGGGTAACCGGTGGACGGCTTTGCGGATCACCTCGACGTGTTCGCCGTTGATCAGCCCGTGGGCCTGAGCGGCCGCGGTGGCCGGCAACACCGGCGGCAGCGAGGGCCCGGTCACGGCGTGGCGGGGCGCCAACAAAGCAGTGTCGGTCAGCCGGCGGTGCGCCTCCGAGGTGGAGATCCGCCACCGGATCGCGAGCGCGTCTTTCCAGGATTTGGCGCCCAGCTGCTGCGGGGTGGTCTCGGTTTGCAGGCGGGCCAACAGCCGGTGGCTGACCGCGGGCAGCCGGCACCACAGCGTCTCGAGCTCATCGAGGACCCCCACCAGCTCCGTGGAGGTCGCCAGATCGACCTCGCAGTCGGCCACCTCGTCGAAGGCGCCGAGCAGCGCGGTGACCGCGTTCTGCAGATCCCCCAACACCATTACTCGAACATACATTCGACCACCGACAAAAACCGCTGCCTCACATCCCGTAATCGGGCCACTGCCTCATCGCCAGACGGACACGAGGTTCGACGGGTTCATTAAGGGCCACCCGATGAGCCTTCGGGCAGGAGTGTCACCACCAACACCGCCTAAAACGCCACCGATGTTCTGATGCAGAACTGTCACCGATGTCTTGAGAGATGACACCGCACGGCGACAGGTGGCGGCTGGGTAGGTGCGCCCTGACCGGCAGCGGTCACCACAACGTCTTTCGACCGAGGATCACGCAAGTACGCGACGCAGACTGCAAGCTTCAGCCGCCTGACGCGGATGCCCACCGACTCACACCGTCGGACACGAGGGCCGCGAGTTCTCGGCGGGTCCTGATCCCGGTGCGGACTCCCGCCCGGTGCAGATGGCCTTCGACGGTCCGCACCGAGATGCCCAGCACGTCGGCGATCTGCTGATTCGACAGACTCTGCGAGACAAGGGCGATGACCTCCCGCTCACGGGTCGTCAGCGGAAGCGGTTGAGTCGACTCCCGCAGCGCGGGGCTCCGTGCGCCACCGCCATCACGTGCCAGTCGCTGTGCCCGGCCGGCCGCGGTGAGCGCCGACCCGCGGAGCCCAAGATTGCGGTAGCCCATCGCGGCATGCGCCGATGCGTCGGCCGCGGCCAGGATGTCCCCCATCGCCGCAAACTTCTCCGACGCTTCGCACAGCGTGTCGGCGTCGGTGGCCGCCAACCCCGCGGCGTAGGTGGCCGCGGCGTCGGCCCGTGGCCCCTCGACGATATCCGTCAACTCCAACAGCCTTCGCGCGCAGCGCTTGTCGCCGAACTGCGTGGCCGTCTGCAGGCACATGACTTCACGCGCGTGCTGGCCGTGGTCGTGTGCGTAAGTCGCGGCGAAGCGTGCCGCTGCGATGGCTTGGCTGACGGCGCCGCGGGCCGCGGTCAACCATGCCGTCGCGAGGAGGCGGTCCGCCTCGAGGTAATCGAACGCCGGATGGCGCAGCCGCATCATCGCGGCCAGTTCCGCTGCGGCACCGTGCAGATCGCCAAGGCGGGCCAGCACCTCCACCGTGACAATCGAGAATCGATAGCACAGTGTGGACGGCTCACCCAACTGAACGAAAACCGTTTTCGCAGAGAGTATTTCGGAACGAGCCGCGGTCAGGTCGCCGCGGCCCAACGCGGCCAGGCCGCAGATCGCCGTCGCGACCGTGCTGGCGATGCCCGGCATATCGGCGCACCGCGTCCGGGTTCGTGCCGCGGTGTCTTGCGCGTCGCGGATCTGCCCGGCCAGGAGCAGGGCGGTGACGTGATGGTCCGCCAGTCCGACACCCGGGTAGGTGGCCTCGGGTGCAGTCGCGGCACGGGCGTACCCCCGCAACGCAATTCGGGTCGCCCGCGAGATGGCGCCCGTGTCACCGAGAGCGATCACCAGCGCCCACACCGCGACCAGTCCTGCCACGGCGGGCAGTCGATCCACGGGGACGGCCTGTGCGGCCGTGATCGCCTCGTGCGGACGGGCCGCAGACGCCAGCTGCATGGACCTGACCGCCTGCAGGGTCTGCTGCATGGCCGTCGTCGGGCGCTGCGCCCACGCGTCGTCGATCAGCATCCATGACAGCTCGGGATCGGCCATCGGCCAGAGTCGGTTGGCGGCGCGGACGGTCGTCACACTGCAGCGCTGGTCTTCGTCCAGCGCCGCGAGATCGAGGCAGGCGAAGATCGCCTCGGCCTCGGCAGCCCTGCTCATCAGGTTGTAGGTGTAGGCGCAGAGGATTGCGGCCTGCACGGAGCCCTGCTCTCTCGCGGGTCCGGCCAGCCGCTCCACCAGAGGCAGGTCCAAGCGCAGAAACGCTGCGCGCGCGGCTCTTACCGACAGTTCGGGATTCGGGGGAAGATCGGGATTCCGCCCACATCACCCCGGCGCGGATCACCGTGTCGTTATCGGCGTTCTCGATGTCGTTGAGAGCCTCGGCAACTCGACCGCGAAGCCGCTTCATGTGCAATGTGCCCGCTTGTTCGCGGCGTACCTCGCCGTAGAGGGGATGCCCGATGCGGACCGCAGCGCCGTCGCCGGGTGTGACCGCGATCAGCCCCCGCCGCTCGGCGGTTTCTATCGCGGCGCCGCCGACGAGGGTCGAGAGCAGAGCCAGGTCGATCGGCTCCGCGACCGCCACGAGATCGACCACCTCCAGGACGTCTTCAGGCACCGACCCGACGTGAGACTCGATCAGGCTCACCAAGCCGGCCGTGACCGCCGGCGACCCGCTCCAGCGCCACGTGCCGTCGCGCCGGACCATGTGCCCGGCAGCCCGTTCCTGCTCGACCAGATGCCGCAGATACAACAGATTGCCCTGCGTTAGTTCCCACATTCGTCCCGCGCACTGGGGATCGACGGGGCCGTCGAGCACGCACTCGAGAAGTGACTCCGCCTCGCGGCGGCGAAGCGGCTGCAGCTCTAGAAGCCGCAGCCGCTGGTCCTTCCACAGTGCCGTGATCAGGTCGGGCACCGCAGCTCCGCTGCGAACGGTGACGACGACCCGCGCGCTACGGCGCAGCACGAGCTGGTGGACCACGAATGCCGACAGCGGATCGAGGTGATGCGCATCGTCGACGATGACGACGACTCGGTCCTCCTGCGAGTCCGTCGCGGTCAGAGCGCCGATGATGTCGCTGACCACCTGCATCGGGTTGTCCCGCGCCTCGGAGGTCCACGCGGCGAACGCGGCCAGTGGGAGCGCCTGTGTGCTGTCGGTGCCGGCCAGCCAGCGCACGGTTGCCCCTTCAGCACTCGCGGCCGCTGCGGCTTCGGCGGCGAGTCGGCTCTTTCCCACTCCGGCCGGTCCGAGGATGACGGTGCCGCTGTAGGGATCATGGCCTGCGGCCACGGTCTCGGTGATCAGGCGCAGCTCGGTGTCGCGGCCGGTCAGCGGCCAACCAGATGCTGCGCCAGTCAGCTCCATGCGCCGAATGTAGTCGCGGTGGGCGCTCGGTGACGTGCGGTTATGCAGACTCAGCTGGTGAGTGCACGGTGTGCGGGGCCGCCGTCACCTCGGGTCGACGGTGAGGACGAGGCGAACCAGTTCGGCCTGCCGGGACGTTCCGGTTTTGTCGAAGATGTGCTGAAGATGGGTTCTCACCGTCGTGATGGAAACCGACAATTCATCGGCGAGCGGTTTCAAGCCCTGGCCTCGCGCGACCAGCAGGGCGATCCTCGCCTCGGTCTTCGTCAGTCCGTAGAGACGCTGCAAGAGCCCGGCAGGGGGTTCGGGCTGATGTTCGGGATCGACGATGACGATGCTGGCTCTGCCCGACCGAGGTGAGGCGAATGTGGTTTGGTCGATCGGCGCTACGTGGATGACGTACGGCCGGCGACCCGACGGTCGGGCACACGGGAACGAGCCTCCCCAGGTGTCAGAACCGTTCAACGTCAACGCTTCCTGGAGGCTGCGTTGCAGCTGTGTGTCGACGTGCGGGAGGTCGGCTTCGATGCGCCCGTTGCGGATTCGGAGGCCGTCGGTCGAGCTCAAGATGCGCTCGGCGGCGGAGTTGCAGGACACGACGCGGCGATCTGGCGCGGTGATGACGATTCCGTGCCGCACCCACTCGCTGGCCTCGAGACAATCAGCACTGCGGATTTCGAGCTCGTCGAGGTGGGCTCGCATCCGCAGCGCCTGCTGAAAATGGGGGACGAGCCGGTTGATCAGCGCGATGCGTTCGGAGTTGTCGAACCGTTCGGAGCGCTTGACCGTCGCGATCGCCAGGGTGGTGACCGATGAGCCGCCCGTCAGCCGGACGAACAACCCGTCTTCGAGGCCGTTGGGGCGGGCCCACTCGGCCTGGAATTCTCGGCGTTGATACGGCCACATCAGTTCGGCGCCGGTTCGTACCGCTCTCAGCGGTCCGCTCTCGACGGCGGACAACACATGATCGAGCCGGGCGTAATGCGCTTGGTAACTCTGAGCCGCCGCGGTGGGCATCTGGGCGTGCTTCATGACGCGTGCCGCCCGGTCGGAAACGACCAGCGCGGCCGTGTGCGCGCCGAAAGCCCGCCCGACGGCGGCCATGCACTCGTCCCACCGCTCCGGAGTCATGACCCCGGCGTAGATACCGCTGACAATGTCGGTGAATTCGTCAAGCGCGGTCATCGCTTCACCTTCGAGTCATCCGATTCGGCGTCGCCACCACAAGTGTCGGACCGGCGTCCGTGACGGCCGCGCGTAGCCGAACACTCCACAGGTTCTCATGATTCCCTTAACTTCCGCCCCGAAGCTCACGCCAGACGATCAGTGCTGTGGAATCCCTTCGGGCGTGCTGCCACGTCAGCGAATTCGCAGTCCGCGCTTGCGCACCCACAGGTCGGCGGCGACGATCCCGATCACCCAGACTGTCGCCGCGATGGCCAGGTGGACGAAGCTCTTCGTGTCCCGTCCCAGGACGGGGCCGATCGCCGCCGGCAGGTCGTCCCAGAACACCCGGTGTTCCACTCCGCCGATCGGGTCGGCGACGTAGTACAGCGCGTACGGCAGTGCCAGCGCCGTCACCCAGACGCCGAGGCGACCGCCGTCGCGCCGGCGGCGCCACCGCCGCAGCAGGGGCAGGGACGCGACCGGCAGCAGCACCGAGACCAGGTTGCCGATGCCCAGCCAGGAGATGATCGGCACCGCGACGTTGGGTACCGTCCTGGCCAGTCGTGACGGATGGTCGAGCACCACGGTGAACGCGACGGCGGCCAGCAGGGTGGGCACGCCGACGATGACGAGCAGCGCGAGGTTCTTGATCAGCAGCAGCCGCCAGATCGGGGTGCCCGCAGACACGCCCGCGAGCACCCGGAAATGGTCTGCGCCCAGCATGTTGGTGGTGGTGACGTCGGCCAGTACGAACGACGCGAAATAGGTGTCGACCAACACGATGAGGTCGTTGTGATGCCCGTGCGGCGTCAGTGGCTGCACGATCAGCCACACGGCGGCCAGGATCAGATTGGTCAACACGCCCCACAGGCAGGTGCGCGGCGGAGTGAACATCCACCGGATCTCGGCGACCACCGCGGCCGGGAAGGGCCGCTGGAAATCGCGGGCAGCCCGCCGCGCGGTGAACGGACGCGGGGCGCCTGCCCGCACCATCGACCGCGACAGGGCGCTCACCGTCCGCGGGAAGTTCGTCACGCCACCGGGTCAGGCGCTCATGGCGGCTCGTTCGACGTCGAGCAGCTGCTCACCGCGCCGCTCTTCGTCGTAGGCTTTGCGGCCGCCGCGCAGTCCGAACAGGCGTTTGGAGATCAGCAGGTAGGCCACCGCCGCCACGTTGATGACGAGAGCGCCCAGCCGGGTGAAGGTGACGCCCTTGACGGCCAGGTCGTAGATCTCCCACGGCAGGAAGACCGATGTCGCCACCACCGCGAAATACTCGCCCCAGCGGGCCAGCAACCACAACCCCAGCCCTTCGACGAATTCCAGCAGCGCGTACGCCGCAAGCAGGAAGAAGATCAACGTCAGCGTCGACGGTCGGGCGGCCAACGCCTTCTCCAACTCGTGGACCGCCGTCATCTGGTCGACCTTGATTCCGGAGGCGCGCAGCAGCGGCAGGTCGTGATCGACGGTGGCCTGGATCGAGCCCTGGGCGCCGCGGAACTTCCACACCGCCCAGGCAGCCAGGCCGATCAGCACCGCGCGAAACCAGCGCTCCACGGCGAGCACCCGCACGATGATCGCCTGACGCAGCGCGCGGCCGCGAAGCACCAGGGGAGCGTGGTCGGCCGGGCCGTGGCCGTGCGGAGCGCCGACGACGAACGATCCGCAACGCAGACAGCGCCAGACCTCGCCCACTCCGGTGGTTCCGCTCAGCCGCCCGGCGAGGGCCTCGTCGTCGGGCGCGTACGTGATGTGGCCCCGGCGCGCACAGGTGAGCAGCTCCCACTTCGATGCCGACACCAGCCGATCTTCTCGGTCCGACGGCTTCCGGGTGCGACGAATCACCGACACGTTTCCTGAGGAGTCGCTGAGGTAGCGACCTTCGGCCCTATTCCCGCCCGTGGATCGTCGGATTCACTGCCCGTGTGGCCGACCGCAACTTAAAATCGGTTCCCTTGATGTACGCGTTTCCAGGGGGGCTGTCATGACAGCTGAGTCCGTCATCGAGAAGACCAAGATCCTGCTGCCGCGCAGGCCCTTCCCGGCGCGGATGGGGCCCACGGGCAATCTGATCTACAAGCTGATCACCACGACCGATCACAAGCTGATCGGCATCATGTACGTCGTCGCCTGCTTCGTGTTCTTCATGATCGGCGGGTTGATGGCGCTGTTCATCCGGACCGAGCTGGCGGTGCCGGGTCTGCAGTTCCTGTCCAACGAGCAGTACAACCAGCTGTTCACCATGCACGGCACCGCGATGCTGCTGTTCTACGCGACGCCCATCGTGTTCGGGTTCGCGAATCTGGTGCTGCCGCTGCAGATCGGGGCGCCCGACGTCGCGTTCCCGCGGCTGAACGCGCTCTCGTTCTGGTTGTTCGTGTTCGGCGCGATGATCGCGCTCGCCGGGTTCATCACCCCCGGCGGTGCGGCCGACTTCGGCTGGACGGCCTACTCGCCGCTGTCCGACGCGGTGCACTCACCGGGTGTCGGCGGCGACCTGTGGATCTTGGGGCTGGGCGTCGGTGGTCTGGGCACGATCCTCGGCGCGGTCAACATGGTGACGACGGTGGTGTGCATGCGCGCGCCGGGCATGACGATGTTCCGGATGCCGATCTTCACCTGGAACATCCTGGTCACCTCGATCCTGGTGTTGATGGTGTTCCCACTGCTGACCGCCGCGCTGTTCGGCCTGGCCGCCGACCGCAGACTCGGGGCGCACGTCTACGACGCCGCCAACGGTGGCGCCATCCTCTGGCAGCACCTGTTCTGGTTCTTCGGCCACCCGGAGGTCTACATCATCGCGCTGCCGTTCTTCGGGATCATCACCGAAGTCATCCCGGTGTTCTCCCGGAAACCGGTCTTCGGCTACACGACGCTGGTGTACGCCACGTTCAGCATCGCGGCATTGTCGATGGCGGTGTGGGCGCACCACATGTTCGCCACGGGTGCGGTTCTGCTGCCGTTCTTCTCGTTCATGACGTTCCTGATCGCGGTCCCGACCGGCATCAAGTTCTTCAACTGGCTGGGCACGATGTGGAAGGGGCAGTTGACGTTCGAGTCGCCGATGCTGTTCGCGATCGGGTTCATCGCGACGTTCCTGCTGGGCGGCCTGTCCGGGGTGTTGTTGGCCAGCCCGCCGCTGGACTTCCACGTCACCGACAGCTATTTCGTGGTGGCGCACTTCCATTACGTGCTGTTCGGCACGATCGTGTTCGCCACCTACGCGGGCATCTACTTCTGGTTCCCGAAGATGACCGGCCGCCTGCTCGACGAGAAGCTGGGCAAGCTGCACTTCTGGCTGACGTTCATCGGTTTTCACACCACGTTCCTGGTGCAGCACTGGCTGGGCAACGAGGGGATGCCGCGCCGGTACGCCGACTACCTGCCCTCCGACGGCTTCCAGACCCTGAATGTCGTGTCGACGATCGGGGCGTTCATCCTCGGTCTGTCGATGCTGCCGTTCGTGTGGAACGTGTTCAAGAGCTGGCGCTACGGCGAGCCCGTCACGGTCGACGATCCGTGGGGTTACGGCAACTCGCTGGAGTGGGCGACCAGTTGCCCGCCGCCGCGGCACAACTTCACCGAGCTGCCGCGGATCCGTTCTGAGCGGCCGGCTTTCGAGCTTCACTATCCGCACATGATCGAACGGATGCGCGCCGAAGCCCATGTCGGCCGCGCCCACGGACCCGAGGGCGGCGACGTCACCCGCCTCGATGCGGAGAACGTGCGGAGCTGACGGGAGAGTCCGGGCTCTCGGGAGGGTCGGCCGGGGTCCGCCCGGGTTGCTCGACGGGGGCGCGCGGGCTCGCGGCACCCGCGGCGGTCGGCTCTCCGGCGCGCACAGGTCTGGCACCGGCGGGCCCCTGCTGGCGAACCGGGGGGACACCGTCGGATCTGACCGGTGGGATGGCTCCCGGACTGACCGGCCTCACCGGCCGGAGCTCCGTAACATCATGGCGTTCAGCGGTGTTAGGTTGCCCGCGCATCCAGCTGCGCACCTCGCGGGGCTGGGGCAGGCGTCGCTCCTCCAGCGTGCGCCTGCCGAGGTTCAAGCCTTTGGCGACACCGCCCGTCTTCGACAACGCGCCGCCCGGGACGAACAGCGACCCGATGTTGAAAGCAGCCTCTCCCGCGGCCCGTCCCGGATGATCACCGGACCACTTGTCCAAGGCCAGGAACTCTCCGCCCATGGTGGCCAGCACTCCGGGCAGGGTCGACGGGTCCTCGGCCACCGACAGGGCCGTCTCGGCCATGCCTTTCCAGGTGTCGGGATCGGCCATGGCCACGTCACCCGACACGGTGCCGATCAAGCCCGTGACCGCTCCCACCTGGAAGTCGTTGTACATCGTCACCGTGTCGGCCAGCGCGTTGCCCACACCGTCGCCGAACTGTTCGACCAGGACGGGTCGGATCCACTTCTGGAAGGCGGCGGCCGCGTCACCGATCACCGTGGCCAGTTCATCCAACAGGCCGACGATGCCCTTGACCTGCTGCTGGAAATTGCCGAGAACGGTTCTGACATCGCGGGCCACCTCGCGCAGGATGTCGTCGCCCTCGCCGGTGAGGAAACCGGTCAGCGTGTCCCACAACCCGCCGACGGACAATCTGTCCAACAGTCGCCGGATGGCGTCCTGGGTCTGGCGAACAGTCTGCGCGAACTCCGAAACCGACTGTGCCACGGCCGAACACACGTCGGCCAGGGACGAGATCGCCGTGCCGAGGCTGTCGAGAGCGGACGTGATGGTGGCGCCCTCGGGAATCGACTGAGCAGCGACCACGGCTTTCACATCGGCGAGCGAAGGCTCGATCAGCGCGAATCCGGTCGCGAAATTGCGCCACTGGATGGCGGTCACGCCCATCAACGCAGAACTCCCCGAGGGCCAGGTCATCGCCGCACCCGCGATCAGACCCAGGCCCGGCAGCACCTCCAACAGCGGCTGGACCAGATACCACTTCGCGGGCGGCGGCACGGTGGCTCCGGCGGGGCCAGGCGGTACGTGCGCGGGCAGCGCTGTGCGGGATTCGCCCGTCGGGCCGCCGACCGGTCCCGGGCCGCCGATCGTCGAGGCGGCATCGGCGTTTCTGTAGTTGTAGCCCGTCGCCTCCAGCAGCTGCCCCACGGCGGTGAAGGCGTTGGCGGCGTCGGCCACCGCGGCGGCGAACTCCGACGCTCGATGTCCGTACTCGAGCCCGAAGTCGAGTCCCGCGGGATCCATGCCCGAGGCGATCCCGCTCGACAGCGCCCCACCCAGAGCACCGGAGAGTCTGCCCAGTTGCGAGCCCAGCGAGCCCGTGTGCCGACCCGCGGCGATCAACGCCTCGGGGTCAACCTCGATGCGCATGGGTCTCCTGAGCGCCGGCACTCCACCGCACGGTCAGGCCTGCCACATCTGAGCGTTCTTGCTCACCGCGTCGGAGTAGTTCGCGCGAGCACCGTCGGCGATCTTCTGCAATGCCGACAGCGCCTCCTTCATCTGCTCGGTGCCGTCCGCCCACCGTCGCTGCGCCTGCGCCTGCGCGTCCGAGCCGTCACCATGCCACGACTCGCGGAGAGCGGCCATCGTCTGTTCGATGTCTTCCAGACACTCGGTGACGTGATTCCCGAACTCCTCCATGTGGGTGATCGCCGAACGCAACCGGCCGAAATCCACCACCAGCACGGTCATCGTCTCCGGGCCGGGGGCTCGTCACTGCCGTCAGCGCCGCCGGGCGCCGGTGCTGCCGTCGGACCGACCCGGGAGGCCGATCCGAGGTCCATCTGCTGCGCCAGCCCAGATGCGGTGCCCGTGCCCTGCATCGTGGCGTCGAGCACCTCGCCCGCCTGCCGGTCGGTCTTCGCGTACTCCTTGCCCGCGATGGTCAACAGGTCCGACATGATCTGCACACCACGAATCACCTGACCTGCCCCGGTGTGCCACTGATCCCACGCCGGTCCGTACGCCGAGGCGGCATCGCCCTTCCACCCCGAGCCCAGCAGCTCCCGCGTCTCGAGATCCACGCCCGTCAGTCCGTCCTGCAGCCGCTGTCCGGCGTCGCGCAGGCGCGCTGCGGCTGTGTGCAACTCCGACACCACGACGTCGACCGAACGCCCCATCTCACCCCACCTCGTCGACAGAAAGCCTCGACATGGCAGCCTATTCGCCCTTCGCGGGGGTCCTGCGCACCAATTTCGGCGGCACGGACGTCCTAGGGTGGAGAGGTGCGCCTTCTGCTGATCGCCGACACGCACGTCCCGAAACGGGCGCGTGATCTGCCCGCCACCGTCTGGGATGCGGTCGACACCGCGGACGTGGTCTTCCACGCCGGAGACTGGGTCGAACCGGGGTTGCTCGACGCGTTGGAACGGCGGTCGCAACGGCTGGTGGCGTGCTGGGGCAACAACGACGGGCCGGAGTTGCGCGGGCGTCTGCCCGAGCGCGCCGACGTGGTACTCGACGGGCTGCGTTTCACCGTGGTGCACGAGACGGGCGCGTCGACGGGCCGCGAAGCGCGGATGGCCCAGGCGTATCCGCAGACCGACGTGCTGGTGTTCGGCCACAGCCACATCCCCTGGGACACCACCGCGAAAACCGGCCTGCGACTGCTCAATCCGGGCTCACCGACCGACCGCCGGCGTCAGCCCCACTGCACCTTCATGACGGCGAGGGTTCAGGAGGGCGAGCTTCTCGACGTCGAACTGCACCGCCTGGAGCGCCATGGCTGAGCGGCCCGCCTCGGGGTCTTCTGGTCGGCCCGCCTCCGGGTCTTCTGGTCGGCCCGCCTCGGGGTCTTCTGGTCGGCCCGCCTCCGGCGACGACGTCCACGACATCGCCGCCGGCATGCCGCACGTGACACGCATCGAGGGGCCGAAGGCGGGCAACCCGATCTATCAGGTGGGCGGAAAGTCGTTCGTGTTCTTCCGGACGCCGCGGCCCGATGCGTTCGACCCGGACACCGGCGAGCGTTACGCCGACGTCATCGTGATCTGGGTGGAGTCCGAAGAGGACAAGCTGGCGCTGACCCAGGACCCGGATTCGCCGTTCTTCACCACCCCGCACTTCGACGGGCACCCGTCGGTGCTGGTGCGCGAGAGCCGGCTGGACGAAGTCGGGGTCGACGAACTGCGAGAGCTGATCCAGGACGCGTGGCTGTCGCGCGCCTCGAAACGTCGTGCGCAGCAGTGGCTCAGCCAGGCCGAGTGACCTTGTCGTGCTGCGCTCCGCACACGAAGAGCGCGAGCCGGGCCGGGGTGTCCCCTTCGTTGCGCCACCGGTGCCGAGTCCCGTTCTGCACCACAGTGTCTCCGGGTCGCAGCGTCACCTCCGCACCGTCGTCGAGTTCGAGGATGACCGTGCCCTCGAGCACCACCTCGAAGTCGATGGTGTCGGTGGTGTGCATGCCGGGATCGTCGAGTTCCATGTAGCCGAGCAGGCCCGGCAGCTTCTGCTCCCCGTCGGCGATCGCTTCCTCGGTGCTGAGGTCGTCGGTCCTGGCTTCGGCCGTGCCCGGCGGCAAGGTGAACATCGAGAACCGGAACCCGCCGATCGGCGGGAAGTAGGTGTGCCAGTTCGGCATCGACCCGTCGTCGGGGAAGTGCGGCGTCTCGTCGCCGCCCCACAGCAGCGTGAACTCCGACCCGGGCAGCAGGACCGGCTTCCGTGGAGCGACGTGTTCGTCGCTGACGAACACGGACTTCCCGGACTCATCGTGACCCGTGACTATTCGGCGGACATCCATCGCGCCAGTCAACCACCGCGGAGCGTTCCGTCGTGGCAGTCTCAGCGGAATGGAGCACAAGCCACCCACCGCGACGATCGAATCCGCTCATCGCGCGCATCTGGGCGAGTTACCGTTCGACGACACCAGGGACTTCACCAACGCCGACCGGGGCTTCATCGCCGCACTGCAGCCGTGCGTGATCACCGCGGCCGACGGCCGCGTCGTCTGGGACAACGACGTCTACTCCTTCCTGTCGGGTGACGCGCCGGCCTCGGTGCACCCCAGCCTGTGGCGGCAGTCGACGCTGGCCGCCAAGCAGGGCCTCTACGAAGTGGTCGAAGGCATCTACCAGGTCCGGGGATTCGATCTGTCGAACATCACGTTCGTCGAGGGCGACACCGGCGTCATCGTCATCGACCCGCTCGTCTCCACCGAGGTCGCCGCGGCGGCTCTCGCGTTGTACCGCGAGCACCGCGGGAATCGAACCGTCAACGCGGTGATCTACACCCACAGCCACGTCGACCATTTCGGTGGCGTGCTCGGCGTGACGACCCAGGCCGACGTCGACGCCGGCAGGGTCGCGGTGCTCGCGCCCGAGGGCTTCACCCAGCACGCCGTACAGGAGAACGTCTATGCGGGAACGGCGATGGCGCGCCGGGCCGGCTACATGTACGGGGCGGTGCTCGAGCGCGGACCGCAGGGTCAGGTCGGCTGCGGGCTCGGCCAGACCCCGTCGACGGGGGAGGTCGCGATCATCGTGCCGACCGTCGACATCCGCCGAACCGGTGAGACGCACACGATCGACGGCGTGGAGATCGAGTTCCAGATGGCGCCCGGCACGGAGGCGCCCGCCGAGATGCACTTCTACTTCCCGCGCTACCGCGCGCTGTGCATGGCCGAGAACGCCACCCACAATCTGCACAACCTGCTGACCTTGCGGGGCGCGCTGGTGCGCGATCCGCACGGCTGGGCAGGCTATCTCACCGAGGCGATCGACACGTTCGCCGACCGCGCCGACGTCGTGTTCGCGTCGCACCACTGGCCGACCTGGGGTGCGGACGAGATCGTGGAATTCCTTTCCCTGCAACGTGATCTGTACGCCTACCTGCACGACCAGACGCTGCGCCAACTCAACCAGGGTTTCACCGGCATCGAGATCGCCGAGACGTTCGCGATGCCGCCGGCGCTGGAACGGGCCTGGCATGCCCGCGGCTACTACGGCTCGGTCAGCCACAACGTCAAGGCGATCTACCAGCGCTATATGGGGTGGTTCGACGGCAATCCCGCCCGGCTGTGGCCGCATCCGCCCGAGGCGATCGGCCCCCGCTACGTCGCCGCGATGGGCGGGATCGACCGCGTCATCGAGCTCGCGCAGCAGGCTTTCGGCGACGGTGACTTCCGCTGGGCCGCAACGCTGCTCGACCACGCTGTCTTCACCGACGAGAATCACGGCCCGGCACGGCAGCTCTACGCCGACACGCTCGAACAGCTCGCCTACGGTTCCGAGACGGCGACCTGGCGCAACTTCTTCCTCGCCGGAGCCACCGAACTTCGCGACGGCAACTTCGGCACCCCGACGACGACGTCGACGACGATGGCGGCGCAGCTGTCGCCCGAGCAGATGTTCGACGTGCTGGCGATCAGCGTGAACGGCCCGCGCGCATGGGATCTCGACCTCGCGCTCGATGTCACCTTCGGTGACATCGCGACCAACTACCGGCTCACCCTGCGCAACGGTGTGCTGGTCTATCGCAAGGTGGCCGCCGACGAAGGCAGCGCCCAGGCGACGATCCGGCTGACGACCAAGGCGCGGCTGCTGGGCCTGGCCGCCGGGGACAACACTTCGCCCGGCGTCGAAATCTCCGGGGACCCAGCGGTGCTCACGTCGCTGGTGTCGGTGCTCGACCGCCCCGACCCCGGGTTCGACATCGTCACGCCGTAGCCGTCAGGAGCCGCCGTCGGCGCGGAGGATGGAGCCGCTGGTGAAGCTCGACGCGTCCGACATGAGAAACAAGGCGGCGCCGACGATCTCGTGCGGTTCACCCGCGCGCTGCAGAGCGCTGTGCGCGAACGGGTTTCTGACGCCCTCGAAGTTCCACGCCTTGCTGATGTCGGTGAGAAACGGTCCCGGCATCAGCGTGTTGACCCGGACGGTCGGGCCGAAGGCCAGCGCGAGCCCCTCGGTCATCGCATTCAGTCCGGCCTTGGACGCCGCGTACGGGATGAACGACGGATGCGGCCGCAGCGAGCCGTGCGTGCTCACGTTGATGATCGACCCGCGTCCCGCGGCGACCATGCGCTCGCCGATCAACGCCGACAGCCGGAACGGCCCCTTCAGGTTGAGGTTCATCACCGCGTCGAACAGCTTCTCGGTGACGTCGCTCTGCTTGTCGTAGACCGGCGACATCCCCGCGTTGTTGACCAGGACGTCGACCCGGCCGAACTTCGCGTAGACCGTGTCGACCAGCCCGTCGAGCTCGTTCCACCGGCCGACGTGCACCTGGTAGGGGAACGCCGTCCGGCCGGTCGCGGCCGCGATCTCCTCGGCGGTGGCCACGCACGCGTCGTACTTGCGGCTGGCGACCACGACATCGGCTCCGCAGCGCGCGGCCGCGAAGGCCATCTCGCGGCCGAGGCCCCGGCTACCTCCGGTGATCAGCACCACCCGGTCGGTCAGGTCGAACAGTGAGTCGGCATAACCCTGCACGGGCCCTATGGTGTCACGGTGCAACTGCTTCTGGTCCGACATGCGCTACCGCTGCGAAGCGAGCCCGGCGAGGGATCCGACCCCAGCCTGTCCCCCGAAGGTGTCGAACAGGCGGCCCGGTTGCCCGCTGCGCTCGCCCGATTCCCGATCACGCGGCTGGTGAGCAGCCCGCAGGTCCGCGCGATCGAGACCGGTCAGCCCGTCGCCGACGCACGTGGTCTGCCGATCGAGATCGACGAGCGCTTCGCGGAGTACGACCGCGACCTCGCGCACTACATCCCCATCGAGCACATTGCCGAGGAGAACCCGCAGGAACTGCAGCGGCTGATCGACGGCCACCTGCCCAGCGGGGTGGACGAAGACGAGTTTTTGGGCCGGGTCAGCGCGGGCGTCGACGATCTCGTCGCCACAACCGGCCACGACGAGACCGTGGCGGTGTTCAGCCACGGCGGAGTGATCAACGCGCTGCTGCACAAAGCCTTGGGCACCGATCGGTTGCTGTCGTGCCATGTCGACTACGCCTCGGTGACCCGGGTCCTCAAGTCGCGCACCGGGCGGCTGGCGGTCGCCAGCGTCAACGGCACCGAACACGTGTGGGACCTGCTCCCGAGAAACAGCAGATGGTAGACAGAACGCCGTGACCGACCTCGAAGGCCTCGACCTCGCCGCCCTGGACCGCCACCTGCGTGACGCCGGGGTGCCGCGCAACGGCGAACTGCGCGCGGAGCTGGTCGCCGGCGGCCGGTCGAATCTGACGTTCCTGGTGTTCGACGACGCGTCGAAGTGGGTGTTGCGCCGCCCGCCGCTGCACGGCCTGACCCCGTCGGCGCACGACATGGCGCGTGAGTACCGGGTGGTGGCCGCGCTGGCCGACACCCCGGTGCCGGTCGCCCGGGCGGTGACGATGCGCAACGACGACTCGGTGCTCGGTGCTCCGTTCCAGATGGTGGAGTACGTGGCCGGACGGGTGATCCGCCACACCGATCAGCTCGAAGCCCTCGGCGACAAGGACACGATCAGCGACTGCGTCGACGCGCTGATCACCGTGCTCGCCGACCTGCACTCGGTCGACCCGGAGGCGGTCGGACTCGGGGATTTCGGCAAGCCCAGCGGCTACCTCGAACGCCAGGTGCGCCGATGGGGTTCGCAGTGGGAGCTGGTCAAGCGCGACGACGACCCGTGCGACGCTGACGTCAGAAAGCTGCACGCGATCCTCGCCGAGTCCGTCCCGCCGCAGAGCCGGACCTCGATCGTGCACGGCGACTACCGCATCGACAACACGATCATCGACGCCGAGGACCCGACGAAGGTGGTCGCGGTGCTGGACTGGGAGATGTCCACGCTCGGCGACCCGCTCAGCGACGCGGCGCTGATGTGCGTCTACCGGCACCCGACGTTCAACATCGTGCACGACGACGCGGCATGGGCGTGTGCGCTGATGCCGACCGTCGACGACCTGGCGCAGCGCTACGCGCTGGCGACCGGCCGACCGCTGGCGCATTGGGACTTCCACATGGCACTCGGGTACTTCAAGGTGGCGATCATCGCTGCGGGCATCGCCTACCGGGCCCGGGTGGGTGGAGGCGTCGCCGAGGGCACCGACCGGGTGGACGAGGCGGTGCGTCCGCTGATCGCCGCCGGGCTGACCGCCATGGCCTGAACCTGCAGGTTTCGCCGCCGGCCGGCAGTGGGTAGAGAGTCGCGTGCCCCAACAGCAGATGAAGCGTGACGTCGGCGCGGAGCTCGAGGTCGAGATCACCGCGGCCACGACGCTGGAGTTCCAGATCGCCGTGGCTCCTCAGCCCGGGGCAGAAGTGACCGAGTCCCTGTCATTCACGTTGAACGGCAGGGAGATTCCGCTCACCGAGATCACGGAGATCGTCGGCGAGCACGGCAGCCGGATCCACACGCTCGAAGCCCCCCAAGGGAACCTGAAGGTGAGCTATTCGGCCTCCGTCGTCGGAGAGGCCCGACCCGCACCGGTGCGCGACCTCGACCTGTCGACCTACCTGCGGCCCAGTCGCTACGCCGAGGCCGACAAGTTCTTCGGTTTCGCGGCGACCGAATTCGGCGAGTACGCCGATACGGCCACGCTGCTGGAGAAGGTGTCGTCCTGGGTGGGCGCCCGGCTGAGCTACGTCCCCGGATCCAGCGATCCCATCGACGGCGCCGCCGACACGCTGCTGGCCGGGCAGGGAGTCTGCCGCGACTACGCACATCTGGTGATCGCGTTGCTGCGCGCGCTCGACGTCCCAGCCCGGCTCGTCTCGGTGTATGCGCCCGGCTGCCGGCCGATGGACTTCCACGCGGTGGCCGAGGCGTTCGTCGGCGATCAGTGGCGCGTCGTCGACGCCACCTGCCTGGCGCCGCGGCAGTCGATGGTGCGGATCGCGACGGGACGCGACGCCGCCGACACCGCCTGGCTGGACAACCACAAGGGCGCGATCACGGTGAACACCATGACGGTCACGGCCACGGTGGACGGCGACCTGCCGAAGGACTCGATCGACCAGCTGGTGTCGATCCGGTGAGGCCGCTACAGCCCGGCTTTCAAATTCTTCTTCGCCGCGCGACGGAGCTGGAAGATGCGGACCGCCCCGACCGCGACGGTGAGCAGCCCGCCTGCCACGGCGGCGAACAGGATCGCCACGCCCAGCGGCAGGCTCCAGTGCCAACCGAGGAAGGCGAACTCCGCCGACTCGGTGTTCTGCGCGATGAAGATCAGCAGCACCACAAGAATCAGGAAGCCGAGGGCCAGCGACAGCCACAGCGCAGCCGCTCGAGTGCGATGGACCGCCGATGTGGGGCGCGCGGGCTTGCCCGCCGGCGGGGTGGCGGGGACGTCGAAGGTCGGCGGTGGGTCCTGCGGCGCGAGCGGATCGCTGGGCATGTCTTCATTTTTGCCCTTTCGCGCTTCGAATGAAACCTTCGGCTACATCGCGTTAGGGTCACGACAGGTTCAGCGACCTGGAAAGGACGTTCGGCGTGATCAGCTACCGAAAGCCCAGGCGGTATCCCTTGCGCATAGCGATCGCGCTTCTCCTGGCCCTGATGGTGTCGGCGTGTGGAAGCTCGAATCCGCTCGGCGGCGGCGAGGTCTCGGGCGACCTGAAGTCGATCAAGGTGGGGTCGGCCGACTTCACCGAATCGAAGATCCTCGCCGAGATCTACGCCCAGGCCTTGGAGGCCAACGGCTTCACGGTCTCCCGGCAGTTCGGCATCGGCAGCCGGGAGACGTACATCCCCGCGGTGCGCGACCACTCGATCGACCTCATCCCGGAGTACACGGGCAACCTGCTGCAGTACTTCGACGAGAAGAGTCCGGCGACGACCCCGGACGCTGTGCTGCTGGCACTGTTGAAGGCGCTCCCCGGCGACCTGTCGATCCTCTACCCCTCGCCGGCGGAGGACAAGGACACCCTCGCGGTGAGCCAGGCGACCGCGCAGCGCTGGAATCTCAAGACCATCGCCGACCTCGCCGCACACTCGGCCGAAGTGAAAGTCGGTGCGCCGTCGGAGTTTCAGAGCCGGCAGACAGGTCTGGTGGGGCTCAAGGAGAAGTACGGACTCGACATCGCCCCCGCGAACTTCATCGCGATCAGCGACGGCGGCGGCCCGGCGACCGTTCAGGCGCTGACCGGCGGAACGGTGACGGCGGCGAACATCTTCTCGACCTCGCCGGCGATCGAGCAGAGCAAGCTGGTGGTGCTCGAAGACCCGAAGAACGCCTTCCTGGCCGCGAACGTGGTGCCGCTGGTGTCCTCCCAGAAGATGTCCGACGAACTCAAGACGGTGCTCGACGCCGTCAGCGCCAAACTGACCACCCAGGGACTGATCGAGCTGAACACCTCGGTGGAGGGCAACCGGGGCGTCGACCCCGACGAGGCGGCGCGTAAGTGGATCGCCGACAACGGCTTCGACAAACCCGTGCAGAAATAGAGGCGCGACTTGATCAACTTCGAGCACGTCACCAAGAAGTATCCGGACGGCACCGTCGCGGTCGACGATCTCACGTTGGAGGTGCCCGACGGCACGCTCACCGTCTTCGTGGGCCCCTCCGGCTGCGGCAAGACCACGTCGATGCGGATGATCAACCGGATGATCGAGCCGACGTCGGGCACCTTGACCGTCGACGGCAAGGACGTCACCAAGGTCGACCCGGTGAAACTGCGACTGGGGATCGGTTACGTGATCCAGAGCGCCGGCCTGATGCCCCATCTGCGCGTCATCGACAACGTCGCTACCGTCCCGGTGCTGCGCGGCGAATCTCGGCGCAGCGCACGCAAGTCCGCGCTCACAGTGCTGGAGCGGGTGGGTCTGGACCCGAAGTTGGCCGACCGGTACCCGGCTCAGCTGTCGGGCGGCCAGCAGCAGCGGGTCGGCGTGGCCCGCGCGCTGGCCGCCGACCCGCCGATCCTGTTGATGGACGAGCCGTTCAGCGCCGTCGACCCGGTGGTCCGTGAGGATCTGCAGACCGAGATCCTGCGCCTGCAAAGCGAACTGCGGAAGACGATCGTGTTCGTCACCCACGACATCGACGAGGCGATCAAGCTGGGGGACAGGGTGGCGGTCTTCGGTCGCGGCGGAACGCTGCTGCAGTACGACGAGCCCGCCCGGCTGCTGTCCAATCCGGCCGACGACGCCGTCGCCGGCTTCGTCGGCGCCGACCGCGGCTACCGCGGGCTGCAGTTCTATCACGCGACCGGACTGCCGCTGCACGACATCCGTCACGTCGCCGAGTCCGAGATCGACGCTCTGACATTGAATCCGGGCGACTGGGTGCTGGTCACGCGGCCCGACGGCACACCGTATGCGTGGATCAACGCCGCCGGCGCCGAACTGCACCGAGGCGGCTCCTCGCTGTATGACAGCACGATCGCGGGCGGCTCGCTGTTCCGTCCCGACGGCACCTTGCGGCTGGCGCTGGATGCGGCGCTGTCGTCTCCGGCGGGACTGGGCGTGGCCGTCGACGACGACGGGCAGGTGATCGGCGGCGTCAAGGCCGACGACGTGCTCGACGCGCTGGACAAGCAGCGGTCCGACAGGCAGGGGTGACCCGATGCGCTACCTGTTCACCCACCTCGACGACCTGTGGACGCTGACGCTGATCCACCTGCGGCTCTCGCTGATCCCGATCGTGCTCGGGCTGGTGATCGCGGTGCCGCTCGGAGCGCTGGTGCAGCGGACGACGGCACTGCGGCGACTGACGACGGTGACCGCGAGCATCATCTTCACCATCCCGTCGCTCGCGCTGTTCGTGGTGCTCCCGCTGATCATCCCCACCCGAATCCTCGACGAGGCGAACGTCATCGTCGCGCTGACGCTCTACACCGTGGCGCTGCTGGTCCGCGCCGTTCCCGAGGCGCTGGACGCGGTGTCTCCCGCGGTGCTCGACGCCGCCACCGCCGTCGGCTACAAGCCACTCACCCGCATGGTGAAAGTCGAACTGCCGCTGGCACTTCCCGTCCTCATCGCCAGCCTGCGGGTGGTCGCCGTCACGAACATCTCGATGGTCGCCGTCGGATCCGTCATCGGCATCGGTGGTCTGGGCACCTGGTTCACGGAGGGCTACCAGGCGAACAAGAGCGACCAGATCATCGCCGGCATCGTCGCGATCTTCGTGCTGGCCATCGTCATCGACACGCTGATCATGTTCGCGGGCAAGGCGCTGACGCCCTGGACCAGAGCGCCGAGATCCCGCGGCGCCGCGACGGCGGGAGCGTCGGCGTGAACTTCCTCGAGCAGGCGCTGTCCTTCATCTTCACCGCCGCCAACTGGGGCGGCCCCGCCGGCCTGACCGCGCGCATCCTCGAGCATCTGCAGTACACCGCCGTCGCGGTGTTCTTCTCGGCGCTGATCGCCGTGCCGGTCGGCATGCTCATCGGACACACCGGGCGCGGCACGTTCCTCGTCGTCACCGGCGTCAACGCGCTGCGGGCGCTGCCGACGCTCGGTGTGCTGCTGCTCGGCGTGCTGCTGTGGGGGCTGGGCCTGGTGCCGCCGACGGTGGCGCTGATGTTGCTCGGCATCCCGCCGCTGCTGGCAGGAACGTACTCGGGGATCGCGAACGTCGACCGCGCGGTGGTCGACGCCGCCAGGTCGATGGGTATGACAGAGTCCCGGATCCTGCTGCGGGTCGAGACGCCCAACGCGCTGCCGCTGATCCTCGGCGGCCTGCGCACCGCGACGCTGCAGATCGTCGCGACCGCCACCGTCGCCGCCTACGCCAGCCTCGGCGGGCTGGGGCGCTACCTGATCGACGGCATCAAGGTCCGGCAGTTCCACATCGCGTTGGTGGGCGCGCTGATGGTGACCGCGCTGGCGCTGATCCTCGATGCGGCGCTCGCCTTCGCCGTGTGGGCGTCGGTGCCGGGCACCGGGCGGCTGGGCCGGTTCGGCAAATCCGGATCGGTGCCGCAGCCGATCCTCGGCGACGAAGTCGCACTCGAATCTCGGTCACACCGCGGTTCGCGGCCGGATTCGTATCACAGTTCCGGAGCCCGCCACGAACGGGGCGACCCGTCGCCTACGGTAGAGGCATGAGTGAAGCCGATCGCTCTGATGCGACAACCTGGCCGGCCATCCTGACGTGGCGTGCCCACGATGAACCGCGCATGGAGTCCGCGCGCGTCCAGCTCTCGGGGAACCGCATCAAGGCCTACGGCCGGGTCGTGGCCGCAGCAACACCGGCGCATCCGGCATTCAGCGCGTCCTATGACCTCCTCACCGACGAGTTGGGGGCCACCAAACGGCTCACCCTCACCGTCACGCTGGCCGAGCGGGAGCGGCAACTCTCCATAGCCCGTGACGAAGAGAACATGTGGTTGGTGCAGGAGCACTCCGGTCAGACCAGCCGGTCCACGTTCGACGGGGCACTCGACGTCGATGTGATCTTCAGCCCGTTCTTCAACACGCTGCCGATCCGCCGCACCGGGATCTACACGAGCGACAGCGAGTCGGTGACGCTGCCGGTGGTCTACGTGCGGGTGCCCGACCTGTCCGTGGACGTCGAGACCGTGAGCTATGCCGCGGGCGCCGACGGCATCAGCCTCAAGTCGCCGGTCGCCGAGACCACGATCACCGTCGACTCCGAAGGTTTCATCCTCGACTACCCAGGACTGGCAGAGCGGATCTGATCACCCCGCCCGCGCGCCCGAGGGCCGCGAGCTCGTCGCGCCATCCTTCTTCGCCGATCGCGACGGTGACGATCTGGGGCCTGCTGAAGCTGTCGTAGCGGATCCGGGCCGCGTGACCCGCCTCGACCAGCTCGACCACGGGCTCGTCGTTGGCGAGGTGGCGCCGGGCGTTGACCAGCAGCGTGAGCGCCTTGTCGAGGACGGGCAGCAGCTGCTCCCGGTTGGCCTCGCACATCGCCCGCACCAGGTCGGGCGCGGTCGCCGCCACCCGGGTGCCGTCCCGGAACGAGCCGGCGGCCAGCGCGAACGCCAGCGGCACGTCGCCGGCCGTGGCGGCCAGCGCCTCGGCCAGCAGGTGCGGCAGGTGCGAGATCGTCGCGGCGGCGGCATCGTGCTCGTCCGAGCGGGCGGGGACCACGATGGCGCGGCAGTCCAGCGCGAGGTGCATCACCTCCGCCCACACCTGGGCGTCGACGTGGTCGTCGACACTGATCACCCACGGCGCGTTGTGGAACAGCCCGGCGTTGCCCGCCGACCACCCGGAGTAGGCGGTGCCGGTCATCGGGTGACCGCCGACGAAACGGCCGAGCAAACCCACCTTGCGGACCTCGTCGAGCACCGCGCCCTTGACGCTGGTGACGTCGGTCAGGGCGCAGTCCGGTGCGGTGTCGCGCACGTGGCGCAGCATCAGCGGCAGCGCGGGCACCGGGACGGCGAGAACCACCAGCGCGTCGGACTCGGCGGCCCGGGTGAGCGCTTCGTCCAGGCTGGCCGTGACGTCGAAGCCGTCGAACCGCGCCGCCTCGACGCCCTCGATCGAGCGGTTGTACCCGAACACGTCCCGGCCGGCTGCCTTCGCGGCGCGCATGAGCGAGCCGCCGATGAGCCCGAGCCCGACCACGCACACCGGTGTCTTCCCCACTGTTCAAGGTTGGCACACCGGCCGCCGCACCCGACGTGCAGGAGGCGCGGACTCGCTGGTCAAGGCCATGGTGGGGGACTACCGTTACCTGTCATGGGAGCGCAACGCGCACAGGCGCAGGAGCGGGCGGTGGATGTGCCGGACGGCTTCGCTGTGGCGGTCGTCCGCGAGGACGGCAAGTGGCGATGCACCGCGATGCGACCCGCGACCTTGACGAGCCTGACCGCCGCCGAGACGGAGTTGCGTGAGTTACGCAGCGCCGGTGCGGTTTTCGGGCTGCTGGACATCGACGACGAGTTCTTCGTCATCGTGCGGCCCGCTCCGTCGGGCACCCGGTTGCTGCTGTCGGATGCGACGGCCGCACTGGATTACGACATCGCCGCCGAAGTGCTCGAGAAGCTCGACGCCGACATCGACGAAGAGGAGCTCGAACGCTGCGACCCGTTCGAGGAGGGTGACCTCGGCGTGCTGTCGGACGTGGGTCTGCCGGAGGCGGTGCTCGGGGTGATCTTGGACGAGAGTGATGACCTCTACGCCGACGAGCAGGTGGGCCGGATCGCGCGGGAGATGGGTTTCGCCGACGAGCTGTCGGCGGTGCTGGACCGTTTGGGCAGGTGAGCGACGAGGACCTGATCCGGGCGGCGCTCGAGGCGGCCCGGGGTGCGGGCCCGCGCGACGTGCCGATCGGCGCGGTCGTCGTCGCGGCGGACGGAACCGAGTTGGCCCGCGCGGCGAATCGTCGCGAGGAACTCGCCGACCCGACGGCGCACGCCGAGATCCTGGCGTTGCGAGCGGCCGCAGAGGTGCTCGGCGACGGCTGGCGCTTGGAGGGCACGACGCTGGCGGTGACCGTCGAGCCGTGCACGATGTGCGCCGGCGCGCTGGTGATGGCGCGGGTGTCGCGGCTGGTCTTCGGCGCCTGGGAGTCGAAGACGGGCGCGGTCGGCTCCCTGTGGGACGTGGTGCGCGACCGGCGGCTGACGCACCGGCCGCAAGTGCGCGGGGGAGTGCTGGCCGCCGAATGCGCCGCGCTGCTGGAGGACTTCTTCGCGCGGCAGCGCTGACTCGGCGGTCGGTTTGGGTTCCCGAGCCGTCCCTCGGTAAGCTGCCACACGGTGGCGTGTCCGAGCGGCCTAAGGAGCACGCCTCGAAAGCGTGTGACGGGTAACCCCCGTCCGAGGGTTCAAATCCCTCCGCCACCGCCAAACCTCCTCAGCGCTGATGCGCTGGTGGAGGCCTGCCCGCGTTTCGATTCACGCCCCGCAGTCGTCGCTGTTCGCATAGCCGCCATTGACTATCTTGCAGAACGCAAACCCGTTGTCGCCGTTGGCGATGGACAGGGTCAGACCGCGACCGCCGTCGACGAGCGTGGCCGCCGCATATCCGCCGTCGGGCAGGTTGCCTTCGGCGGTGGTGTCCGGCTGCGACGGTGGGCCCTGCACGAAGGTGAGCCGGAAGTTCACTGTGCCCGCGTCGGTGGTCTCGACGGCGCTGCCGTCGGCGTTGATGGTGAGACTCTCCCGGTGGGCGCGCCATTGACCGACGAACGGGCCGCCGGCCTCCGAGAAGGGTTTCGCCAGGTCCGCTTGTCCGGGCTCTGCGTGTGCCGACGGTAGGCAGGTGCCCGCAGCCAGGATGGGGATCAGCGTCGTCGCCAGTATGCGGCTGTCGGGAGTGCGGTGCGTTGGCAGCAGGGAGCGGAGTTTCATGAGCCTGGACCTCTCGTGGGCTTAGCGCTTCCGGCACCCCATGCGATTGTCACACCTGGTGACGAAGAGCCGTACTGATTCGCCCACTTACCCCCGAAGGGGAGAGCCCCTAGCTCAGGATCAGCACAACGGCGTAGCCGTCGTGGTCACCGGTCGTCGTGGTGTCGGTGTTGTAGGCGTTGTCCAGCGGGACGAGTCCGCCGTAGGTCGCGCGGCCGCTGGCCACCAGGTTCATCGCCAGTGCGTCTCGGGCGATGTTCGACGAGACATAGAGATGCGCGGGCCGCCCGTTGTAGGTGCCCCATTCCTCGCGGCTGAACGCGCCGCTCCAGACGTACCCGCTGCTGGTCTCCACCGGATCGGGTCCGAAGATGCGCCCGTGGTTGTTCGGCAGCACGAAGAAGTTGTCCGAATAGCCACGGAGGAAGCCCATCGGCTGCTGCCGGTAGGTCTTGTCGTCGATGATGCCCTTGAAGCCCGAGCTGTGGATGGCCTGCGCGGGGAACCCGGACGCCCGCATCGCGGCGTTGAGCCTCCACGTGGCCTGCAGCGGGTTGGTCGACGTCGGGTCGACGATGACCACGTTGACCGGTTCCAGCAGCGTCTTGCCGTCATACAGCTGACCGCCGTAGTCCGATATCTGCCCGTTGGGCTGCAGCATCCACTTGCCGATGTCGCCGTACTGGGTGGCGGCCTCGTCGGTGGGGGCGGGGACCGCAGGTGCGACGGCTGCGGTTCTCGAGGCCGACGACGCCGCCGGCACCGCGTGGGCGAAGCTCTCCTCGATCTTTCGGCCGACCAGTTGCAGCACGCCGAGCACGGTCGGCTTGGGTGCTGCCGGCGCGTCGCCCGTTTGCGGCGCCGGCGTCGGCAGGGCGAGCGGCTTCTCGACCGTGCCGGGGTCGAGTTGCACCGGTGCCGCCGTGATCTTCCGTGGTCCGCGCGAGATCGACCGCGGCACCGCTGCCGGGTCATCGGCGGCCTGGTGGCCGCTGCTCCTGGTGTCGGCGTCGCTCTTGGTGTCGGCGTCGCTCTTGGTGTCGGCGTCCCTCGTGGTGTCGGTGTCCCTGGTGGTCCCGAAGCCCCTCGTGGTGCCGGCGTCGCTCGACGCCTTCTCGCTGCGTGTCGAGTTCGTGTGCGCCCGCCCGGCCGACCTCTGCACCGACGACTGTTTGGTCGCCGTATGTGTCGCGTGGTCCCCGCCGGCGTTGCCGCCCGAGGTTTCAGCGTGGGCGACGCCCGCACCGCCCGCGACCGCGGCCCCGATCCCCAGCGCGACGGCCAGCAGTCCCACCCGGCCGATGTGGAGCGCTGTTCCGGAGGTCGAGTCGCGAGGCGAAAGCCCCTGCTGCTCTTCAAAATACGAGATGCTGTGCCGACCCATGGCGATACCCTTCGTCCCCCGGCGAAGGGGCGATCGCCCTCCGCGTAGTGTTGCCTGCTGTCTTCGGCGATCGCAGTCTATACGGGTGTTCAGCGTTGTAGGCAAACAACCGATCGATAGCTCAGTGCTGCATCGCGCGTCAATTTCTGCCGCGCGACACTCGTGCAGTGCTCGCGACGGCAGAGGGCCCGCCACCGGGTGGTGGCGGGCCCTCTGTCGTAGGGGACTTACTTCTTGAAGGCGTCCTTGACCTTCTCGCCGGCGTCCTTCAGGCTCGACTTCGCCTGGTCGACCTTGCCTTCGTTCTCTTTGCTCTCGTCGCCCGTCAGCTTGCCGAGGCCTTCTTTGGCCTTGCCGCCGAGGTCGTCGATCTTGTTGCTGGCCTTGTCATCGGCGCCCATATGCGCCTCCTTCGTTCGAATCGCGGTTCCGGCTCCGGTATGAGCCTCACCGCGGGATTACCTCGGCGCCGGTTTTTGAAACCGCCGGGGGCTGTGAGTCAGCTGGCCGCCGGGGGATCTTCGCGCCCACGACCGCGATGTGACTCCAGAGCAGCGGCGTCGCGAGTGGCGCGGTCGGGCAGCACAGCCCCGGCCTGTTCCACCGTCAGGGCCGAACTCAGGACTGCGGCTTCCACCGAGGCCGCGAGCCGGTCGAGGTCGATGGCGCGAAGCTGCTCCCTGCGCTCGGCTCCGAGCAGGTCGAGTGACCACAGCGCGTCGATCAGCCCGGCCATGAAGGAGTCGCCGGCCCCGACGGTGTCGACCACCTGTACCGGGCGGGCGGGCACGCGTACCGACCCCGCCGCGGACACCGCGAACGCTCCGTCGCCGCCCATGGTGACCACCACCACTGCCGGACCTGTCATGGACCAGCGCTGCGCCACGTCCTCCGGCGTGCTGTCCGGGGCGAGCCACCGAAGATCTTCGTCGCTGGCCTTGACGACATCGCTGCGTGCCACGAGCCGCTCGATCTGCGTCCTTGTCCGACCGTGGTCGGTGATCAGCGCCGCACGCACGTTCGGGTCGAAGCTGATCGTGGCCGACCCGCGATAGGCGTCGAGGAGGGCGGCGACGGTGCGGCAACCCGGCTCGAGGACGGTGGCGATCGACCCGGTGTGCACCACCACCGGCGCATCGACGTCCGGCGCACCGTCCAGATGCCAGTCGATGTCGAACTCGTAGGTCGCCGAGCCGGCCGCGTCGAGCACGGCCCGCGCCACCGGTGTGCGCCGTGCGGCGACGCTGCCGTCCAGCAGATGGACACCCGCGGCGGCCACGTAATCGGCGATCCGGCGACCGCGGCTGTCGTCGCCGATGGACGTGAGGAAGTCGACGTCGCGCTCGAGCCGCGACAAACCGACCGCGACGTTCAACGGGCTTCCGCCGACGTGCTCGGAACTCGGCCGACCTTCGCGCTGGACGACGTCGATCAGCGCCTCGCCGATGATCAGCGCGCGATTCATCCGTGGTCCCGCCGGAGCGCCTCGAGGGTTGCCCGTGCGCCGTCCCGGTGCAGGGACTCCAGAGCCCACCGGTAGGCATCGACGAACCGCGGCTGCTGGGCGAGATCGCCGAACAACGCCTCGTTCTCGATGAATGCCAGCGGATGCTCACGCTGCGACCGGGCGATCGGGATCAGGGAGTCGGCGAGCTGGTCGACCACCTCGATCGGCTCGCCCTGCTCATCGACCGCCTCAGCGTAGCGCGCCCAGCTCGCCACGATCGCCGCCGACAGGCGCACGGGCCGATCCGCGCCGAGGTTCGCGCGGATCACCGGCAGCAGCCACTTCGGGATGCGATCAGAACTGTCGGCGCACAGCCGGGCGACGGTGTCTCGCACACCGGGATTGGCGAAGCGTTCGATGAGTGTGCGCTTGTAGTCGGCCAGGTCGATGCCCGGCACCGGTTTGAGGGTGGGCGTGCCCTCCGAATCCATGTAGTCCATCAGGAAGTCGGCGAACAGTGGGTCCGCTGCGGCCTCGTGCACGAGCCGGTAGCCGGCCAGGTATGCGAAGTAGCACAGGCCCTGATGGCTCGCGTTGAGCAGGCGCAGCTTCATCAACTCGTAGGGGGTGACGTCGTCGACCATCAACACGCCGACCTGCTCGAAAGGCGGCCGGCCGGAGACGAAGTCGTCCTCGAGAACCCATGCCGTGAAGGGTTCGGCGACCACCGGCCACTCGTCCTCGACGCCGAGTTCGTCGGCCAGTCCGGAGATGACGTCGGGCGTCGTGACGGGCGTGATGCGGTCCACCATCGAGTTCGGGAACGTGGTGTGTTCGGCCATCCACTCCGACAGACCCGGGTGCGACCTGTCGGCATAGCCGGAGAACGCCCGGCGGGCGATGTCGCCGTTACCCTCGATGTTGTCGCACGACACGATCGTCGGCGAGGCGATCCCGCGGGCTCTGCGCCGCGACAGCGCTTCGGTGACCAAGCCGAAAACCGAGACGTCGCCGGCATTCTCGATCTGGTAGCCACCCTCGGTGATGGTCATCGAGACGATCCGGGTGGTCGGGGCGGCCAGCAGCTCGATCACCGCCTCCGGATCGTCGGGGGCGTAGAGGTAGTTCAGGATCGAGCCGATCACCCGGACGTCGCGGGACCCGTCCGGGTTCCGCAGGATCAGCGTGTAGAGGCCGTCCTGCGCGTCCAGCGCCGCTTTCATCCGGCGGTCGGCCGGCATCACCCCGACACCGCAGATACCCCACTCCCGCGCGAGACCGTTCTCCAGCAACTTGTCCACATACATCGCCTGGTGCGCCCGGTGGAACCCGCCGACGCCGAAATGAACTATCCCGATGCCGATTTCATTGCGGTCGTAGGTCGGGACGGAGACCGGAAGCTGGGCGAGCGTGGACTGGTTGACCTTCATGAGCTCTGCACCGCGGCCGTCATGCCGTGGTTCGAAAAGAATGTTGTGTAGGTCACACTGTCATGTTAACGTGATGAGCATAATTACGCACCCCTGAGCATCTGCTCAGACACGGCACTGAAGGCGACTGCATGCCCAGAGCGATCACCAACGGCAGCGGCGCTGGTGCGCGGATGCGGCCGCATGCTCGATCGCGGGAGCGCTCGCCGGAGGAACTGCGCTTGGCCCTGCGTGCCGCCACCCTCTACTACCTGGACGGATTGACGCAGGCCGAGATCGCCGCCCGCCTCGGTGTCTCCCGGCCCACCGCGGGTCGGCTCGTTGCCAGGGCGAAGGCGGACGGGCTGGTGCGTATCGAGGTCCTCGTGCCGCCGCACGCCGAGGACGAACTGCACGCAGCCGAAGAGCGGGAGCTCGAACGCAGATTCGGCCTGACCGAGGCCGTCGTCGCCGGTCGTGGCGTCGATGTCGGGGCCTCGGCCACCCCGGCGGATTTCGCCGGCGTCGGTCGCGCCGCGGCGGCACTGCTGACCAGGCGGCTGTCGCCGACCGACACGCTGGGGTTCACGTGGGGCCCAGAACAGGTTGCGGTCGCGACGGCTCTGACACCCGGCGCGGCGACGTGCCGTGCGGTGGTCCAGCTCGACGGCGCCATGTCCACGATCACCTACCAGACGGGTGCCGACTACATCCTCAGCCACTGCGCCGACGCACTGCGCGCAGAGGCGATCCGGCTGCCCGCACCGCTGTACGCCGATCCGTCGACGGTGGCGTCCCTGCATCAGGATTCGGTGATCTCCCGCACCCTGCACCGGGGCCGCCGGGCGGAGATGATGCTCTTCGGTGTCGGCGCGGTCTCGATGTCGACCACGCTGTTCGAGGGCAGCTTCTTGGACACCGCGATGCTCGACGAATTGGTGACGCTGGGTGCGGTGGGAGAGATCGGGGGCCGGTTCTTCGACGCAGACGGCGTCCCGGTGGAGACCGAGCTGCTGCAGAGAGTGATCTCGGTTCCGCTCCAAGACATCCGCGACTGCCCCAAGACGATTCTGATCGCCAGCGGCGCCACGAAGCACGCTGCGGTCCTCGGCGCTCTGCGGGGCGGGCTGGCCCGTCTCCTGGTGTGTGACATCGATTGTGCCCGTTGGCTACTCGGCCATGACAAGTGAGGTGAGGTGAAGGTGAAAAAGCTACGAAGAGCCGTACGCCGATTGACCGTGTGTGCTGCGGTGTCCGGGGTGGTGCTGACCGCTGGTTGTGCGGGCGCGGGAAGTCTCGGTGCGTCGGAGAACGAGGTCACGATCGCCTTGGTGTCCAACTCGCAGATGACCGACGCCCAGAAGCTGTCGTCGGATTTCGAGCAGAAGAACCCGGGCACGAAGCTGAAGTTCATCTCGCTGTCGGAGAACCAGGCGCGGGCCAAGATCACGATGTCCACCGCGATGGGCGGCAGCGAGTTCGACGTCGTGATGATCAGCAACTTCGAGACGCCGCAGTGGGCCAAGGACGGTTGGCTGCGCAACCTGTCGGACTACGCGAAGAACACGCCGGGCTACGACGAGAACGACTTCATCCCGTCCCTGCGCGACTCGCTGTCCTACCAGGGCCACATGTACTCGGTCCCGTTCTACGGCGAGTCCTCGTTCCTGATGTACCGCAAGGATCTTTTCGAGCAGGCGGGCATCCAGGTCGACCAGAGCCCGGGGTACCAGCCGACGTGGCAAGAGGTCGCGCAGTGGGCCGACAAACTCAAGTCCGATGAGCGCGCCGGAATCTGCCTGCGCGGCAAGCCGGGCTGGGGAGAGGTGCTCGCTCCGCTGGACACGGTGATCAACACGTTCGGCGGGCGCTGGTTCGACGAGAAATGGAACGCGCAACTCGACAGCCCGGAAGTCAAGAAGGCGGTCAACTTCTACGTCGACACCATCAAGAAATCCGGCGAGTTGGGCGCCGCCTCGACGGGCTTCCAGGAGTGCGCAAACCTGTTCGGACAGGGGCAGACGGCGATGTGGTACGACGCGACGTCGGCGGTGTCGGTGCTCGAGGATCCCAAGACCTATCCCGACCTGGTCGGCAAGATCGGCTACCTGCCCGCGCCGATCGTCGAGAAGCCGAACTCGGGGTGGCTCTACACCTGGTCGCTGGGCATCCCCAAGGGCGCCAAGAACCCTGACGGTGCCTGGAAGTTCATCTCGTGGATGACCAGCAAGGACTACATAAGGCTGGTCGGCGAGAAGCTGGGCTGGGCCCGCGTCCCACCGGGCAGCCGGATCTCGACGTACAAAGACCTGCCCGAGTACGAGGCGATATCGAAGTCCTACGGTCCGTTGACACTGCAGTCGATCGAGAACGCGACGCCGAACAAGCCGACAGTGCAACCGGTTCCGTACACCGGCATCCAGTTCGTCGGGATACCGGAGTTCCAGGATCTCGGGACCAGGGTGAGCCAACAGATCAGCGCGGCGATCGCCGGACAGAAGTCGGTGGATGACGCGCTGGCCCAGGCCCAGGAATACGCCGCGGTGGTCGGCAAGACATACCAGGAGAAGTGATGACTGTTACTGCTGATACCGACGCGGACGCCGGCCAGACGGCGGTCTCCGAACGGGTTCGGAAAATCCGGGAAGCGCAGGGCGTCGGCGTGAGTCGCGCCGAAGCGTGGCGCAGGCGCGGACCACTGCTGCCCGCGCTGATCTTCATGATCGTCGTCACCCAGATCCCGTTCTTGTTCACGCTGTACTACTCGACACTGTCCTGGAACCTGGTTCGCCCGGGGTCCCGTCAGTTCGTGGGTCTGAGCAACTACGTCGCGGTGGTCAAGGACAGCCAGTTCTGGTCGGTGGCCCTGAACACCGTCGTGCTGATCGTCGTGGTCGTATTGGTCTCTGCGCTACTCGGTCTGCTGATCGCCTTGCTGCTGGACCGGGCGTTCCTCGGCCGCGGTGTGGTGCGCACACTGTTGATCACGCCGTTCCTGATCACCCCTGTTGCAGGGGCGCTGATCTGGAAGACCACGATCCTCGATCCCACCAACGGAATCCTGAACTGGCTGCTGTCACTGGTGGGAATCGGCAAGGTCGACTGGATCGGCCAGTTCCCGCTGACGATGGTGATGGTGGTGCTCATCTGGCAGTGGACGCCGTTCATGATGCTGCTGATCCTCGCCGGCCTGCAGTCCATGCCTCGCGACATCCTGGAGGCCGGCCGAGTCGACGGTGCGGGCGCGCTGCAACTCTTCCGCGAGTTGACTCTGCCGCACCTGCGGCGGTTCATCGAGCTGGGTGTCGTGCTCGGCGCCATCTACCTGGTGAACACATTCGACACCATCTACATGATGACCCAGGGTGGCCCGGGCATCGCGAGCGCGAATCTGCCCTTCTACATCTACCAGCGCGCGTTCCTCGGTTTCGACATGGGCCAGGCGGCGGCCATGGGCGTGGTGGTGGTGATCTTCACGATCATCATCGCGAACTTCGCACTTCGGTTGATCTTCAAATCATTCTCCGGCAAGGAAGAGGCGGCCTGATGACCACTCCGCGAGTAGTTGACAGCACCGAGAAGGCCACGGCGACAACGGATGCGGCATCGCCGTCGAAGAAGAAGAGCCGCAAGTTCAGCCCCTGGGGGGTGGTGGCCTGGCTCGTCGGGCTCGGATTCTTCTTCCCGGTGTTCTGGATGGTGCTGACGGCCTTCAAGAAGGAGAGCGATGCGGCGACCAGCCCGCCGAAGCTGTTCTTCACCCCGACCCTCGATCAGTTCAAGGCCGTCTTCGACCAGGCGATCGGGCCCGCGATGCTCAATTCCCTTTTCGCGACCGGTCTTTCGACACTGATCGTGCTGCTGCTGGGCACCCCTGCCGCGTTCGCGCTGTCGCTGCGGCCGGTGCGCAAGACCCAGGACGCGCTGTTCTTCTTCATGAGCACCAAGATGCTGCCGGTGGTGGCGGTGATCCTACCGCTGTACGTCATCGTGTCGAATATTGGCCTCCTGGACAACATCTGGGCGCTGGTGGTGCTCTACTCGGCGATGAACCTGCCCATCGCCGTGTGGATGATGCGCTCGTTCTTCCTCGAGGTGCCGGGTGAACTGCTCGAAGCAGCCAGCCTGGACGGCGCCAGCCTGTGGCGTTCGGTGCGAGAGGTGATCCTCCCGCTGGTGTCGCCGGGCATCGCCGCCACCGCGTTGATCTGTGTGATCTTCGCGTGGAACGAGTTCTTCTTCGCGGTGAACCTCACCGCGGTGAACGCTCAGACGATGCCGGTGTACCTCGTCGGTTTCATCGCCGGTGAGGGTCAGTACTGGGCCGTGCTGTCCGCGGCGGCGACCATGGCCGCGCTTCCCGTGATCCTCTGCGGGTGGTTCGCCCAGAACAAGCTGGTGCGCGGTCTGTCCTTCGGCGCGATCAAATAACCCCTCCCACTTCCCTTATCTGACAAGGAGACTGAAAGACATGGCATCGATCACCTACCGAAACGCCTCCTGCATCTACGAGGGGTCGGACAAGCTCGCGGTCGACAACCTCAACCTCGACATCGCCGATGGTGAGTTCATCGTCCTGGTCGGCCCGTCCGGGTCCGGCAAGAGCACCGCACTTCGGATGCTGGCCGGTCTCGAGGACATCGACGAGGGAGCCATCGAGATCGGCGGCAAGGACATGACGGGGGTGCCGTCCAAGGACCGCGACATCGCGATGGTGTTCCAGAATTACGCGCTGTACCCCAACAAGACCGTCGCCGAGAACATGGGCTTCGCGCTCAAGTTGCGCGGTGTGCCGGCCGACGAACGGCGGCGGAAGGTCGAGGAGGCCGCCAAGCTCCTGGACCTGACCGAGTTCCTGGACCGCAAGCCCGCCAAGCTGTCCGGTGGCCAGCGTCAGCGCGTCGCGATGGGACGCGCCATCGTCCGCGAGCCCAAGGTGTTCTGCATGGACGAGCCGCTGTCCAACCTCGACGCCAAGCTGCGCGTGCAGACCCGCACGCAGATCGCCGCGCTGCAGCGACGGTTGGGCACCACCACGGTGTACGTCACCCACGACCAGGTCGAGGCGATGACCATGGGCGACCGCGTCGCGGTGCTCAAGGGTGGCAAGTTGCAGCAATTCGCCTCGCCGAACGAGCTTTACGACCACCCGGCGAATGCGTTCGTCGCGGGCTTCATCGGATCGCCCGCGATGAACCTGTTCACGGCCGCGATCACGGCCGACGGCGTGGCGCTCGGGAACTCCACGCTGGAGCTCGAGCGCGACCAACTGAGCAAGCTGAGCGAGGCAGGGCTCAAGGAGGTCACCGTGGGGATCCGGCCGGAGCAGTTCGAGATCACCGACTCCGGCGGCGTGGAGGCCGTCGTCGACCTCGTCGAGGATCTCGGCAGCGAGGCGTATGTGTATGCGCACGCGGGCGAGGTCGAGTTGGTGGCACGCTGCAATCCGCGCACCGCCCCCAGACTGGCCGACTCGGTGCGGCTGCGCAGGCATCCCGACGGGGCAGTGCACCTCTTCGACCCGAAGTCGGGCGAACGCCTCAACTGAGGTGCGCGCTACGAGGCGCGGGGGCCGGTCGTGGTGCGGCTGTGACGTTCTCCGGGCGAGACATCCTCGACCGAGGCGTCGTCCAGGCTGTCGAGCACGCGGGCGATGCGCTGCAGCTCGCGGCCGATCGGTCCTTCCGAGCGCGGCGTGCGCACGGCACTGCGCGCGGCACCGTCGTCCGATGAGCGGGCCGCCTGCAGCCGCCGCGACAACGCCGCGATGTCCTCCTGCACCTCGCGGCTGTCGATGACGGCCGGATCGGCGGTCACCTCCCGCGCCAACTGGCGCGCCGAGCGGCCGAGCACGGTCAGCATGATCACCCGCTGCCGGCGCCGCCCGGAGCCCAGCCCGGGGAACGGTTCGGTCAGCGGTTCGGCCGCCAAGCGCAGGTCGTGCGCCTTCTGTTCGACGTTGCGGGCGTCGTCGCGCACGGCGTATGCGGCGCGGGGCTTTTCGGGGGCGGCGAGCGCATCCAGGAAATCCTGCAGCGCCGCGAGCAGGTCGTCCTCCGCTTCGCGGATCTTGCGCCGTGAGCTCATCGGGAAGACCACGATCGCCGCCAAGCCGCCCAGCGCGACGCCGATCGCCGTCTCGACCACCCGCAGCTCGAGCACCCGGTCGCTGAACTGACCCATCAGGTCGTAGATGATCGCGAGAATCGCGGTGATCCCGGCCATGGCGAAGGCATAGGACACACCGAACAGGTAGAGGGATACGAAGACCCCGACCGCGAGCAGTGTCAGCTGCGCGGTCGCATGACCGCTGACGGCAGTGCCCAGCGCGATGCCCGCGGCCGCTCCCACCGTGGTGCCCAGCAGCCTCTCGAAACCGCGGACGACGCTCTCCTCCGCCGTCGCAGGACGGGTGAACACGACGAACGCCCCGATCGCCGCCCAGTACCAGCGTTGAGTGGAGACCAACAGCCCGAGCGGGACGGCCAATCCCGTCGCAACGATCGCCTGCAGCGCCTTGCGGCTGTCCGGGGAGGGCCACATGCGCGGCCCGTCATCGTCTTCACCGTCCGCGTCGGGGGTATCGTCGTCAGCGGACTCCGGCACGCCCTCATCGGGTCGCGCCTGCCGGCCCGCTCGCGTGAGTTCGGCGACGATACCGGCCAGCTCCGTGCGCTGCTCCGCCAGCGCTGCGGAGTCCGCACCGTGAACGGACTGCTCGCCGAGCGCCTCGGCGGCCAGGGTGGCATGCAGCACCAGGTCGTGGATCTGCACCGAGGCGTCGGCCTGGGATCCGCCCAGCTGGCTGTCGATCGCCAGCTCGGTCTCCCTCAGTGCCAGGACACGGCGGCGCAGGCGGGCGCGGCGTCGCCCGTCGATGCCGTCGTCGCCGTCCCGGGCGATGACGGCAGCGGCGCGGCAGACCTGCGCGAGCCGGGTGGTGAACGCGTCGATCGTGCGGCGCAGGTCCCCGACGGGACGGTCGGGGACGAGGACTTCCTTGACGACGCCGGCGATCACCGCGCCGCAGCCGATCGCCACGGCGGTCCACGCCAGGCTGGAGAAGGGCACGCGAAGGAAGATCGCCATGAAATACGACATGAAGCCGAGCATCCCCAGCGCCGTGCCTCGCGGGGCGTAGCGCTGCGCGTAGGTCGCCGCGCCGGCCGCGACGACGAAGACGACATGACTTGCGAAGCTCGACCCGAACAGGAGGCTGCCGGCGGCGACTCCCGCCAGGGCGGTGAGGACCCCGAGCGCGAGCGTGACCATGCGGCCCCGCAGTGAGTCGTCGTTGACGGCCATCGTGCCGATCATCGCGACGATCAGGCCGGGTGCGGCGGGCAGCACCGGCTTGTCGAACAATTGGGACAGCAGGGCGATCGTGCCGACGGAACACGCGACGGCGAGGGTGCCGCGGGCCGCCATCCGGAGACGCTGGTGGGAGGGATCCGACGCGGTGACACGGGCGACGGCTCGCTCCAGAAGCCGGCGCAGTCCACGCATCGTGCGGAGGTACCCGGACCGCAGCGCGTTGAAACAGGTTGTTTCGCTTCGGCGTGACGGGCAATCCTGCCGTCGTGAATTCACCTGCCCGCGATCTGCTCGAGGTGGCCGCGCGGGTGCTCGCCGACGATCCGTCGGCGTCCATGGCCGACATCGCGGGCGCGGGCGGCGTCGGGCGCGCGACCGCGTGGCGCCATCTCGGATCCCGCGAGCAGCTACTCTCCGAGCTGTACGCCCGGTCCTTGTCCGCGACGCGAAAAGCGTTGGCGCGCACACTCGGAGCCGAGCCCCTTGTGACGCCGGAGGTGGTCGTCGACGTGGTGCAGGCCCTGGGTGCGATCGGCGATCGCTACCGGGCGCTGCGTCAGCTGAGGCCGCTCGACGACACGGCTCGTCGTGAGGTCGCCGCGGTCATGCGTCCGCTGCGGGACGGCTTCGTGCGCGGCCAGGCCGCCGGGCGGGTACGCGCCGACATCACTCCCGAGCTGGGTGTGAGCCTGGTGGCGGGAGTGGTCGCGGCGGCATTGGATCCGCGCACCGGCGCATCCGACCCGGCGCGCGCGGTGCGGGACGCGGCACGCGTGCTCGCCGACGGTCTGCGCACCGAACCCGGCCGGGGGACGCGCTGAGGACCGCGGCGGCTCACTCGTCGTCGTCGAGCACGGTGTAGAAGGACGTCCCGTCCTCCGGGGTCCCGTCGATCTGCCCGTAGGTCCGCCGATCCGGGGTGGCCTGCTCGGCGTCACCGCGGGGCAGCACATCGGGCACCTCGGCGGCGAGCCGTTCGTCGAGGGTCTCGTCCTCCTCGGCGTCGATCCACTCGTCCGGAGGGTCGACGACGACGTCGCCGTCGTCGTTGCGCACCTCGTCGGAGTCCAGCGATTCGCTCGGGCTCAGGGTGTTGTCGGGTCCTGCGTCGTCGTAGTCGCCGTCGGTGTCGCTCATACTCACCGAGTCTGCCCTACCCGACGGCGCCGGGTCGTCCGCCGCATCGGTGATCAGCCCCCGCCCGGCTTTCTTGGACCGGTACATGGCGCGGTCGGCCGACGTCATGAGCCGGTCGTGACCGTCGCGGGTGGTGGTGGTGACGCCGATGCTGGCGGAGATGCTGATGGTCCTGGCGCCCAGCCGGTAGGGCTCGGACAGCTTGTCGACGATCCTCTTGGCGATGTCCACCGCCCCCTGGTGATCCGTGAGGTACCGGCAGTGAACCACGAACTCGTCGCCACCCAGGCGCGCGGCGAAGTCCTGCGGCCGGATCGACTCGCGGAGCCGGGCGCCGACCACGGTGAGCAGTTCGTCGCCGATCTCGTGGCCGTAGGTGTCGTTGACCGCTTTGAAGTCATCGAGGTCGATGAACAGCAGCCCGCTGCAGTCGTCCGGTCCGAGCCGGCGGCGCATCGCGGCGAGGTGCTCGGTGAACGCGACCCGGTTGGCCAGACCGGTGAGCGCGTCGTGGGTCGCGGCATGGGTGAGCGCGTCGTGCGCCGTGCGGCGTTCGGTGACGTCCTGGAGATGGAGCAGCAGCCGGGGGTCGCCGCGGCCATCGCCGTCGCGCAGCACCACCGCGGTGCGATGTCCCCACATCGGTGTGCCGTCGGGGCGCACGTACCGGCATTCGGATTCGTCCACCGGCAGTTCCCCGGACAACAGCGCGGAGAACCGGTCGGAACACTCGGCCTCGGGGTGAAGGAACTCGTCGACGCGGCGCCCGAGCAGCTGCGCGGAGTCGCGGCCCAGCATCGTGCACAGTGCGGCGTTGACCTGTTGCATCAGGCCGTCTTCGGTGCACACCGCGATACCGATCGGGGCGTTGGCCACCACCGACTGCACCAGCTGCAGTGCGGCGTCGCGTCCGCGTTCCGCCTCCACCCGCGCCGTCACGTCGCGCCAGGAGGTGCGCAACTGCGCGGGGTTGCCGTCCGCGTCGCGCAGAACCTGCCCGGCCACCTCCATCCAGATGTGATGCCCACCGCGGTGGCGCATCCGCACGACGATCGACTCCGGCGACGGCGACCGACCGGCCATCCACGCGGTGGCCTGCGACGTCGCTCGGTCGTACGGGTGCATGAACTCGTAGGCGGTACGGCCCACCATCTCCTCGGGCGCATATCCGAGGAGGGTCTCCGACGCCGGGGACACCCACAGAAAGGTGGTGTCCGGCAGCTGCCAGGCGACGATGTCGGGAGCGTTGTCGATCAGGAACCGGTACAGCCGTTCGGATTCGGCCAGCCGCAACTCGGTCGCGCGTTGACCGGAGAGCACCGAGAAGCGCACCACCACATTGGTGGGCGCGCCATCGACGAAGTTGAACGGCACGCTGTCCACCCGCAGCCACACGTGCTCGCCGGCGCGGTCGCGGCCCGGGCGGTGCACGCCGAGTTCGGTGCCGTACACCGGTCGACCGGTCATCAGCGCCCGGATGGCGGGATGGTCTTGCGGACGCAGTGCCACTCCGTCGACGCCGACCGCGGCCCAGCGCGGATCTGCCGAGGCCCGCCCCAGCATCTGACCCAGCGACAGACCGAGGATCTCCTCGGCTTCCGGGGTCGCCGCTTCGATGACCCCGGTGGCGGACTGCACCACCAGCCCGGCGACTTCACCGTCGGCGACGGCCAGGCCGACCGCAGCGGCCGCCGCGACCGCTCGAGCGGCCTCGTCAGTCATCACCGTTATTGGGTACACCCAGATCGCCGATCAAGATCGTCAATGCGCACTCCGACCTGCGCGGACGTAAATCCGTAATAAATCTCGTAATAATTCGAGCGCGCTCGCCGTCCTGCTACGGTCCGGCGTGTGTATCGGGTGATCCAGTGGGGCACAGGCGCTGTCGGTACCGAAATGCTCACCGCCATCCTCGATCACCGGCCGGAGCTTCGCCTCGTCGGCGCGCGGGTGTACGCCGACGACAAGGACGGGGCCGACATCGGCACGCTCGCCGGTCGTGACCCGATCGGCGTCTGCGCCACCACCGACGTCGACGCCATCCTCGGCGTGGACGCCGACTGCGTGCTCTACACCCCGCGCACCGCTCGCGTCGACGACGTCTGCGCGCTGCTGGCGAGCGGCAAGAACGTCGCCACCACGGCGTTCATGTTCCACCCGCGGCGGATGAATCCCGCAGACCGGGACCGCGTACTCGCCGCGTGCGAGGCCGGCGCCAGCTCCGTGCACGGCAGCGGCATCAACCCCGGCAACCTGTCCGGTGTGCTGCCGCTGGCGCTGGCCGGGATGAGCCGCACCATCGAGACGCTCACCCTGCAGGAGCGCGCCGACTGGTCGGTCTACGAGAGCACCGGGATCACGTTCGACAACATGGCTTTCGGCCAACCCGTCGAATCCATCAGCCCGACCGCCACCGAATTCCTCGCGTTCAACAGCTCCATCTTCACCGAGCAGGTCTGGTTCATCGGCGACACTCTGGGCGCAGACCTCGACGAGGTGACGGCCACCGTCGAAGCCGTTGCCGCACAACGCGATCATCAGATCTTCGACCACCTTCTGCCGGCAGGCACCACCGCGGGACAGCGGTGGAAGTGGACCGGCCTGCGGGACGGGCAGGCGCTCGTCGAGATCGAAACCCTCTGGACCGTCGGCAACGAGTACCCGACGCACTGGCCGGCGCCGAGACACGGCTGGACACTGACGATCGAGGGCGAGCCCTCGATGCAGACCCACTTCGTCGCGCTGGCGAGTTTCAGCCGCCCGGCCAGCATGGCCGAGCACGTCCGGTCGGCCAACGTGGCCACCGCGATGCAGGTCCTCAACGCCGTACCCGCGGTCTGCGCAGCGGCTCCGGGCTTCGCGACGACGGCGGCGCTGCCGCTGATCTACTACGGCAACGTCTTCGGTCGTCAGCCGTAGAACATCACCCAGTAGTCGGCGGTCCACGCGCCGGCCTCGCACTTCAACGGCACCCCGTCGGGGGTCTGTGCCACTCCCGCGGACTCACCACACGGTTCGCGCAACGTGCGCACGCCCACCAGCGACGGAGACGACACCCACTGGCTGCGCGAGCTGCAGGCCAGGGTGTTGCCCGCCGCGTCCATGCCGAAGTTGTACCGCGTGTTCTGCGTGCACGATCCGCCCACCTGCGCCCCGTGCGCCACGTAGGGCACGCATCCGGCACCGTCGCATGTGCCCGGAGTCGCCGACGCAGTGCCCATACCGACCGTCAGCAGGGGAGCAGCGAGCAAACCACCGGCGAGTACGACCGCAGCCATCGACTTCATGGGCACAGCCTAGGTTGCCGGGCCCGATTCGCGGGCGGCGTTTGTCCGCATTGCCGCCGCGGCGGGCCCGAGCGCGTAGGGTCACATGCCATGAAGACGCTGGCAGCGATGTTGTCGGCAGGGGTGCTGGCGACCGGCGCGACGCTGGCGTCGGCCCCGGTGGCCTCCGCCGACGTCGTCGCCTATCTGGTGAACGTGCACGTCCGGCCCGGTTACAACTTCCCCAACGCCGACGCCGCGATCGGCTACGGGCAGAGCATCTGCGATCGCGTAGCGGCGAAGATGAGCTACGCCGAACTGGTCGACCAGGTGAAGGCCGACTTCCACACCGCCGATTACTACCAGGGCGCCTACCTGATCAACCAGGCCGTCAACGAGCTCTGCCCCGCGCAGATCTGGCAGCTGCGGCAGTCGGCCGCCGGCTACATCCCCGCCTGATCCCTGCCTGATCCTCGCCTGACGAGGCCGCCCGGTGCTACGGGCAGCTCACCTGGATCTCGAACTTCTTGTTCACCGGCTGCATCGGGTTGGCCATGTCGACGCCCGTGGCGGTGCCGGAGATCTTGTAGGTCTTGCCGTCCTTCTCGGCCTTGGCGTCGCCCTGACCCGCGCCGCTCTGGTAACCGAGCGTGACGCCGTTGACGTTGCCCAGGCCGACGGACACGACCTTGGGATCGTCGCCGGTGCTGACAACAGCGCCGATGCCCGTGGTGGCGTCGCCGATCGCGATGTTGGTGTTGCCGCCCATGTCGGAGCAGACGACGGAGCCCTGAACCTGCTGGTCCTTGCCATCGATCGTGACGGTGCTCTTGCCCGCTGCCGAGGCGACCGACGAGGTTTCCCCTGAGGTGCTGGACTTGTCCTCTCCCTTGGAACAGCCCGACAGGCCGGCGATGAGGATCGCTGCGCCGCCGACCGCGACCAGGATTTCACGCTTCACCACGGTTCTCCTTCGTGTTGTGTGCCCCGCCGGGCGCGGCGGATCATCCTCAGCAGTATTGATCTTGTTTTTGTCGGCCAGACCGTGAATCAGCGAAATTGTGATGGGACGTAGGGTGGCCGGAATGCAGACACTGCGCACCCCGGACGAACGATTCGCTGATCTGCCCGGATTCGGCTACGCGCCGCACTACGCGGACATCGCCGACGGCGAGGGGGGAAAGCTGCGCATCGCCTGGGTCGAGGATGGTCCCGCCCACGCGGCGCCGGTGCTGATGCTGCACGGCGAACCCTCGTGGTCGTTTCTCTACCGGCGGATGATGCCGATCCTCGCGGCTGCCGGACACCGCGTGATCTGTCCCGACCTGGTCGGCTTCGGCAGATCCGACAAGCCGAGCCGCGTGGAGGACCACACCTATGCCCGGCACGTCGAATGGATCCGGCAGCTCGTCGTCGACGTGCTGGCGTTGCGGTCGGCAACGCTGGTCGGCCAGGACTGGGGCGGATTGATCGGGCTGCGCCTGGTTGCCGAGAACCCCGAGGTGTTCGCCCGTCTCGTCGTCGCGAACACCGGGCTGCCCACGGGCGATCACCCGATGCCCGAGGTGTGGTGGCAGTTCCGCCGGGCGGTCGAAGCGAGCCCGGACCTGCAGGTCAGCCAATTCCTGGTGGCAGGGTGCCGGCGCCCTCTGGACGACACCGTCCGGGCCGCGTACGACGCGCCGTTTCCGGATCCGAGCTATCTCGCGGGTCCGCGGGCGATGCCCACTCTGGTGCCCACCGCTCCCGACGATCCGGCGTCGGAGGACAACAGGGCGGCGTGGCAGGTGCTGACGAGCACGTCGATGCCGGCGCTGGTCGCCTTCAGCGACGGCGATCCGATCACCGGGGCGATGGCGCCCGTCTTCCAGGCGGCCCTGCCCGGCGCGAAGGGCGTCGAGCATCCCCTCATCGCCGACGCCGGTCATTTCCTCCAGGAGGACGCCGGTGAGGATCTCGCCGGTGCGATCGTGGCCTTCCTGGATTGAGCGCCCGCACTCAGCACGAGACTTTGATAGCGAACGTCCCCGAGGCCCGGAAGCTGGGCTTGGCCGTCTCGAAGCCCTCCGCGGTGCCGCTGATCTCGTAGGTGCGGTCGGCCATCTTCACCGTGGCATTACCGCCGAGCCCGTCGTTGTAACTGCCGGTGAAGCCGGCCAGGTCGCGGATGCCGACCGCGCGCACCACGAGCTCGTCGCCCTTGTCGATCATCGCCGACATGCCGGAGGTGTCGGTGCCCGCCGAGATCATCGTCAACGGCCCGGCGGAGCTGCATTTCACCGACGTCGACTTGCCGAGGTCCTGCCCGTTGACGGTCACCTGGGCCGTGCCCGGGTAGAGCTGACCCGGCGGCGGGGTGTACTCGGGCGGCTGCTTCGAGCACCCGGCCAGCATCAGCGCGGCCGCAGCAGCGGTGACGGCCCAGCGTGTGGTCACAGTGCAGAATCTACTTCTGTGGCAGCCCCGAGCACTCCCCGTCCGAGAGACTCGTCGGAACCGTTTTTCACCGTCGAGTCCCACCTTCCCGGCCGGCTGGGCCGCTCCGGGGTCATCCACACGCCGCACGGCGACATCCACACCCCGGCGTTCATCGCCGTCGGCACCCAGGCCACCGTCAAGGCCGTCCTGCCCGAGATGATCGAACAGCTTGGGGCGCAGGCTGTTCTGGCCAATGCCTACCATCTCTACCTGCAGCCGGGGCCCGACGTCGTCGAGGAGGCCGGTGGCCTCGGCACGTTCATGAACTGGCCCGGTCCGACATTCACCGACAGCGGTGGCTTCCAGGTGATGTCGCTGGGCGTCGGCTTCAAGAAGGTGCTGGCCATGGACACCGAGAGGGTCCAGGCCGACGACATCATGGCGTCGGGCAAGGAACGGCTGGCCCACGTCGACGACGACGGCGTGACGTTCCGGTCGCATCTCAACGGGTCGACGCACCGGTTCACCCCGGAGGTGTCGATCGGGATCCAGCATCAGCTCGGCGCCGACATCATCTTCGCGTTCGACGAGCTGACGACGCTCGTCAACACCCGTGGTTATCAGGAGCGATCGGTGCGGCGCACGCACGACTGGGCGGTGCGGTGCCTGGCCGAGCATCGCCGGCTCTCGGCGCTGCGGCCGGACAAGCCGCCGCAGGCGCTGTTCGGTGTGGTGCAGGGCGCGCAATACGAGGACCTGCGGAGGCAGGCGGCGCGTGGACTGACCGAGATCGTGGACCCCGACGGTCGGGGTTTCGACGGGTACGGCATCGGGGGCGCGCTGGAGAAGCAGAACCTCGCCACCATCGTCGGGTGGGTCGGCGAGGAACTGCCTGACGACAAGCCACGCCACCTGCTCGGTATCAGCGAGCCCGACGACCTGTTCGCCGCTGTCGAGGCCGGCGCCGACACCTTCGACTGCGTGTCGCCGTCGCGCGTCGCGCGCAACGGGGCGGTGTACTCGGTGACGGGCCGGTTCAATATCACCGGCGCGCGCTACCGCCGCGACTTCACGCCCATCGACGCCGAATGCGACTGCTACACCTGCGCGAACTACACCCGCGCCTACCTGCACCACCTGTTCAAAGCCAAGGAGATGCTCGCCTCGACCCTGTGCACGATCCACAACGAGCGCTTCGTCATCCGTCTGGTCGACGACATCCGCGCCGCCATCCCGGCGGGCCGATTCGACGAGTTGCGTGAGCACGTCCTGGGTCGTTACTACGCGAGGGCGATCTGACCTGCGTGCTCTTGCACGCGTGCACAATAAGAACCATGACGTCCGCTGCGGAACCGCAGTCACTGCTGCTGCAGATGCTCGACCCCGCCCATCGCGCAGATCCGTACCCGCTCTACAGCCGCATCCGCGAACAGGGACCGGTGCAGCAGCCGGGAAGCAACCTGACGGTGTTCTCCTCCTATGCCGACTGTGATGAGGTGCTGCGTCACCCGCACGCCTCCAGTGACCGGCTGAAGTCGACCGTCGCGCAACGGATGATCGCCGACGGCGCCCCGCCGCGGCCGTTCGGACCGCCCGGCTTCCTGTTCCTCGACCCGCCCGACCACACGAGGCTGCGACGGTTGGTGAGCAAGGCGTTCGTGCCGAAGGTCGTCAAGGCGCTGGAACCGGAGATCGCCGCGTTGGTCGAGGGTCTCCTGGACGACGCCGACGGCTCCTTCGACGCGATCTCCGGGCTGGCCTATCCGCTGCCGGTCGCGGTGATCTGCCGCTTGCTCGGGGTGCCTTTGGAGGACGAGCCGCAATTCAGTTCGGCCTCGGCGCTATTGGCTCAGTCGCTGGACCCGTTCGTGAATCTCACGGGTGCTGTCGGCGCCGGGTCCGAGGAGCGGATGGCCGCCGCGGTGTGGCTGCGCGGCTATCTGCGCGAACTGATCGCGCAGCGGCGCCGCGATCCCGGCGAGGATCTGATGTCGGCGCTGATCCACGTCGTGGGGGCACCTCCCGCTTGCGGGGGAGAGTCGGGCGATCAGCTCACCGAGGACGAGATCGTGGCCACCTGCAACCTGCTGCTGGTCGCCGGGCACGAGACGACGGTCAACCTGATCGCGAACGCGATCCTCGCGCTGCTGCGCGATCCGGCGCAATGGGCCGCGCTGCGTGCCGAACCCGCGCGGGTATCCGGCGTGGTGGAGGAGACCCTGCGGTACGACCCGCCGGTGCAGCTGGTCGGCCGAATCGCGGCCGAGGACATGACGATCGGAACGGTGACGGTCCCGAAAGGCGACAGCACCCTGCTGCTGTTGGCGGCCGCGCATCGCGATCCGGATGTGTTCGACCGGCCCGACGACTTCGATCCCGGCCGGCCGGGCATCCGGCACCTCGGATTCGGCAAGGGGCCGCACTTCTGCATCGGTGCGCCGCTGGCCCGGCTGGAGGCCGCCGTCGCACTCACCGCACTCACGTCGCGCTTCCCGAACGCCACGCTGGCCGGCGAACCGTCCTACAAACAGAACGTCACGCTGCGAGGGATGTCGGAGCTCCCGATAGCTCTGTGAAGCAAGGTCTACGGTGTGCGCCGCCGCTGGACCGAGCCGTCCAGCCAAGGCTGGATATCGGCGACGAAGGGACTGTCGCCCAACCGGTCCAGGTCGGCCTCGAACGCCTCGGCGACTGCGCGCTTGCCCGGATTGCGTCCGGTGGAGATGAACCGGGCCAGTTCGGAATCCATGGCAGTCGAGAGGTCTCCATGGTCGTCGAAGTAGATTGCGCGTTTCAGCGCCGCGACCGCATGAGGTGACCGGCACGCCAGCCGCTCGGCGATGCGATGTGCGTCGTCGAGGAGGTCGACGGCGGGGCCGATGCGATGAACCAGCCCCTGCTGTACCGCCTCCCGCGGCGTCAGCGGCCTTCCCTCCACCATGTGCTCGAGAGCTCTGGCCGGTCCGAGCATGCGCACCAGCCGTCGCGTGCCCCCTCCACCCGGTATCAGGCCCGCGAGGATCTCGATCAGTCCGATCCGCACCCGATCGTCGTCCGCGGCCAGTCGAAGATCGCACGAGAGCGCGAGCTCGAAGCCACCGCCGAGCGCGACGCCGTTGATGGCGGCGATGTAGACGACGCCTGAGCCGTTCATCCGGATGTTCGTGCGTTTCAGCAAGGCGCTGTAGACGATTCCCGAACCCCAGTCACCGCCGCGCTTCTCGGTAAGAGCCCGCACCGCCGGAATCCTCAGTGCTGCGTTGTTCGCCCGGATCGAGTACTGGAGCAGACGAGCCGGAAGCGGCGGCGGTGACATCTCGAAGAACAGGCGGACCTGATCGGGTTCGCTGTGAGAGACGAACTTGTCCCCGGTACCGGTCAGCACCACCGCGCCCACGGAGTCGTCGCGATCGACGGCAGCGCTGAGCCGGTCCATGTCCTTGACAAGACGAAGAGAGAGAAAGTGATTGGGCGGATCGGCGAACACCGCCGTGAGGACCCGGCCGCGCTGCGTCAGCGACAGCGTCTGCAACGCGAGGTCGGCGGCACGAGAAGGGACTCGTCCCTGTCTGCTGCGCCGGTTCACGCGCGTTGCCGGATCTGCGCGGGGATGGGTCCGTCCGGGACGATCGTCAACGGTGCGGTGATCGGGAACGTCGTTGTCGTGGAGACGATCTCGACCCGGCGCAGCACCGCGGCCAACTCGAGGGCGGCGGCGGTCAGTGCGAAATGCTCGCCGATACACGAGCGCGGGCCTCCCCCGAACGGCAGGAACTGCCACCTGTCGCGTGTCCGGACATCGGTGGGGCCGAACCGGTCCGGATCGAAGCGCAGCGGATCGTCCCAGAGCCGCGGATCGCGATGCAGGGCATAGACACCCACCACCAGCTGGCTGCCGGACTCGACGCGGTGGCCGTCGACGTCCATGTCGGTGCGTGCGACGCGCATGATCGCCGGGGTCGGTCCGCCCAGACGCAGAGCTTCCTGCAATACGCACATCGTGTACGGCAGACACCCGCGAGGGTCCGAGACCAACGCGGCCACATCGGCCGCGGCGACCTCGGCGGCGGCCTTCTCCTGCATTTCCGGGTGGCGTCCGAGCGCCCACAGCGCATAAGCGAGCGTCGTCGCCGTGGTCTCCAGGCCGGAGGCGAGGAAGATCACCAGCTCATGGCAGATGTCCATGTCGCTGAGCGGTTGTCCCGTGTCGGGGTCGACCGCCTCGAGCATGGCACGGACCAACGGCGCCTCCCGCTCGGAATCGCGCCGGCAGGCACTCAGGATGTCGGCCGCGAGGTCGTGGGCCACCTTGTTGAACGCAACGGCGTGCCGACGCTCGGGCGTGGGAACCCAGCGAGGCAGTTTGACCGGCGCCCGTCCGCGTGCCGCGATGTAGGCGCTGATCCGGCGCATCGGTTCGACCAGCGCGTCGGTGTCCTGGTCGGGCTCGAAGGCCATGATCGACTGCCCGAGTACGCGCATCGTGATGCGTCTGCTGTCCCGGTCGAGGTCGATGCCGCCGTCGCTGCCCCAACCCCGAACACATTCCGAGGCGATCGAGAACATCGTCGCGGTGAGACGGGTGATCTGTTGCCTGGTGAACACCGGCTGCAGCATTCGGCGTCGGCCGACCCAGTCGGCGTGCGCGAAGTTGAGCAGCGAGCCGCCGTTGAGCTCCTGCTGTTCGGTCATGAACGGGAAGTCACGGTCGACGGTGGGGAAGGTCGCGGTCAGCACGTCGCGGGCGCCTCGCGGCGACGTCACCACGACGAAGGGCGGCAGCATCCAGCGCGGCGCGATACCCACCTCCGTCACGGGCCCGTCCGCATCGCGGAAGATCTCGCACCCGGTGTGGATCTCCTGCAGCGCCGCGATTCTCTCGCGGTAGCTCAGCCGAGTCTTCGGAACCGTCCGCAATTCAGACGGCATAGCAGACCCCGGTGTGTTGTTCCGACGCCGCCCACATCCGTTTCATCAGATCCGAATCCGAGGCGATGGCACCGGCTTTCGCGACAGCGGGAAGACCACGCATCCCGAAGAGCCGGTCGGGCCCGTAGTATCCACCCGGCGCGACCCCGAGAGATGCCGTCGCGTACGCGATCGACAGCGCTCCCACGGACGGAGGTTGCCCGATCAGCCGGCACGACGCCCTCCAGAACACATCCCCGACCCATTTGCCGGAATGCATCCCGGCCTCGGTGTCGGCCCAACCCGGCTGGGCCGCAACGGCGATCAGGGGCGACGCGGCAGCGGTCAGGCGGCGCTGCAGTTCGTTGACGAACAACAGGTTGGCGAGCTTGGCCTGGCAGTACGCGTCGAACGCGGAGTACTTGCGAGTGCGCCACGCCGGATCCTCGGGCACGTAGGAGCCGAATCCGGGACGGCCGCAGAATTCATGTGCCCTGCTGGTGACCACCACGACCCGCTCGCGAATCCGCTCGAGCAGCCGGCCGATGAAGGCGAAGTGACCGAGATGGTTGACGCCGATGTGTTGCTCGTAGCCGTCGGCCGTCAGGCCCCATGGGGCGTAGCAGACGCCCGCCAGGGCGACGACCGCATCGACCGACCCGCATGCGTCGGCCGATCTGGCCACCGCATCGAGGTTCGCGAGGTCGAGAGGCAGGACTTCGGCTCCGCCGCCGGTGGACCGCGCGATCTCCTCCCCGCGGTCGGGCCGGCGGCAGGCCAGAATCACCCGAGCGCCGGCGCGGGCGAGGTGCGCGGCCGTCGCAGCACCGAGCCCACCGTTTGCTCCGGTGACCACGATCGTGCGGCCCGACTGGTCGCCGATGTTGTCGTCGAGCCATCGGCGCGCCTTCTGCGTCGGGTCCGACGAATTCGGCGGCACTCCCGGTCCCTTCTGCTGGCGCCTCCGGACAGACACGATCCGCGTCCGCTCGATCGGCAATCCGCGCACAGGCAGAGCAGCTGGCGGATCTGGTCAAGGGTTTTATAACAGGTTCCAGTGAGCGCGTCCACCATCGCACGGAAAGGGCACGGCCAGAGGGTTTTCGAGCTGAGCTAACCAGACGGTGGCCGCTAGAACGTGTTACAACTCAAGGCGGTTCTGTCAGCAAGTCGAGTGACGGATGCGGCAATAACGGCCAGGGTCGGGGCAGGCGCTGGGGAGCGCTACGAGGCCTCATGCCCCGCCGTACAGTCCGAAGATGGGGAACAGCGATGTCGGATTCACCACGCAACGCGATGCCCGATGCGGTCGTCGTCGCCTATGCGAGAACACCTTTCACGCGTTCGCTCGTCGGCGGGCTGGCTAAGGCCTCAGAGTTCGAACTCGCGAGCGCCGTGATCCGCGGGGTGATCGACCGCAGCGGCCTCGACCCTGCGCTCATCGACACCATCGTCCTCGGCGAGGTGCTTCAGGGCGGGGGATGCATCGCCCGCTACAGCGCGCTCGATCTCGGCTTGCCGCTGGACATACCGGCCTACGACGTGGGCGGGTGGTGCACGTCGGGGATGGTCGCCATGCACCAGGCGGTCGCTGGCATACGCGCGGGGATGGCGCGCTGCGTCGTCGCCGGAGGTCTGAACACTCCGTCTCAATCTCCGCTCGCTGGGCCGCATTTCGCCACCACAGGGATCACCGACACCCCGATCGCGCCGATGCATCCGGGGATCGGGGAGATGCCGGCGCTGGACCTGGCGTTGATGCTCGGCGAAGGCACCGCGACGCAGTTCGGCCTGACCCGTGCCGAGGTGGACGATTGGGCGGCACGCGCACATGCGCTGGCGTGCGAAGCCCACGAGGGTGGTGTCCTCGACGCCGAGAAGGTCGCGGTCGATGTCGGTGGCGCGGCGGTCTTCGACGACGAGTTGCCGTCGCGGGATCTCACGCTCGAAGCCCTGGCGTCGATGAATTCGTTTGTCGGCGAGGACTGTACGGTCACGGTCGGAAACCAGACCGGCCTCACGGACGGTGCTGCCGCAGTACTGATCTGCGAGAGGGAATTCGCACTGGCTCACGGCATGACCCCGCTCGCCCGGATCACCGGGTGGTCGGTGGTCGGTTCGACGCCGGAGGGTGCCACCGAGGCGACCATCACCGCGACCCGGCGCGCGCTGGACGTCGCCGGTGTCGACGTCGGCGCCGTCGACCTGTTCGACGTCCACGACTCCTACGCGTCGATCGGGGTCGCGTACGAGCGGTCACTCGGTGTCGGCAGGGACCGGCTCAATGTGCACGGCGGCGGGTTGGCGCTGGGACATCCTTACGGCGCGTCGGGCACCCGCGTGGCGAGCACCCTGATCAACGAATTGCAGCGTCGCGGAGGGGGAGTCGGTGCCGGTGCGATCGTCAGCGCCGGGGGTCTGGGTGCCGCGATCGTCCTCGACGTCATGCCGCCGGTGCAGTGAAGGCGCCGACGTGCTCGATCTGATCTCTCGCCTGGCGATCGTTGCGCCCAAACGTGTGATCGCCGTGGCCATTGCGCTCATGGCGCTGGCCGGGGTGCTGGCGGCGCCGGTGGGCTCCATGCTCTCGGCAGGCGGCTTCACCGACCCGGACGCCCAGTCCAACCAGGCCAACCGGGTCCTCACCGAGGAGTTCCACCGCGGGTTCGTGAATCTGAACCTTCTGGTGACGGCCTCCGAGCCGGTGAGCTCACCGTCGGTGCGCAGTGCCCTCGACCGGCTGGTCGCCGAGCTGCGCTCCTCCGAACACGTGGCCCGGGTGCTGTCCCCGACCGAGACGGCCGACCCGGTCGGCGCCGGACTGGTCAGTAAAGACGGGAAATCCGCCCTCGTGATCGCCTATCTCGACGGCGACGAGAGCACCGGAATCGCCGACTCCACCGCACTGGTCGAGCGGTTCGTCGGCCAGCGCGAACCCGGCCTCACGATTGCCGCCGGCGGGCCGGGTGCGGTGTACGGCCAGGTCAACGAGCAGGCGCGAAAAGACCTCACGCTGAGCGAAGCCATCGTGTTGCCGTTGACCTTCCTGGTGCTGATCTGGGTTTTCGGCGGACTCTTCGCAGCGATGGTTCCGCTCGCCGTCGGGGCTTTCGCGATTTCGGGTTCCGTCGCGATCCTCCGGGTCGTCGCGGAGTTCGCCGAGGTGTCGGTGTTCGCGCTCAACCTGGCCGTGGCGATGGGTCTGGCGCTGGCCGTGGACTATTCACTGCTGCTGGTCAGCCGCTATCGCGAGGAGATCGGGGACGGCTCGGATCCGGACGAGGCGCTGCGCCGGACCATGCGCACCGCGGGCCGTACGGTCGTGTTCTCCGCGGTCACCGTGGCGCTGTGCCTGGCCACGATGGCGGTGTTCCCGATGTACTTCCTCAGGTCGTTCGCCTACGCCGCGGTCTCCGTGGTGATGCTGGCCGCGTTGGCCGCACTGGTCATCACGCCGGCCGCCATCAGGGTGACCGGAGACCGAATCGGCAAGCCCGGCAAGCACAAACCACTGACCGAGTCTCGCTGGTACCGGTGGGCGCAGACGGTGATGCGGCGACCGTGGCTCGCGGTGGCGTTCACGGTGGTCCCGCTCATCGTGGTCGGGCTGCCCTTCCTGGACGTCGAATTCGGTTTTCCGGACGATCGGATCCTGCCCACCTCGTCGCCGGCCCGGCAGGTCGGGGACCAGACCCGGGAGGACTTCACCCAGGATGCGGGCCTGCCCGTGCACATCGTGCTGAGCCACGGGGACGGCTTCGGCGGCGCCGGCGACGTCGACGCGTACGCCGCAGAGCTGTCCAAGGTGCCGTCGGTGGTGGTCGCGGTCGGCCCCGACGCCACGTACGCTGCTGGACGCGCCGTCGGTCCCGCCGCCGGGGAGTCGGCCACCGCCGCCGACCACAGCTTCCTGACTGTCACCAGCACGACCGAACCGTTCAGCGCGGAATCCGATCGACTGCTGGATCGGCTGCACGCCATCCCCCCGCCCGAGGGCACCACCGCCCTGTTCACCGGCGCCGCGCAGTCCAACCGCGACGGCGTCGAATCGATCTCCTCCCGGCTGCCCGCGCTGCTGGGCCTGATCGCGGTCGTCATGTACGTCCTGCTGTTCCTGCTCACCGGCAGCCTGGTGATCCCGCTGAAAGCCCTGATCCTCAACGCACTGTCGTTGACCGCAACGTTCGGCGCGCTGGTGTGGATCTTCCAGGAGGGACATCTGGGCGGTCTCGGAACCACCGTGGTCGGCACCCTGGTGTCCACCATCCCCGTGCTGATGTTCTGCGTCGCCTTCGGGTTGTCGATGGACTACGAGGTGTTCATCATCGCCCGCACCCGCGAGTTCTGGCTCGCGTCGGACCGGTCGGACGGGGCCAATCGCCGGGCCGTGGCGCTCGGCCTGGCCGGGACGGGCCGGATCGTCACCGCGGCGGCGCTGGTCATGGCGATCACGTTCGCCGGTCTCACGGCGTCGCAGGTGTCCATGCTGCGGATCTTCGGTTTCGGACTGGCCGTCGCGATCCTGGTGGACGCCGTCATCATCCGGTCGGTGCTGCTACCGGCGGTCATGGTGCTACTCGGCCGGTGGAACTGGTGGGCTCCGCGGGTCCTGGGACGCATGCACGACAGGGTCAGTGTGAATGAAGGCTCTGCACACCGTGATCCGGTCGTATCGGGGGAACGAACATGAGTACGCGGAGCCTTCTGCTGACGGGAGCGACGTCGGGTCTGGGTCTGGGCGTGGCACGCCGGGTGGTCGGCCGGCCCGGGTGGCAGTCTGTCCTCCTGGTGCGCAACGCGCAGCGCGGCGCGGTCCTCCGCGAACTGCTCGGCGACCGGTTCACCGAGGGTTTCGATCAGATCGTGAACTGTGAGCAGTCGAGCCTGGACAGTGTGCGTGGCGCCGCGGCTCACGTGGGCGAGCTCATCGACGAGGGGAGGGTGGCTCCGCTCAGCACGATCGTGCTCAACGCCGCAGTGCTACGCAACGACGCGACCGAGCTCAGTGTGGACGGCATCGAGTTGACGGTCGCCACCAACCTTTTCGGGCCGCACACGCTTCTGGCCCGGCTGAGTCCCCGCCTCGCCGCCGACGCGCGGATCCTCATCGTCGGGTCGCCGACGATCCGGCAGACCTGGTTCCAGCGTGCGGCTGGAGTCAAAGCCGCCTCGTGGAAGCCGCTTCGGGAGCAGTGCGCGCCGAGCCAGGACGGGGTGGCCGCGTACGCGAGGACCAAACTCGGATTGTTCTACCTGTCCTGCGCCGCGGCACGGCTGGCTCCCGCGGAAATGGGCGCGGCATACTTCGACCCCGGCGTGATGCCCGGGACGAACATCCTCAGGGAACGTCACCGGGCCAGCCAGATCTACTGGCTCAAAGTGCTTCCCTACATCGCGTGGACGTTCGGAGGGGTGACCGTCGGTCGCGGCTCACGCGTCATGGCACCGTACGTTCTGCACGAAAAGCCGATGGGGGACAGGGCCTTCCTGTCTGTCAAGCGGGGTAAGCGTCCCCCGCCGGTCGAGGTGGCCCGGGTGCGCGAGTACTTCACGGGCGCCAACGAGATCTGCTGCGTCGAACCCGGTGACGCGGCGCCATGGTGGCACCGACCCGAAGCTCTCTGCGGCTGAACCGATGTCACCGCGGACATCGCTCGTCATGGGAGCCAGTGGTTTCCTCGGCTCACACGTCACCCGGCAACTCGTCGCGCGCGGCGACGACGTCCGGGTGATGCTGCGCCGCACGAGCTCCACCCGGGGCATCGACGACCTCGACGTGGAACGCCGATACGGCGACATCTTCGACGACGAGGCGGTCCGGTGCGCCATGGCGGGCCGCGAGGTGGTGTTCTATTGCGTCGTCGACACCCGGGCGATGCTCCCCGACCCCGCCCCCCTCTTCGACACCAACGTCGAGGGGCTGCGCCGGGTGCTGAACTACGCGGTCGACGCCGGCCTGCAGAAGTTCGTGTACCTGTCCACCATAGCCACGATGGCCCTCAGCAGCGACGGCCGGCCGGTGACGGAGGAGGCGCCCTTCAACTGGTCCCGCATCTGCGGCCGGTACGTCCAAAGCCGCTTGACCGCTGAGGAATTGGTCCTCGACGCCGAGCAGCGTCGCGGTTTGCCGGCCGTGGTGATGAACGTCTCGAACACCTACGGCCCCCGGGATTGGCAACCGACCCCGCACGGCGCCGTGGTGGCGCGCGCCGCGTCGGGAACGATGCGCTTCTACGCCCGAGGGGCGGCCGCCGAAGTGGTGGGCGTCGAGGACGCCGCACATGCCATGCTGCTGGCGGCCGAGCACGGCCGGCCCGGAGAGCGGTACATCATCTCCGAGAGCTACATGCAGCTGCGCGACATCCTGCGGGCCGCAGCGGACGAGACCGGGGTGCGTCCACCCGCGGTCGCCGTACCCATGACGATGCTCTATGCCGGCGCCTACGCCGGCCTGCCGCTACGGAGGTTGCTGCCCACAAGGATCGCCCCGCTGCTCGACGTGGTCCGGCTGCTCGACCTCACCTCACCGGCCGATCACAGCAAGGCCGCACGCGAACTGGGGTGGAGGCCCGCCCCGACATCGCAGGCCATCCGGCGCGCCGCGCGGTTCTACGCCGAACATCGGCCACACCTCGGTTGAGCGGGGGCTCTCACCCGGTGAGGGCGTCAATGACTTCCTGCGCGGCGCGCTCACCCGCCTCGACCGCGCCCTCCATGTACGCGCTCCACCGGACGGCGGTGTCGGTGGACGCCCAGTGGATGGTCCCGATGGGTTCGGCCAGCGCGTCCCCGAAGTTCGTCCACACCAGCGGACCGAGGTTGGCGTTGTAGCAGCCGCGGGTCCACTGCCGGTCGGCCCACTCGCCGTCGAGGTAGGCCGCCGGGCGGGCGGCCTTGTCCCCGTAGTGGCGCACCAGTTCGGCAGTCAGTGCGGCGCGGCGCTCCTCGGTGGGCATCCGGCCGTAGGTGCGGGCCTGTTCGCCTTCGAGGAAGCACAGGATGACGCCGTGGTCGTCGCCCGGCAGGCAGGTGTCGTTGGACATCCGGGCCGGGCCGACGTCGGAGATCAGCTGGCCGTTGAGTCCTGCTGCGCGCCAGAAGGGTTCGTCGTAGACGAAGAACGCCTTCATCGCCGACGCGTTCGGCATCCGCTGGGTCAGCTGGTCCCGTTTCCCGGGCAGCGGCGGGTCGTACATGATCCGGCCGGCCAGCGCCGGGGAGATCGCGACGATGACGCGCCGGCCCCGTGCGGTGCGACCGCCCCGGCAGTGCACGGTCACGCTGTCATCGGAGTGCTCGATGAGCTGCACCGGTGCGTCGAGCACCAGGTGATCGGTGACCAGTGCGGCGAGCCGCTTGGGAATCTCGCCGGTGCCGCCGACGAACCGCGTCGTCTGCGCCCCTCCCTCGGACTCGGCGAACAGTTCCGAGGTGACCCCGCAGGTCTGGATCGTGAACAGCAGGTGCAGGAACGACACCTCGACGGTGGGTACGGCGAGGATGCCGACGGTGCAGATCTCCAGCAGCGTCCGCGCGACCGGCGACAGGGCCTGGCCGTCGTACCACGCCCCGGCGGTGATGGCGTCCCAGTCGGCCGCGCGGGGGGCCCGCCACGGCGCCTCGGGGGGAACCTCGGCGGCCAGTTCGTCGAGCAGGCGCAGCACCTTCTCCAGCTCGCCCAACTCGCCGGCGAAGCGTGCGCGGAACTCGTTCTCCCGCAACACTCCCGAGCCGGCGAGCTCATAGGAGGTCTCGCCCTCGTCGAACTGCGGATAGGTCTGCACGCCCAACTCCTCGGCCAATGCGAACATCCGGTGGTGGGTGTCACCGATCCACTGGGCGCCGAGTTCGACGGGCAGACCCGGAGCCGCCTCCTCGGTGAGGATCCGTCCACCGACGCGGCTGTCGGCCTCCAGGATCACCGGGGTCAGCCCGGCCGCCAGCACCGTGCGGGCGGCGATCAGCCCGGAGATTCCCGCACCGACGACGATGACGTCCGCTGCCACGGCCGGTGGGTGTGCCATGGGTGACACCCTCTCACGGCCGGACTCACAGCGGGTTGAGGATCCGCTGCAGGAACTGCCGCGTGCGCTCCTCCTTCGGATCACCGATGACCTCGGCCGGCGGTCCCTGCTCGAGGATCACTCCGCCATCGGTGAACAGCACCTGATCGGAAACCGCTCGGGCGAACTGGATCTCGTGGGTGACGATGACCAGCGTCCAGCCCTCGACGGCCAGGTCTCTGATCACGGCGAGCACTTCTCCGACGAGTTCCGGATCCAGCGCCGAGGTCGGCTCGTCGAAGAGCACCACCTTCGGCCGCAGTGCGAGCGCGCGAGCGATCCCGACGCGTTGCTGCTGGCCGCCCGAGAGCTGGAACGGGTACTGGTCGCGTTTGTCGGCCAGGCCGACCTGGTCGAGGAGTTCGACGGCTTCGGCCTCGGCTTCCTCGCGAGGCCGTTTCTGCGCGACGATCGGCCCCTCGGTGATGTTCTGCAGCACCGTCTTGTGCGGAAACAGGTTGTGCGACTGGAACACGAAGCCGCTCTGCGCCCGGTATCGCCTGAGCCATTCCTTGGACACCGGTTTCGAGAAGTCCACCTCCACGCCGTCCTGCGGACCGCCGATCCGGATCACCCCGGCGTCGGGGGGATCGAGGGCGTTGAGCGCACGCAGCAATGTCGTCTTGCCCGATCCGGACGGCCCGATGATCGTCGTCGCGCTGCCGCGGGGCACGGTGAACGAAACTCCTTTGAGCACTTGGTTGTCGCCGAAGGCCTTGCGGACGCCCGCTGCGGTGACCCGATACTCGGTCGGCTCGGTCGGCTCGGTCACTTGGCCACGTACCTTTCCAGTCGGCGTTCGACACGCGCCTGTCCGAACGAGAGCACCAGGCAGATCACCCAGTAGTACACGGCGGCGGTGCCGTAGAGGGCGAAGAATTCGAACGTCGGTGCGGCGATGATCTGTGCCTGCCGCAGCAGTTCGGTGACCAGGATGGTCGATGCCAGCGACGTGTCCTTGACCAACGAGATCAGCGTGTTCGACAGCGGCGGCACCGCGACGCGGGCAGCCTGCGGCAGGATGATCCGCCGCAGTGTTCCGACGTAGTTCAGCCCGATCGTCGAGGCGGCTTCCCACTGTCCCTTGGGGATGCTCTGGATCGCCGAGCGGATGATCTCGGCGGCATAACCGCCGACGTTGAGGCTGAACGCGATGACCGCCGCCGGGAACGGGTCGATCTTGACCCCGAACTCCGGCAGCGCGAAGAACACGATGAACAGCTGAACGAGTAGCGGGGTGCCCCGGATGACCGAGATGTAGAACCGGGCCACGTTGGCCACCACGACATTCGCCGACAACCGCGCCAGCGCGACGACCAGCGCGATGGCGAGGCCGATCACGAAGCTGACGATCGTAAGCGGGATGGTCATCGTCAGGGCGGCCTTGGCCAGCGGCCAGAGGTTGTCGAGGATGAGTTGCCAGGCCGAGCGCACCGGCGGCGCGCCGGCGGCCTCGGGAGCACCGGAGGCGTTGGCGTTCAGGTACTTCTGCGAAATCCGGGCGAGCGTGCCGTCGGCGCGGAGCTCGTCGAGGGCCTTGTTGAGTTCGGGCAGCAGACCGCTGTTCTTGCGCGCGGCGAAGCCCTGCTCGCTCTTCTCTCCGACCGAGCCCGCGATCTTGACCGACGTGTCCTTGGTCTCCGCGAGGTAGGCGTAGACCGCGATGCTGTCGTTGACGACGACGTCGACGCGCCCCTGGTTCAACAGCGTGATGGCCTGGGTGAAACCCTCGACCGTCTCCACGCGGGCGCCGGCTTTGCGTGCGACGTCCGACCAGTTGCTGGTCGCGTTCTCCGCGGCCACCTTGCCCTTGAGATCGGCCAGCGATGTGATCGAGTTGTCGGCGGCCCGAGTGACGATGACGCCTTCACCCACCGAATAGGGCTCGGACAGGTCGTATTTGGCTCGCCGTTGCGGATTGATCGTGACCTCGTTGGCGACCACGTCGAACCGGTTGGCCTCCAGCGCCGCGAACATCGCATCCCATGGTGTCTCGACGAATTCGACGTTGACGCCGATCTTGTCCGCGACCGCGCGCGCCACCTCGACGTCGTAGCCGACCAGCCGGCCCGTCGCGGCATCGTGATAGGAGAACGGTGAGTACACGCCTTCGGTGCCGACGCGCAGGACTCCCGCCGACTTGATCGGGTTCTCACTCCGGTCCGCCGAGGGGCCGCATGCGCTCAGCAGCGCGGCCGCCAGCAGCAGGATCGTCACGAGGCCGGCACGGCGCCGGCGGGGGTAGCCCATCGGCGGACCGTAGCAAGTCGGCCGCGTCGACCCAAGGATTCTGCTCACTCGGGCAGATATACCCACGGAGTACGGGGCAAGCGCGCGGGGTCGAACTCGGCGAGCATCCCCGCGACGGTGTGCGCGCGGTAGCCCAGCGACCCGGCGATCCGGCCGAGCGCCTCCGGCACGCCGATCTCGGCCAGCGTCACCGCGCCGTCGCGCTTGGCCAGCCGCGCCCCGTCGGCGTTGAGCACCAGCGGCACATGGGCGTACACGGGCTGCCGGTGGCCGAGCAGGTGCGCCAGATACGACTGCCGGGGCGACGACGACAGCAGGTCGTCGCCGCGGACCACCTGGTCGACTCCGGAGGCGGCGTCGTCGACCACCACCGCGAGGTTGTAGGCGGGCACCCCGTCGCCGCGGCGCACCACGAAGTCGTCGACCACGCCGGTGTAGTCACCGTGCAGCAGGTCGTGCACGGTGAACTGCGCGGTGTCGGTGCGCAACCGCAGCGCCGGGGGTCGGCCGGTCTCGTCGCGCCGCTGCGCCCGCTGTGCGTCGGTCAGGTTTCGGCAGGTCCCCGGGTAGGCACCCTCGGGAGCGTGCGGAGCTCTGGGTGCTTGCGCGATATCTCTTCGCGTGCAGAAGCATTCGTACAGCAGCCCGCGGTCGGCCAGCGCGTCGACGACGTCGTCGTAGCGCTGCGGGTGGTCGCTCTGGCGGGTGGCCGGCCCGTCCCACGTCAGGCCCAGCGCCGCCAGGTCGGCGAGCTGGCGCTCGGCGACCTCGGGGTGGGTGCGGTCGTCGAGGTCTTCGACCCGCATCAGGAAGCGCCTGCCGGTCGAGCGCGCGAACAGCCAGGCCAGCACCGCGGTGCGCAGGTTGCCGATGTGCAGATCGGCCGACGGGCTCGGCGCGAACCTGCCTGCGCCGGGTGGGCTCGTCACGCCTCCACCTTCTCAGATGGGGTCAGCCGACCCGCCGTTGCTGGCTCTGCAGCGCGACCGAGGCGTCACCGACCGAGGGCTGAGCCCCCACGCCGCGGCCCCGCGCGGTGACCGCGAGCCGGGTGCGGTCGCCGCGGAAGAGGTCGCGCGAATACTCGCAGGGAGTGCCGTTCTGGTCGTAGGTGATCCGGGTGATGAGCAGCAGTGCCGAGCCCGGCTTGATGCCGAGCAGCGTGGCTTCCTCCGGCGTCGCGTTGACGGCCTCGATGCGTTCGTCCGCGCGCGAGGTGACCAGCCCGTAGTGGCTCTCCAGGATCTCGTAGAGCGACCCGCCGAGCTGCTGCTCGAGCAGTCCGGGGAAGGTCTCGGCGGGAAAACGCGCCAGCTCCAACGAGATCGGCGATCCGTCGGCGAGCCGGACCCGCTGGATCTCGATGACGAAATCCTCGGCGGCGATCCCGAGCGCCTGCTGCGTGGTCGCGTCGGGTGCGGCGATCTTGGTCGAGAGCACCCGCGTACCCGCCACGTAACCCTGGCTGGCGAGAAACGCCGGCACCCCGACGACGTCGGAGAGGCTGCGCTGGACCTGGCCGTGGCTGATGAAGATACCTCCGGAACGGCCGATCACGCGGTCGACCAGGCCGGACTCCTCGAGGGCTGCCAGCACCTGGCGCAGACTCGACCGGCTGGTCCGGTAGCGCTCGGCCAGTTCCCGCTCACTGCCCAGCTTGGTGCCCGGCTCGCCGGCGTTGATGTCGGCCACGATCAGCCGCCGCAGCTCTTCCGTCTGGGTGGCCACTGCACCTCCTGCGCCGACTGATTTGGTAAGACCAAATGTAGGGTATGCCGGCCTCAGAGGTCGGCAAGCGCCTCCGGTGACTCCGGAAGAATCTGGCCACCGTCGACGACCAGCGACTGACCGGTGACGTAGGCCGCCTCATCGGTGGCGAAGAACAGCGCGGCGTTGCCGATGTCGGCCACGGCGCCGAGCCGGCCGGCGGGCACGGCCGCGGCCATTTGGTCCATGTAGGCCTGGCCCATTTCGATCAGACCCTCGGTGACGATGTTGCCCGGGAGGACGGCGTTGACGGTGATCTTCTTCGGCGCCAACTCGATCGCCGCGGTGCGCAGGAATCCGAGCTGTGCGGCCTTGCTCGCGCCGTAGTGCGACCAGCCCGGGAATCCGGTGATGGGTCCGGTGATCGACGACGTGATGATCACCCGGCCGTGTCCGCTGGCGGTCAGCGGCTCCAGCGCGGCCTGGACGATGTACACCGTGCCCTTGAAGTTCACGCCGATGACCTGCTCGATGTCCTCGGGCGTCAGGTCGGCCAGGCGTCCGGACGGGAAGATCCCGGCGTTGGCGCAGACGATGTCGAGGCCGCCGTTGCGCTCGACTGCGGTGCCCACCACGCGACGGCAGTCCTCGGGACTGGTCACGTCGGCGGCGACGCCGGTCACCGAGCCGCCGAGACCGTCGAGGTCGGAGACCGTGGCGTCGATGTCGGCCTGGTGTCGCCCCGTGAGGACGACGTTGACACCGGCCCGGGCGAACGTCTCGGCGATGCCGCGGCCGATGCCCTTGCTGCCGCCCGTGACGATCGCCGAGCGGCCCTGCAACGAGGTGAACATGAATCAGAACCCTTTCGTGGGGTCAGGTCAACCGGTGGCCGTCGGAGGACAGGTACCGCTCCGCGAGCTCGCAGCTGCCGGCGGCGTAGGTGATCGAGATGGCCTGCGATTCCCGGGAGTGACTGTGGGTGCCCATCCAGGCCAGCAGCAGCAGGCGGCGCAGCAGGACGAACGACGCGAGCATGTCCTCGTCGGCCGGGGTGAGTTCGCGCCGGGTCCGGTAGCCGCTGACCCAGGCCTCCTGCCATTCCGGTACCGACGGATGGTCCTCGAAGAAAGACACCGCCGTGCCGAAATCGTAGAAGTACCAGCCGAACCCGCAGTCATCGAAGTCGATGACCGTGATGGTGTCGCCGTCGACGAGCAGGTTGGCCAGCCGCAGATCGGCATGCACCAGGCCGAAAGTGTCCGGCCCGCTGCCGTATTCGCTGAGTCGCTGCTGCAGGAGTTCCTGCGCCCGGGTGAGCACCTCCTCCTCTGCCGGGCCCACGCCGACGGCATCGCGCCAGCGGCCCCACCGGGGTGAATCACCGAGGCTGTGCTCCCAGTCCCAGGCGAAGCGGCTGAACTCGGCGGGTCGTCTCCAGCTGCGCGCGTGATCGTGCAGTGCCGCGGTGATGCACCCCAGCGTATGGAAGTCCGTTGTGGTGAGCGAATTCTCGTCCGGCTCCGCACCGGGCACCATCTCGAAGTGCACGACATGGCGTTCGGTGCCGTCGTGGGTGACGGTGACGACCCGCCCGCCGTCACGCGCAGGGATGACGGTGGGCACGGTCAGGTCGCTGTCGCGCCGCAGGGCGTCGAGCCAGTGCAATTCCGACTCGATCTGATCGCGCCGGTGGTAGTCCTTGCGGTGCACCCGAAGGATCGACCGGTGGCCGGTTCCGGGCTCCTCGACGGCGTAGGTCGCGTTCTCGGACAGGTTGAGCAGCCGAAGAGCGGACCCCTGAGGGAGGTCGAAAGCCTCGAGGGCCTGCTCGGCCACCGCCCTGTCGTCACCCATGTCCTCGGCCGTCAATGGTCGCGTCCCTCGATCGCCGCCAGCACCGCGGTGATGCGGTCGCGCGCCGTCACCACGTCTTCGGTACTGCCGCTGATGTAGAGCCGGCCCGCGGCCCCGATCATCTGCACGTCCACCAGCGTCAGGCCGGGCGCGGCGCGCTCCGCCTCGTTGGCGGCCACCGCGGCGAACAGTGCCGGTGTCATCTCGTAGACGAGCAGCGACTGCCCGGGCAGCACCATCGACGCCTGCCGGTTGCGGTTCAGGATCACCGCATGCTGATCGGTGATGTCTTCGATGACGTCGTGGTAGAGCACCCTCGGCCGCAACTGGTCGGCCGCGACGTTGCCGGTGCCGTTCAGGATCGCCTCACCGGCCCGCCGCACGTCGGCCAGATCACCGGAGTGGATCTCGAGCACGCCGAACTGCCGCTCCACGTACAGGATTCCCGGCTGGATACCCGGCACCTCCCGCAGCGCGAGGTCGATGACCCGCTCGATCGCCAGAGCCGGTGACACCTCGACGATGAGCGCGTGCTCGCCGGCGTACGGCGGATATCCACGAGCCCGGGTCGGGGTGCCGAGGTAGGCGGCGAACTGCTGCTGGAGGTCCTCGACAAGGAGGTAGACGCGGATGTCGGTCCGCGTCGGCGCCTCGTTTCCCTTCGGGGTGTTCAGCACTGCCATCGTCGAGAGACTACTGGCCGTTGACGGCGAAGTGCGCGCCGAGCTCGCTGTGCGGCCGCGGGATGACGTGGACGCTGACCAGTTCGCCCACCTGCGAAGCGGATTCGGCACCCGCCTCGGTGGCGGCCTTGACGGCGCCCACCTCGCCGGTGACGATGACGGCCACCAGACCGTCGCCGACCTGCTGCCGGTCGGTGATGGTGACGTTGGCGGCCTTGACCATTGCGTCGGCGGCCGCCAGTGCCGCCACGAAACCCTTGGTCTCGATCATTCCGATTGCGTTGCTGGCCATGGTTTTCTCCTTTGTTGTGATATCTGACGGTTGTCGGGCGGGGCGTCCGGAGTGCTATCCGGCGGGGTCGATGGATCCGATGATCAGGGCGTCGACCGGCGGGGGAGTGCCGGTGAACCAGCTCGCCGCCACCGATCCCTGGGCGACGAGCACCTGCTCGCCCACCCCGGTGCCCAGCACGTCGAACGCGATGAGCTGCGAGCTCTCGGTCTGCACCTCGAGAAAGGCGCCGGCGGGGATGCCGTCGATGCGGCGGGTAGACCAGACCTGGCCGGTGACTGTGCCTCGGATCATGTTCGCTCCTTGTGAATGGTCACGCCCAGCGCCCGGGCGCGCTCACGGGCCAGCGGGGTGAGTACGGCGCGCGGGCCGAGGATCAGCGACGAGCCGGCCTCGGCGATGTCCGCGATCTGGCGTTCGGTGACCGCGCCGCGCTCGACACGGCGGCTGGAGCCGGAGCCGCCGCGTTCGGCGCCGGCGAGCCGGAACGTCAGCCGGCCGTGCCGCAGGTCGGCGCGGGTCTTCGGATTCTCGAAGAGGCGCAACAGGTTCCGCACGAAGACATCGAGGTCACGGTCGTTGGCGATGCGTACGGTGTCGGTGCGGGACCTCTCGTCAGCAGCGAGCGGACCGGTGGCCACCGGCCCCTCGGGAGCCCGGGCCGGCGCCGGCGGCGACGCCTTCGGTGGTGCCGGTGCCGGTGCCGGTGCGGCTTTGAGATCGCCGACGGTCTCGCGGATCACGTCGCGGACCAGTCGGCGCAGCTCCTCGCGGTCGATGCTCACGGCACGCTCCGTGCCAGCGACTCCTCGGCGGCGGCCGCGGCCTGACGGATGTCCGACTCGGTGCCCGACAGGTACACCCGCCCGGTTGCGCCGATCATCCGGAAGTCGACGACCTTGATGTCCGCGGCCTTCTCGGCCTCGTTGGTGGCCAGGATCGCGTACGAGGCGGGGGACACCTCGAGCACGTACAGCGTCTCACCGGCCAGCACCATCGATCCGATCTTGTTGCGGTTGATCAGGAATGCGTGCTGGGCGTCGATGCTCGAGATGATGCGCGACGCCAAGATCTGCGGTGCGGTGGCCGAATCGGACTCGCGGCCCAGTTCGTCGAGCGCCGCGTCGGCGGCGGCCTCGACCGCGGCGGTCTCGCCGTGGAACTCCAGGTAGCCGAACTGACGCTCGACGACCAGCACCCCGGCCTGCACCTCGGCGTGCTTGAGCGCCACGTCGGTGACACCCTCGATGTCGAGTCCCGGTGCGACTTCGATGATCTGGGCGGCGACGCCGGCGCGCGGCAGCGCGCCCTTGATCCAGGTGCCCAGGTACGACATCGTCTGCGGCTGCAGACGATCGATGAAGATGAAGGAACGCAGTTCAGCCACAGGTCACCTCTTGATCAACTGTGCGAGTTCTTCGGCCACCAGCGCACGCAACTCGGCGCGCAGCGCCTCGATGCCAGGGTCGCCGTTGCGGCGTGCAGGTGCCCGACTGACGGTGCGGACGGCCGGCGCGGGTGCAGCGGCCGTGTCGTTGGACGCCCGCGGATAAGCGGGCACCGGGCCGGCGGGTGAGCGCCACGGGGACAGCCCCGCGAAGTTGGCCATCGGCACGCCCGCGTCGCTGTTGTAGGCGATACGCGTCCAGTTGATCAGGTTGTCGGGCTGCAGGTTCTCACCGATCGAACTGCGGCCGACGAAGCCCGTGCCGATCGTCATTGACGGCGCGAGGTTGGTGTCCAGCCCGGAGCTGCCGGTGCTGTTGCCGACGTTGACCGCCACACGCAGCACCGGCACCTGGGCCGCGAAGTCGGTGATGGTCGCGGGATCCTCGCTGTGGATCGCCGCCGAATGTCCTGCGCCGGCGATGCGCACGACGGCGCGGGCGGCCCGGATGCCGCGTCTGGCGTCGGCGACGGTGGTCATGCCCAGGACCGGGGACAGCTTCTCGTGGGTCAGCACCTCTTCACCGATCACGTCGGTGAACGGCGCGATCAACACCCGGGTCTTGGGTGTCACCCGCAGGCCGATGCGTTCGGCGATCCACGACGCGTCGCGTCCCACCACCTCGGTGTTCAGTGCGCCGCCGGGGAACATGAACTCGCGCAAGCGAAGTGCGGCATCCTCGTCGAGGATGTGGGCACCGTGGCGGGTGAGTGCGCTGCGCAGCCTGGCGGCGACGGCCTCTTCGACGATCAGCACCGACTCGTTGGTGCACAGCACGGAGTTGTCGAAGGCCTTGCTGTCGACGATGCGCCGGGCGGCGGCCTCGACGTCTGCGGTGGCGTCGACGAGCACCGGGACGTTGCCGGGGCCCACACCGAGCGCCGGGTTGCCCGAGGAGTACGCAGCACGCACCACACCGGTGCCGCCGGTGGCGACGATGACGTCGGTGCGCTCGTCGGCCATCAGCGCCTCGACCAGGGGGATGGACGGCTCGTCGATCACCTGGATGATGCCGTCCGGCGCGCCGGCGGTGGCGGCCGCCTCGGCGAGCACCCGGGCCGCATCGGCCGAGCACTGCTTGGCCCGAGGATGAGGAGCGACCACGACGGCGTTGCGGGTCATCATCGCGAGGATCACCTTGAAGTACACCGTCGACACCGGGTTGGTCGTGGGTGTCAGAGCCAGCACGACCCCTGCGGGCCGGGGGATCTCGACGATCTTGCGGGCCGAGTCGATCCGTGGGCTCACGTAGTCCTGGTCGCGGTAGAAGTCGACGATGCCGCGCGAGCAGGCCCGGTTCTTGACGATCTTGTGGTCGACCACGCCCATCTGCGTCTCGGCGACGGCGGCCGCGGCGAACCGCTCGGCGTTGCGGTGGCCGGCCTCGGCGACGGCCTCGACGATCCGTGCGACCGAGGCCTGGTCGTAGTCGGAGAAGGCGGCCGCGGCGAAATGCGCCCGCTCGAGAAGCTGGCCCGCGTGGGGCACGAGATTTTCGCCGGTCACGGCTTTCTCCGTCCGGTAGCGGCCTGCTGTGCCCGTCCGACGGCGACCTCGACCCGGTCGAGGACGTCCTCGCAGAGTTCGCGGCCCAGCAGCAGGCCCGGTTTGAATTGCAGCACACGGGGATCCAGCGTCGAGAAGATCGCCCACACCCCGTTCTGGTAGAGCTCGCGCATGACGAACTTGGCGCCCTCGGGGTGGTCGAACTCGAGGCCGATGACGACACCGTTCTGCCGGATGCCGACGAACCAGTCCGGGTAGTCGGCCTGAATGCGGGTCAGTCCTTCGGAGAAGATCTCGGCGATGTAGTGCACCGAGGAGCGCACCTCGGGTCGGCTGGTGATCTCAAGTGTCTTGATGGCCGCGACGCAGCCCAGTTCTGCGCCGCCGAACGTGGAGATGTGGCCGAAGCCGTCCTGTTCGAGCCATTTGGCCGCGCGGTCGCTGAGCAGTGCCGCGGTGATCGGGTACATGCCGCCCGAGAGTCCCTTGCCGGTGACCATGATGTCGGGTTCGATGCCGTGCTTGGTGATGGCCCACATCTCGCCGGTGCGCATGAGCCCGGTCTGCACCTCGTCGGCGATGTAGAGCGCGTCGTAGCGCTCGCACAGATCCTTGACCGCTTCCAGGTAACCGATTGGCGGCAGAGGGAATCCGTACGTCGCCGGGATGGTCTCCATGATGACGGCGGCGACGTCGCGCCCGCGCAGCGCCTGCTCCATCGCGTCGACGTCGCCGAACGGGACCTGGACGAATTCGTCGGGCCGGTCGGCGAGGAACAACTTGGCGAACCGGTCGTCGCCGGTGGCGACGGCCAATCCGGTGTGACCGTGGTAGGCCTTGACGATCGAGACGATCTTGCGGCGCTGCATGGCATGGCGTGCGCTCTTGAGCGCGATGTCGATGGCCTCGCCGCCGCCGGAGCCGAACGCCACCTTGGTCAGCGACGCCGGGGCGGACTCGACGAGCTTCTGCGCCAGCGCCGTGCGGGCGACGGACGGGAAGTGGTGGTTGCCGACGTCGAAGTACTGCATTCCCTCGGTGATCGCTTGCACCAGTTCGGGATTGCGGTGTCCGAGGTTGTAGGTGCCGCCGTTGAGATGCATGTCGATCAGGCGCCGACCGCTCATGTCCCACAGGAAGTAGTCCTGTCGGCGGTCGATGACGAGGTCGACGCCGGAGTCGGTCCAGAACTGGGTCTTGTCCGGGTTCCAGTATTCCTTCGCCCGCTCCAGCACCTGTGCCTTGGAATCGAACGAGAACGTGCCGTAGTCGTACACGAAACTCCCTGTCGTTGGTCGGCGGGGCGCGTGCCCTCAACGTAAAAGGTCCAACCATTTGTGTCAATAGGTTCGATGTTCCCCTTGCGAAGCTGAATTGGTAGTGCCAATATGGCTCAGGTCCAGCACTGTGGTCTAGACCACAGTGGCGCCCAGGTACGGGCTGGACTGCACTTACGCCCCGCTTTGGGAGGTACCGAGTAGATGACTGACGACCCCACAACCCTGGCCCCCGGCCAGCAGAAATCCACAGACTCCGTCCAACGACTCAAGCGCAACGCCGTAGGCACCTTCGGCGTCATCTTCATGGCGGTCGCCACCGCCGCGCCGATCACGGCGATGGTCGGCAACGTGCCGATCGCCGTCGGCTTCGGAAACGGCGCGCACGCACCGGCCGGCTACCTCGTGGCCACGATCGTGCTGGGCTTGTTCGCGATCGGCTACGCCACCATGGCCAAGCACATCACCTCCACCGGCGCCTTCTACGGGTACATCTCCCACGGCCTGGGCCGGGTGATCGGCATGGCCAGCGGCCTGATCATCACGATGGCTTACGTCGTGTTCGAAGGATCGCTGATCGGCATCTTCGCGTTCTTCTTCCAGAACCTGTTCGACAGCCAGCTGGGCATCCACGTCCACTGGCTGATCCCCGCGCTGCTGATGCTCACGCTGAACTGCATCCTGACCTACTTCGACGTGAACCTGACGGCGAAGGTGCTCGGGGTGTTCCTGATCACCGAGATCGTGATGCTGTCGCTCGGCGCGATCGCGGTGGCCGTCAAGGGCGGCGGTCCGGACGGGTTCGCCGTGGGGCAGATCCTCAATCCGGTCGGCGCGTTCCAACCGGCCGCGATCGCGGGTGCCAGTGCCGGCCTCGGCCTGTTCTTCGCGTTCTGGTCGTGGGTCGGGTTCGAGTCGACCGCGATGTACGGCGAGGAGTCCAAGGACCCCAAGAAGATCATCCCGCGGGCCACGATGATCGCCGTTCTCGGCGTCGGCATCTTCTACGTCCTGGTCTCCTGGATGGCGATTGCCGGCACCGGCCCGAAGCAGGCCGTCGACCTGGCGCAGAGCGCCGACACGTCCTCGGAGATCTTCTTCGGCCCGGTGCGAAGCACCTACGGCGAGTGGGCGATCACGCTGTTCAACATCCTGCTGGTGACGGGTTCGTTCGCCTGCGGCATGGCATTCCACAACTGCGCGTCGCGCTACCTGTACGCGATGGGGCGCGAGGGCCTGCACGCCGGTCTGCAGAAGACGCTCGGCGCCACCCACAAGCATCACGGCTCGCCGCACATCGCGTCGTTCGTGCAGACGGGCATCACTCTGGTGCTGATCCTGGCGTTCTTCTTCGCCGGCATGGATCCGTACATCCACATGTACACGCTGCTCGCGATCCTCGGCACGATGGCGATCTTGATCGTGCAGTCGCTCTGTGCCTTCTCCGTCGTCGCGTATTTCCACTTCCACAAGAACCATCCGTCCAGCGCACACTGGTTCAAGACGTTCCTGGCGCCGCTGCTCGGCGGTATCGGGATGCTCTACGTGGTGTATCTGCTGTGGGAGCACAAGGACGCCGCAGCCGGCGCTGCGTCGGGCACGTTGCTGTTCAAGCTGACACCGTGGATCGTGGTCGGGGTGTTCGCATTCGGTGCTCTCCTCGCGCTGTACTTCAAGTTCAGGGACAAGGACCGCTACGAGCTGATCGGCCGGATCGTCTACGAAGACAACGAGATCCGCGACTAGGAGGCCTTCTTGGCAGACGAGTTGGGCCGGTTTCGGGTTCTGAACTCGAAACCGGTCAACCTCGACGGGTTCAGCGTCGCCGACCCGGGCCTCGGGCTCGTCGCGATGCACAGCTCCCATGACCCCTCCCCGTCGCTGGTCGTTCAGTGGGGTGACGGTGGGCCCTATGTCACAGAACTCGACGGCAAAGGCGCCGCCGAGTTCGACGTCATCGACGAGTTCATCGCCCGGTACGGGATCGATCTCGCGGTCGCCGAGGAGGCGATGGCTCTCGACGACGCGGCGCTGGCCCGGATGGCCGTCGATGTCAATGTGCCTCGGGCGGAGGTGGTTCGGCTGATCGGCGGTACCACCCCCGCGAAGCTGGCCCGTGTGGTCGCGCTGATGTCCCCGGTGGAGATGCAGATGGCGATGGCCAAGATGCGTGCCCGCCGGACCCCGAGCAATCAGGCGCACGTCACCAATCAGCTCGACGACCCGCTGCTCATCGCCGCGGACGCGGCCAGCGCCGTCGCGTACGGCTTCCGCGAAGTCGAGACGACGGTGCCGGTGCTGGGCGACGCGCCGTCGAACGCGGTCGCGCTGCTGATCGGTTCGCAGGTCGGCACGCCCGGTGCGATGGCACAGTGCTCCATCGAGGAGGCGCTCGAGCTGCGACTCGGCCTGCGCGGACTGACCAGTTATGCCGAAACCATCTCGATCTACGGCACCGAGCAGGTTTTCGTCGACGGCGACGACACCCCGTTCAGCAAGGCGATCCTGACGTCGGCGTACGCCTCGCGCGGGCTGAAGATGCGCGTGACGAGCGGCGGCGGCGCCGAGGTGCTGATGGGCGCGGCGGAGAAGTGCTCGATCCTGTATCTGGAGTCGCGGTGCGTGTCGCTGGCGCGCGCACTGGGCTCCCAGGGTGTGCAGAACGGCGGCATCGACGGCGTGGGCGTGGTGGCGTCGGTGCCCGAGGGCATGAAAGAGTTGCTCGCCGAGAACCTGATGGTGATGATGCGCGACCTCGAGTCCTGCGCGGGCAACGACAACCTGATCTCCGAGTCCGACATCCGGCGCAGTGCCCACACCCTGCCCGTGCTGCTCGCCGGAGCCGACTTCATCTTCTCCGGGTTCGGTTCGATTCCGCGCTACGACAACGCGTTCGCGCTGTCGAACTTCAACTCCGACGACATGGACGACTTCCTGGTGCTGCAACGGGATTGGGGTGCCGACGGAGGCCTGCGCACGGTGTCACCCGAACGTCTGGAAGCCGTGCGCCGCCGTGCCGCGACCGCGGTCCAGGCCGTCTACCGCGACCTCGGACTGGCCGACTACGACGACTCCCGCGTCGAAGAAGTCGTGTCCGCCAACGGATCGCGTGACCTGCCGGCCGGGCATCCCAAGATGGTGGCCGAGGCGGCGGCCTCGATCGAGGCCAGACAGCTGACGGTGTTCGACGTGATCGCATCGTTGCACCGCACCGGCTACGTCGAGGAGGCCGAGGCCATCACGACGCTGACCCGGGAGCGTCTGCGCGGCGACCAGCTGCAGACGTCGGCGATCTTCGACGATCAGTTCCGCGTGCTGTCCAAGCTGACCGACCCCAACGACTATGCCGGTCCGGCAACGGGTTACGCGCTCACCGAGCAGCGGCGCGCCGAGATCGACGCGATCCGGCAGGCGCGCAGCAGTGCCGAACTGACGGCCGACCAGGTCGAGCACCGCGGGCACGTCGTCGTCACCGACATCGAGGAGGCGCGGCAGGGAAGCGATCCGCGCGAGGTGTGCATCGGGCTGTCACCGGCGTGGGGTGACACGGTGTGGCTCAGTCTGTGCGGTCTCACGATCGGTGAAGTGCTGCGCCAGATCTCGGCCGGCCTCGAGGAGGAGGGCTGCGTCGCGAGGACGGTGCGCGTGCGCTCCACCATCGACGTCGGGCTCATCGGCCTCACCGCTGCCCGCCTCTCGGGCTCCGGGATCGGAATCGGATTGCAGGGCAAGGGAACCGCCCTGATCCACCGCCGCGACCTGGCGCCGCTGGCGAACCTCGAGCTGTTCAGTGTCGCACCGCTGCTCACGGCGAGGATGTACCGCGAACTGGGCAAGAACGCCGCGCGTCACGCCAAGGGCATGGCGCCGGTGCCGATCTTCACCGGTGGCACCGACGAGTCGATCTCGGCGCGCTATCACGCCAGGGCGGTCGCACTGGTGGCGCTGGAACGCGAGGCGTCCGAACCGGGCAAACCGCCGATGACCGTGAAGGTCGAATATCCATGAGCGACAGGGACGTGACCATCGGCAACGCCGTCGACGGCAAGCTGGGTCTGGCAGACCTGCGAATGGATCCCGCCGCGCTGGCGCACCAGGCCGTCGTCGCCGAGGAGGGTGGCAACCCGCAGCTGGCCGAGAACTTCCTGCGGGCGGCCGAACTGGCGACGATCGACGATGAGGACGTGATGGCGCTGTACGAAGCCCTGCGCCCGTACCGCTCGACCGCCGCCGAACTCGAGGAGTTGCGGGCGTCGCTCGTGGCGCGCGGAGCCTCGCGGTGTGCGGCGCTCGTCGAGCAGGCCGCCGCCGCCTATACGCGCCGGGGCCTGTTGCGTTGACGACACCGGCGAGCCGGTCATCGGATCCAGTGGTCGCCGGGATCGACGTCGGTAACCACACGACCGAAATCGTGCTGGCCCGTGTGCGATCCGGAGTCGTCTTTACGATCGCGCACGGGCAGGCGCCCACCCGCGGACGCAAGGGCAGCGTCGAGTCGCTGCAGGCCGCGGCGGCGCTGCTGCACAGGATCGAGGTCGATGCCGGCGTGCGCGCCGATGAGCTGCTGCTGTCCTCGCTGCGCCCGGTGGACACCGCGACGGCGCCGATACCGCCGGGGTACTCGCCGTCCTCACCCGTGCGCAGCCTGCGACGGCCGGACGCCAGCACTCCCGCCGGCGCGGGATACGGCGTCGGCAGCCATGTTCGGCTCGCAGACCTGACCGCGTCGGCGGCCGGCGGTCCCGTCGTCGTCTCCGTGGACGACGCCACGGACTTCGAAGTGGCCGCCCGGGAGATCAGCGCGGCGGTCGACCGTGGCTGGCACATAGTGGGTGTGCTGGCCGCCCAGGACGACGCGGTGCTGATCCGGAACCGGATACCGATCGACGTGCCCGTGGTCGACGAGGCCGATGTCGCCGACCTGGAACCCGGCGCGCTGGTGGCGGTCGAGGTGGTCGAGGAGGGGCGGGCTTACCGCGCGATGGCCGACCCGATCGCACTGTCGGCGGCACTGGGCCTGCCGGCCGACAGCCTGGTGGACGTCGCCGAATTCTGCAGGGAGCTCGCTGATTCCGCGGCCATCGCGGTGACCCGCCGAACCTCCCCACCACCGCCGCCCGCCCCGGACGACGACTACGTCGAGATCGGCGTCAATGGAGAGACATCGAGGTTTTCACCCGCCCAGGCCCATGCCGTCCTGCGTCGCTCGGTGCCCGGGTGCGTCCGGCAGGTCCGCCTGCGTTCGGTGCCGACCGCCGTGGACGGCCTCGCCGTGCACGACGCGTTCTTCACCGACCTCGCGTCGATCGACAACGGCGCGTGGCTGCGCCGCGGCGTCGCCGACGCGCAGGGCACCGTCGTCGCACTGCTCGCGGCGGAGGAGGCCGCCGATGCGGCGGCGACGCTGGAGGAGCTGACCGGCAGGCGGGCCACGACCCTCGCGACGGAGCCGGAGGCGGCGGCCTGGGGCGCACGCACCACGCCCGGCATTCCGCCCGGGGCGGTGGTGTGCGACATCGGCGGCGGCACAGTCGATCTCATCGGCACCGAACGCACGGTGGTCGCGGCGGGTGCGGGGGAGTCGATCACCGTCGCCGTCGCCAGGGTGCTGGGCATCCCGCGGGCGCTGGCGGAGGCGGTCAAACGGACACCGGCCGTTCGGGTCGAGGGGCCGCACGTCGCGCACGAGGAGGACGGGCGGCGGGTATTCCTCGACTCGCCGGCGTCACACGACGCGATCGGCCGGCTGTGCACACGGGGCAGCGCCGGCCTGGTCCCGTTCTCCAATCGGCTCGCCGCCGAAGAGTGGCGGAGTCTGCGGCTGGCGATCAAGCAGGAGACGGTCGCGGCGAACATCGCGCGCTGCCTGGCCGCGTTCGACGAGCCGCCGACCGCGCTGGTGCTCGCCGGCGGCGGCGCGCTCGACGACGAACTCATGCGCACGGTCGGTGAGGCGCTGCGGGGCGTGCCGGTGGTGGTGGGGCGCGCCAACATCGACGGTGTGCACGGCCCGCGATTCGCGGTGGCCGCCGGCCTGACCGCTATGTACGCGAAGCAGTAGGCAGGCCTGCGATCGCCTGCGCTTGAGTTATCCCCAATGCCGGTTTCATCCACAGATTGCGCTGCGGCCGCTCGCACGTAGCCGCTTTCGCACGTGCGTTCGATAGCGTGGCGTCATGGGTTCGTTCGTCACCGGCGCGGCGGCGCGAGAGCGGTTCAGCACGTTGCTGGACCAGGTCGACGCCGCCTACGCCGAGATGACCGACCTGCCCTGCGACACGGTCGGTTCCCGGTTCCGGATGGAGATGGCCGAGCGGCTGGAAACCCAGGAGCGGCGTAACCGCGCACTGATGTACCGGACCTTCGGCCAGATCGCCGATCCGCCCGACGAGGCCGCGATGGCCCCGATGGTCAAACCCCGGCTGGCCGCCAGACTGCGTATCCCGGTACGCGAGGTGACCCGCCGCTTCAAGACCGCCGCCAAGGTGTGCGCGCGCCGCCAACTCTCCGGCCCTGCCCTGCCTCCCCTACTGCCGGTGGTGGCCGACGCACTCGCCGCCGGAACGCTGGGCGAAGACCACCTGCGCGCGATCACCACCACCATGGACAAACTGCCATCGGCCACCTCAGCGGTCGACCGCGAGGACGTCGAAGCCACCTTGGTGCGCGAATCAGCCAAGCAAGACGCCGATTTCGTCAAAGAAGTCGGTAAGCGCCTCGACGAGGTGTTCAACCCCGACGGGCACTACGACGAAGCCGACCGGGCCCGCCGCCGTGGACTCCACCTGGGTGCGCAAGGCCCCGACGGGATGAGCAAGCTCTGGGGTTGGGTCGACCCGGAAAACCGCGCCTACATCGAAGCCTGCTCGGCTGCGGTCCGCCCCGGCCGTCACCTCCCCGACGGGAGCATCGAGAACACTCCCGACGACCGCACACCGAGTCAACGCTGCCACGACGGCGTCAAGCTCGGGCTCAAGACCGCCCTGTCCTCCGGGCAGATGGGCTCTCACCGCGGCCATCCGGTCACCGTGATCGCGCGCACCACGCTGGCCGAGCTCAACCAGGCCGCGCATGCCGCGACGAATCCGGACGTGTCGATGCCCGCGCCGGCGCGCACCGGCGGCAACACCGCGCTGCCGATGCGGGACCTGATCCGGATGGCCACCGACGCCATCCACTACCTCGCCGTGTTCGACGATCACAGCGACCGGCCGCTGTATCTGGGGCGTCAGACTCGCATCGCCACCACCGATCAGCGCATCATCTGCTACTCACGCGACGGCGGTTGCACCCGGCCCGGCTGCCTGGAACCCGGCTACCACAGCGAGGTCCACCACAGCACCGATTGGGCCCGCGGCGGCCGCACCGACGCCGACGTGCTGTACTTCGCCTGCGGCCCGGACCACAAACTGCTCACCGACGGCCACTGGACCGCGGCTGTCACGGAGCGCGGCCGCCTCGCCTGGACCGACGGCACCTCATCACCCGGCGTCAACCGCGCCCACCAGCCCGACGAACTGCTTCGCGGCGACCCCGACGGATGAGCGAAACAATCGCCCGCTCAGCCCAATTCGGCGAGCTGCTTCACCGCGGGTGTCATGCCTTCGATCCATGCCGCGGGCGACCCGGTCGTGGGCGTGACGATCACGGTGTCGACACCGATCGCGGCGTAATCAGCCATGGCCCGGACGAATTCGTCACGGGTTTCGGGCGTGGGCCGCGGATTGTTGACCATCACCGTCTTGCGAATGGTGCCGTAATCGCGACCGGCGACGTCGCAGTGCCGACGCAGCACCTCGAGCTTGTGGGCCACGTCGTCGGGCGAACTGGCGAACAGGTTGCAGGCATCGCCGTACTGAGCCACCAGCCGCAGCGTCTTGCGTTCACCGCCCCCGCCGATCATCACCTTCGGGCGGTTGATCGGCTGCGGCGAGCACAGCGTCTCCTCGAGGTGGTAGTGCGTCCCGTCGAAGGAACCGTTGTTGTCCGGATCCCACATCTGATCGCAGATCTGCAGCGTCTCCTCGAGACGTTCGAAGCGCTCCGCGATCGGCGGGAACGGCACTCCCAGGCCGCGGTGTTCCCGCTCGAACCACGCGGCCCCGATGCCCAGGACCGCACGACCACCGGAGAGCACGTCCAGGGTGGTGACGGTCTTGGCGAGCAGGCCCGGGTGCCGGTAGGTGACACCGGTGACGAGCAGGCCCAGGCTGACCGTCGACGTGTGCGCGGCGAGGAAGCCCAACGTGGTGTAGCCCTCGAGCATGTGCGACTCCGCCGGCAACCCGGTGGGCTCGATCTGGAAGAAGTGGTCCATGAACGACAGCCAGGTGGCGCCGGACTCCTCCACTGCGGATCCGACCCGGGCCAACTCGCCCGCAATCGCCGTGGTTCCGCCGTCGATGTCGAAGATCGGTACGTGTATTCCGAGGTCCATGCTTGGCTACAAGACCTCGCGGTGACCCGCCATTCCCGGTTGGCAGGAACTCGCTCCCGCTGTCAAGGACGGCCAAGTCCCGGCACGATGTCATCCAGACGGAACGTCAGCGGCTGCTCGAGCTGGGCGTAGGTGCACGAGCGCGGGTCGCGGTCCGGTCGCCAGCGGTTGAACTGCGCTGTGTGACGGAACCTTTTGCCTTCCATGTGGTCGTAACGCACCTCGACGACGCGCTCGGGCCGCAACGGCACGAACGACAGGTCCTTGCCGGCGTTCCACCGCGAGCCGACACCGTATCTGCGCGCCAGCGCGGGATCGGCAGCCGCCTGCGCCGCCCAGTTCCACGGGTGGTCGTCGAAGGTCGTCACCAGCGGCTGCAACTCGGTGAAGAGCGCGCGCCGCGTCGCCATCGGGAACGCGCCGATGACTCCCACCGACGCCAGAGCGCCGCCGTCGGTGTAGAGCCCGAGCAGCAGCGAGCCGATCGCGTCGTCGCCCGACTTGTGCAGCCGGTACCCGGCGACCACGCAGTCGGCGGTGCGCTGGTGTTTGACCTTGAACATCACCCGCTTGTCCGGCTGGTAGGTCAGATTCAGCGGTTTGGCGATGATGCCGTCGAGGCCGGCGCCCTCGAACTCGGAGAACCAGCGCCGCGCGATTCTGATGTCGGTGGTCGCCGGGGTGACGTGAATGGTCGGCCCGGAACCGGCCAACGTCTCGACCAGCGCCGCCCGCCGCTCACCGAAGGGCCGCGACGTGTAGTCGCAGTCGTCGAGCGCGAGCAGATCGAACGCGATGAACGACGCCGGCGTCTGGCCGGCCAGCAACCGTACCCGCGACGCGGCGGGATGCAGACGCAGTTGCAGCGCCTCGAAGTCGAGCCCTTCGGGGGTGGCGATCACGATCTCTCCGTCGATCACGCAGCGCGGTGGCAACTCCGTGCGGGCCGCGTCGACCAGTTCCGGGAAGTACCTCGTCATCGGGCGCTCGTTGCGGCTGCCCAGCTCCACATCGTCGCCGTCGCGGAACAGGATCGACCGGAAACCGTCCCACTTGGGCTCGTAGGACGCGTCCGGCGGCATCTCTGCGACCGGCTTCGCCAGCATCGGCGAGACCGGCGGCATCACAGGAAGCTTCATCGCTGCCATTGTCGACTGCCCCGCCGCCGCCCTGTCGCCGCCCTGTCGCCGCCCCGACGCCGCAACACAAGGGAACGAGACGGCGATGAGCGAACTCGAGCGCGGACGCGGTACAGTTCTCGCCGTCGCATAGACGGAACTCGAGTTCCGTCTATCGAAGGCGAGTTCGAGGAGGACGGTCGGGGTGTTGGGGAAGTTGGCGAGGGCTTCAACGAGGGCCTGGATACCACTGCTCCTCGTGGTGGTGGTCGCGCTCGGCGCCTACGCGGTTCTTCGTGTCCGCGGGGACATCGGCGGCCATGAACTGTCGGGAGGCACCGAAGCCGGCGCCGGCGGGTTCACGGATCCGTTCAACCCCAAGCACATCACCTACGAGATCTCGAGCTCCTCGTCCAACGGTCCGGTCAGCGTCGACTACCTCGACGAGAACGGTCAGCCGCATCACGTGGACGGTCAGTTGCCGTGGTCGTTCACGATCGTCACCACGCTGCCGTCGATGTCGGCCAACATCGTCGCCCAGGCCGGCACCGGTGCGTCCGATCTCCGTTGCCGCGTCGTCGTCGACGGCCAAGTGCGCGACGACCGCTCCACCGACGAATACCACCCGTTCATCTACTGCTTGGTAAAATCCGTATGAGCGAACAGCTTTCGCCCCGGCGTCCGGTGTTCGTCCGCCTGATCCGTGTCCTGTCGATCCCGATCATCCTGTTCTGGCTGGCGGTCGCGGTGGTCACCGCCATGGCGACCCCCGCCCTCGATGCAGTGGCGGACCAGCACGCGGTGTCGTTGGCACCGCACAATTCGCCGGCATACGAGTCGATGCTCAACATCGGCGCCAAGTTCGGGGAGTTCAACTCGGACTCGACGGCGATGGTGGTCATCGAGGGCCAGGACAAGCTCGGCGACAGCGCGCACGACTACTACAACCGGATCGTCGCCAAGCTCAAGGCCGACCGGGAGCACGTCCAGTTCATCCAGGACTTCTGGGGTGACCCGCTGACCGCGGCCGGTGTGCAGAGTCCCGACGGCAAGGCCGCCTACGTCCAAGTCTTCCTGGTCGGCGCCCAGGGCACCACGCCCAGCCACGAGTCCGTCGCCGCGGTACGCGATCTCGTCGCCTCCGTCCCGGCGCCGCCCGGGGTGCAGGCCCACGTCGCCGGCAACACCGTGCTCAACGCCGACACCAGTGTGGCGGGCCACAAGAGCATGGCGACGATGGCGCTGGTGTCGATCGGCGTGATTGTGGTGATGCTGCTGATCGTCTACCGGTCGATCGTCACCACGATCATCGCGCTCGTCATCGTGCTCGTGGAACTGTTCGCCACCCAGGGGATCGTGGCGACCGCGGGCAACCTGGACATCATCGGGCTGACCCCGTACGCCGTCAGCATGGTGACGATGCTCGGCATCGCGGCGGGCACGGACTACGTGATCTTCCTGTTCGGCCGCTACCAGGAGGCGCGCGCTAACGGGGAGGACCGCGAACAGGCTTTCTACACCGCCTATCACGGGGTTTCGCACGTGATCCTGGGTTCGGGTCTGACGATCGCCGGGGCGTGTCTGTGTCTGACGATGACCACGCTGCCGTACTTCTCCACGATGGGTCTGCCGTGTGCGATCGCGCTGCTGGTGATCGTGGCGGCGGCGTTGACGCTGGCGCCGGCGATCCTGACGGTCGTCTCGCGGTTCGGGCTGCTCGACGCCAAGCGGGAACTGTCGACGCGGGGTTGGCGCAAGGTCGGCACGGCCGTCGTCCGGTGGCCGATGCCGATCGTCGCGATGACCTCGCTGATCGCCGTCATCGGCTTCGTCAGCCTGCTGACCTACATCCCGCAGTACAACGACCAGAAGTACACGCCCTCCAACATGCCGGCGAACGTCGCGATGACCGCGGCCGAGAGGCACTTCTCGCAGGCCAGGATGAACCCCGAGTTGCTCATGCTCGAAGCCGATCACGATCTGCGCAACCCGGCGGACATGCTCATCATCGACCGGGTCGCCAAGGCCGTCTTCCACCTCCGCGGTATCGAGCGGGTGCAGACCATCACGCGGCCGCTGGGCGCGCCGATCGAGCACAGTTCGATCCCGTTCCAGATCGCGATGCAGAACGCGGCGACGCTGCAGACGGCCAAGTACAACAACGACAACACCGCCCAGATGCTCGAGCAGGCGGACGAGTTGAGCAAGACGATCGCCAACATGCAGCGGATGTACGAGATCACCAAGCAGATCGTGGCGACTACCCACGACATGACGGGCAGAACCCACGACATGGTGGACACCACCAACGATCTGCGGGACAGCATCGCCAACTTCGACGACCAATTCCGCCCGATCCGCAACTACTTCTATTGGGAACCGCACTGCTACGACATCCCGATGTGCTGGGCGCTGCGGTCGATCTTCGATTCACTCGACGGCATCGACACACTCGCCGACAAGTTGGAAGGCCTCAGCGGCGACATCGACCAGCTTGACGCGCTGATGCCGCAGATGCTCCAGACATTGCCTCCCACAATCGAATCCATGAAGACCATGCGCGACTTCATGTTGTCGACGCACAGCACCATGGCCGGCATCCAGAAGCAGATGCAGGAGTCGGCCCAGGGGTCGACCATGATGGGCAACTACTTCGACCAGGCCAAGAACGACGACTCGTTCTACCTGCCGCCCGAGGTGTTTCAGAACCCCGACTTCAAGCGCGGGCTGAAGATGTTCGTCTCGCCCGACGGCACGGCGGTGCGGATGATCATCACCCACCAGGGCGACCCGGCCTCGGTGGAGGGCATCAAGCACGTCGCCGGGATCAGGGACGTGGTGGCCGACGCGGTCAAGGGCACGCCGCTGGAGAACGCGAAGGTGTCGCTGGCGGGAACCGGCTCGCTGTATGCCGACATGCAGAACGGCGTGAAGACCGACCTCCTCATCGCCTGCATCGCGTCGATGATCCTGATCTTCGCGATCATGCTGCTGATCACCCGCAGCGTCGTCGCCGCACTGGTCATCGTCGGAACGGTCGCGGCGTCACTGGGTACCGCGTGCGGTCTGTCTGTGCTGCTGTGGCAGGACGTCCTGGGCCTCGGGGTGCAGTGGATCGTGATCCCGCTGTCGGTGGTGATCCTGCTGGCGGTGGGCTCCGACTACAACCTGCTGGTGGTGTCGCGCCTGAAAGAGGAGATCCACGCCGGTCTCAACACCGGCATCATCCGCGGTATGGGCGCCACCGGACGCGTGGTGACGGCCGCGGGGCTGGTGTTCGCGTTCACGATGATGTCGATGATCGTCAGTGACCTACGGGTGGTCGGCCAGCTCGGCATGACGATCGGCATCGGCCTGATGGTCGACACGCTGATCGTCCGGTCGTTCATGACGCCGTCCATCGCGGCGGCGCTGGGCCGCTGGTTCTGGTGGCCGCTCAACACCTTCCAGATTCTCGACCGGTACCGCCGCGGATCTGGGAAACTGGTGGCCGAGGAGCCATCAGCCGAGTATGGAGCCCATGCCAGCCGAGTCTGAATCGAAACTCCGTCAACGCACCGACGGGAGACTGGATCGGTCCCGCGATCCAGCCATTCTGAACGCCGCGCTGGAAGCGCTCAGCGAGCATGGCTATGACGCGACCAACATGAACGACATCGCAGCACGGGCGGGCGTGGGTAAAGCCGCGATCTACCGGCGCTGGTCGTCCAAGGCTGCGCTGCTGACCGATGCCCTGGTGCACTGGCGGCCCGACCTGCTCGAGAGCGGCGCCCCCGACACCGGCAGCCTGACCCGTGACCTGGACGCGGTGGTCGAACGGGTGAAGCGCAACGACGACGCCCGGGTGTCCACCGATCTGGTTCTGCGAGTGGCGTTGGAGGCCGTGCACGATCACGAACTCGCCTCGGCGCTGGACGAACTCATGCTGCTGCGCGGCCGTCGGGTGATGTCGGCGATCCTGGACCGGGCCGCCGAGCGCGGGGAGATCTCCGCCGACCGGAACTGGTCGATGGTCGCCGACGTGGCGACGGCCATGGGGCTGCTCCGAGTGGTCCGCGGTCAGCGCGTCGACGCGGCGTTCTTCCGTGAGGTGTTCGACACCCTGGTGCTGCCGGCGGTGACCGCCGGCTAGTGGCGTATGCGGAGATGACGCAGCGCTTTTCGGTTCTGGACGCAGCACTGTGCGCAGGCGCATCATGAGGTATGCCCATGGGCCCACGGGGCGTCGCAGCATGGCTACTCGCCGTCGCGGCGACTGTCGCACTCTCACCGCCGTGCATCGCCGAGCCGGCGCCTCCCGCGGGCTCGGCTGCCTCGGTCATCGACGAGCTGAAGTCGCAGGGCTACGACGTCCAGATCAACTGGGTCAGCGGCGTCAGCAACCGTCCGTTGGAAGAATGCCGTGTGCTCGCCGTGCACAATCCCGATCTCAACGGTCCGCCTCCGGAGACGTTCACGACCGTGTACGTCGACGTGTCGTGCCCCAATCGCGACGACGACAGCTTCTCGTTCGGCGGAGGCATCGGCCTCGGCTTCTGAGGGCGTCACGCAGCCGGCAACGATGAATTCGGCCGCCGCGTACGGTCTGGACTGTCGGCGGGTCATGGCGGTCCGCGCGATCGATGGACGAGGATGGGAATCGTGCAGCTTCCTGTGATGCCCCCACTCGAACCGATGCTGGCCAAGGCGCAGACCACGGTGCCGACCGATGCCGGGGTGTGGTCGTACGAGCCGAAGTGGGACGGCTTCCGGGCGCTGGTGTTCCGCGACGGCGACGACGTCGTGCTGCTGTCGCGCAGCGGCAAGGATCTGGCGCGCTACTTCCCCGAGGTCCTCGACGCGGTGCGCGACGAACTCGCGCCGCGTTGCGTGCTGGACGGCGAGATCGTCGTGCCCCGCGAGATCACTGCGGACGCGAGGAGCAATGAGAACACTGCGGACGCGAGGAGCAAGACGGCCAAGAGCCGGGTTCGGCTGGACTGGGAGTCGCTGAGCCAGCGCATCCATCCCGCCGAGTCGCGGGTCCGGCTGCTCTCGACGCAGACCCCGGCGCACTTCATCGGTTTCGACGCGCTGGCCGTCGGCGACACGTCGTTGCTTCGCGCACCGTTCCGCACGCGTCGAGAGGCGCTGTCCGGGGCGGTCGACGAGAAGCAGTGGTGCCACGTCACCCGGACCACCGAGGATCCTGTTCTGGGTGCGCAGTGGCTCCAGGAGTTCGAGGGCGCCGGACTCGACGGCGTGATCGCCAAGCGCCTCGACGGGCCCTACCTTGCGGGCAAGCGCGAGATGGTGAAGGTCAAGCATCACCGCGACGCGGACTGTGTGGCGATGGGCTATCGGATCCACAAGAGTGGTGAAGGCATCGGATCGATCCTTCTGGGCCTATACCGCGCCGACGGCGAGCTCCAGATGGTCGGTGGCGCTGCGTCGTTCACGGCCAAGGCGCGACTGAAGCTGCTCGCCGACCTGGAGCCGCTGCGCATCGGCGACGAGGTGCGCGACGGCGAACCCAGCCGCTGGAACTCCGCGGCGGACAAGCGCTGGATCCCGGTGCGCCCGGAGCGGGTGTGCGAGGTCGCCTATGACCAGATGGAGGGAAACGGCGAGTACGGGCAGCGATTCCGGCACGCCGTGAAGTTCCTGCGCTGGCGGCCCGACCGTGATCCGGCCAGCTGCACGTTCGAGCAGCTCGACGTGCCGTTGAACTACGATCTCTACGACGTCTTGGAGCGATCCTGATGGCAAGCGCGGCAACCGAACTCGATGTCGACGGGGTCAAGGTCCGACTGACCAACCCCGACAAGCCGTACTTCCCCAAGCTCGGCAAGGACGGGACCAAGGGGAAACTCGTCGAGTACTACCTGTCGGTGGCCGAGCCGATGGTGTCCCTGCTGCGCGACCGGCCGGTGCATCTGCAGCGGTTCCCCGACGGCATCGAGGGCGAGGAGATCTACCAGAAACGCCTGCCGCAGAAGCGACCCGACTATCTGCAGGCCTGCACCGTGACCTTCCCGTCGGGCCGAACCGCCGACACGCTGAAGGTCACGCACCCCTCGGCGATCGCGTGGGCGGCACAGATGGGTTCGGTGACCCTGCACCCGTGGCAGGTGCGTTGCCCGGACACCGAGCATCCGGACGAGTTGCGCATCGACTTCGACCCGCAGCCAGGCACCGACTTCTCCGACGCCCGCGTGATCGCCGTGGACGTGCTCAAACCACTCCTCGACGAACTCGGTCTGGTCGGCTACCCGAAGACCTCGGGCGGCCGCGGGGTGCATGTCTTTCTGCGCATCGCCGCCGACTGGGACTTCATCGCGGTGCGGCGGGCGGGCATCGCGCTGGCGCGCGAGATCGAGCGGCGCGCACCGGACGCCGTGACGACGGAGTGGTGGAAAGAAAACCGGGGTGCGCGGGTTTTCATCGATTACAACCAGAACGCGCGAGACCGCACCTTCGCGTCGGCGTACTCGGCGCGCAAGACCCCGATCGCGACGGTGTCGACGCCGCTGACCTGGGACGAGTTGCGCGACGCCGAGCCCGACGACTACACGATCGTCACCGTGCCCGATTTCGTTGCGGGCCGGCCTGACCCGTGGGCCGCTATCGAGACCGCTGCGCAGTCGATCGAACCCTTGCTGCAGATGGTGGCCGCGGACGAGGAGCGCGGGCTCGGCGACCTGCCCTACCCGCCGAACTACCCCAAGATGCCGGGCGAACCGCCACGGGTGCAGCCGAGCAAGAAAGTGGCTGAGCACTGGGACGAGGACGGAAACCGGGTTTAGCGCCGGGCCATGCGGCCAGGACGACCAGGACTGCCGCGACGAGAGGGTGCCGGTCACCCTTCCGGCAGGAAGTCCTTCCACCGTCCCGCCGCGGGTCCGCGCAGGTTCCGCATCGGTGAGTCACTCGGGCGAGCGGGTTGACGTAGCCCCAGAACGCGGCGGCCGATGTCGGACAGCTCGTCGATCAGCGCGGTCTCGTCCATCTCGAGCGGTGCGCCGGTGGCCGCCCCGGCCAGCCCGGTCATCAGAGCCGTGGCCTTCACGACGCCGGCCTCGCCGGTGTCGAGCTGCGTCAGTATCCCGAGTTGGCGCCCGATGAGGTCGCCCCAGTCCGGCTGTAGCTGAAGGACCCGGTGCACGCCGGGATCGAAGACCATCACGGCGGCCAGCGAGCGATTCTTGGCGACGACGGCGGCGAAGCCCTCCACCATCGCGTTCATCTGCGTGCGGGGCGTGCGCTGTGCCTCCGCCATCTCGACGACGCGCTGGATCTGATGCAGGATCGGCTCCATCACAGCGACGAGCAGCTGGTCACGGGTGCGGAAGTGGTAGTAGATCGCCGCCTTCGTGAAGCCCAGTTCGTCGGCGATCATCTGGAGTGAAGTCCCGGCGAAGCCTTGGCGGCTGATCAGGACTTTGGCGACATCGAGCAGCCGTTGCCGGGTGTCGGTGGGAGAGCCGGCATCTGCGGTCTCTGCTGATGTCATGCCTCACCTCCTCGTGTAGTGAAGCAATGTCCTAGCCATTCGGCAAGCACGCACTTTACCGCCGGAAAGTGTGATGCTTGACACACGGCTAGGAATGGCTTTACGTTCGGCAAGTTCGTACTTGACGCTCGGCAAGCTGATCGGACCCGGGCGCCTCACTTCGATAGTCAGTTGGGGGAGTGCCGATGAGCGCACCGAGAACGCAGGTCAACGGGTACGGCCGGTACGTCGGTCGAGTGGGCGCACTGGCTGCGGCCCTGGGGATCGGGGTGATGGTCGCGACGTCGCCGGCCATCGCCAGCGCTGACTCCTCGACGTCATCGGCGTCGTCGAAGGACGCCTCCACCACGACCAGCGGCGGTTCGGCTGCGTCGCAGACGGGAACTGACAGCGGCACGCAGAAGGCGACCTCGTCGCCGTCCACGAACTCGACGACCGCCGGCGGCAGCGCCGGCAGCGTCGCTACCGCCGACTCCACGGACTCTGCGGGCGCCGACGCTGCTTCGGATTCGAGCGACGCCGGCACCGATGCCACCGCCGCAGACGACGGCACCGACTCGTCGACCACCGGGACCGGCACCGACACGACCGGCACCGACACGACCGAGACGGACGCGACCGAGACGGACGCGACCGACACGGAGCCGACCGACACGGACACCACCGGCGCGCTGACGGAGCCGAGCCAGTCCCCGGACACCGGCGGGACCACCGCAACGGTTCCGGAATCCTCGAACCGGCCCCCGGCGTCGGTGACCGAGACCCGGTCGACCTCGTCGCACCCCACCGCCACCACCGAAACCACGACGGTGCCCGCGCAGCGCGCCGCGTCATCAGCCCCTCTCGCCGCGGCGGCCCCGACTGATCCGAACGTCACCGGCACGGTCACCGAGTCGCCGCTGGCCGGAACCTCCTCGGGCGTGGCGGCCACGGCTGAAACCTCCTCAGCCGCAACCGAAAGCACCGCCCTCGTCGTCCCGGCGGTGGCGGCAGCAGCCGCGTCGACGGGTACCGCCGGTCCGGTCATCGGCGTCATCGGGTTCCTCAACAGCGTCGTGACCAACCTGCTCAACCCGTTCCTGGCCCCGGCCCCCTCCACGCCCGGACCGGTCACCCCGATCGTGTGGGCCGTGCTCGGTTTCGTGCGCCGCAACCTGTTCAACGAGGGCCCCACCATCACCTACGACCCGACCAAGACGTCGCAAACAGGTCAGACCGTCACCGGCGACATCGGCGCCGTCGACCCCGAAGGCGACACCGTGACCTACACGGTGACCAAGGGCCCGCAGCACGGCACCGTGACCATCGACCAGGCGACGGGGCACTTCACCTACACACCCGACGGCATCGATTACGCCGGGGCGCAGACCGACTCCTTCACCGTGTCCGTCACCGACGGCAAGAAGAACCTGCTGAGCTTCTTCCGTCAACCCCACGGAGATCAGACGACGATCGACTTGGGCGTGCGACCGCCGACCGCCGAGCGCGTGATCGTGCCGCTGCCGCCCGGTTTCACCAACGCGCAGATTCCGCGCTTCGCGGCCGACGGAACGTCGCTGTTGTTCAGCGCCACGCCGCCAGATGCGGCCGCCGGCGCTCGGAGGGAGATCTATCAGGTCAATGTCGACGGCACCGGGCTGACGTGCGTGACCTGTGGCGTGGTCGACCCGACTCCTCTTCGGGCCGGCACCACCGCACCGAGGATCCTCTCCAAGCCGGTGCCCTTCGAGGACGGTTCCGGGCGCATCCTCATGCAGTCGGTGGACCCGGCGACGGGGGCCTACACCCATGTCATCTACGAAAGCGACGCCGACGGAACCCGACTCGTCCGCGTGCTCACGCCGGCGGGTAAGCCAGGAGTGATCGCCACCGATCCGCAACGTGAGATGAGGATCTCCCCGGACGGAACGCACGTGTTGTTCAGCCAGATCCAACTGGTTCCCAACCCGTCGGACCCGCCCGGCTTCATCACTGCCGTCCCGATCGTCGGGGCGCTGACGCCGGGCCTCGACGCGAACGGGAACAAGGTCTACACCATCACCGATGCGCGGGTCGTCTACCCGGTCGGCGAGGGCAAACAATGGACTCACGACGGCAAGGGCGTGATCATCCTCGGCGGGCTGTACGAGTCGGGCAACGTCGATGACATCGTCGTCGACATCGCGACCGGAGAGGTGACCCGGTTGACGGGCAATCTCGACTATGACGAGGACGCCGATCTGTCCCCCAACGGCCAGTGGCTGACGATCGACAGCATGCGCGGCCTCGACGCGCTGACCCCGGTGACGCGGATCGTGCGCCCGGCTTTCCTGCCGCTCCTGATCCAAGGATCGGTGTACACGGCTTACGCAGGGAACTCGGATGCGGTGAACGTCTCGAATCAGCCGTGGCTGGTCGCCGTCGGCGACGACCTCCACCGAGGAGACGGAATTCCCCTGTTTGTCAGCGACGACCCCAACACGCCCCAGGACGAAGGCGACGGCTGGACTGCCCGCAGCATGCCCAGCTGGAATGCCGACGGCACCGAGGTCGCGTTCTGGGAGGCCGACACCACGGATCCGACGGGGCAGAGGTCGCGGCTGGTCGTGGCGAAGTTGCAGTACACCACCAGCGTGGGCACGGCAGCGGACAAGACGACGCCGACCGTGTCGTCGGCCTTTCCCACACTGGCCTCCAACACTCCCACGCAGGTGTCACTCCCTCCGACCGGTACGTACACCGGCGCCGGCGGCGGCACCGCCGTGGTGACCGAAACCACCGACGCGACAACGGGTCACATCGTCCGCACGGTGCTGTACACCGATTACGTCGACGACGAGGGCATGATCCTCAACGGCGTCGAATCAACCGATCAAAGCGCTGCCCAGAACACCATTCACTACATCGCCGACATCACTGTCACGGGAACCCACACCGGCTCGCTGACCGGTGATGCCACCATCAACAAGCTGACGCGAACGATCACCCCCACGACTGCCGGGTCCCAGATCACGTCCACTCTCGATGGGGACACCCTGGTCCTGCTGGATCCGGCGCGGGTCGCCGCGGCCAAGGCGAGCACATGAGTTCGGGTTCGGGGCGGGTCCGCGTCGCGGACTGACCGCGACGGCCCGATACTCTGCTCTGCATGCCGATTCGCAGGCTGCTCGCCGCCTTGGCGATCGTCGGGATGCTCGCCAGTGGCGTCGGTATCGCGTCGATGCTGATCTTCAGCAAGCCGACCCAGCAGCAGACCACCGCGCCGAAGCGCACACCGCCCACTCCGCCGCCGCCGTCGGTGCCGACCGCCAAGGAGTTCCTCATCGGCGTCAACGTCACGGCACAGGAATGCGCGCCGGCCGGGACGTGCCTCTACACCTACACCATCGATCCGAGATACGTTGGGCTGCACCCGTTCCCGCCGACGCCGTTCACGGTGGAGTACGAGGTGACCGGAGGAGTGGCGCCGCAGCCGGGCAAGTTCACCGTCGCGGATCAGAAGGCCAACATCCTCAAGGACGTCCAGGTCGAGGGGCCGCCGGGGGCGCAACTGTCGGCCAACGTGCTCCGGGTGACCGGGGAGGCGACCGGATGACGACACCGTCGGACCGCAGCCGCTGGATCCGCAATTTCAATCCGTCACCCGACGCTGCCGTCCGCCTCGTTTGCTTTCCGCATGCGGGCGGATCGGCCAGCTACTTCTTCCCGCTGTCGCGGGCGCTGGCTCCGGAGTTCGACATCTACGCCGTGCAGTACCCGGGCCGTCAGGACCGCTACAGCGAGCCGTTCGTCGACTCGATCGACGGACTGGCCGACGAGATCGCCGCCGCGCTGGATCCTCTGACCGACGCGCCGGTGGCGTTCTTCGGCCACAGCATGGGCGCGGTGCTGGCCTTCGAGGTCGCCCGCCGCGTCGAGGCGCGGGACGGGCGGCGCCCGGTGACGGTGTTCGCGTCGGGTTCGCGGGCGCCGAGCCGTTACGGCGACGAACGAGAGCACAAGGGCGACTACGACCTCGTGCAGGTGATGCGCGACCTCGGCGGCACCGACCCGCGCGTGCTGAACAACCCCGAGATGCTGGACACCTTCCTGCCCGCCTTCCGCAACGACTACCGGGCGCTGCAGGCCTACCACCGGGGGACGGATGTCGGCATCAGTGCGCCGATCGTGGTGATGACCGCCACGGACGACCCCAAGACCAGCGAAGCGGACGCGCGCGCGTGGCACGAGCACACCACCGGCGGCGGCGACGTGCACACCTTCACCGGCGGCCACTTCTATCTGGAGAAGCACCCCGAGCGGGTCATCGAGGTGATTGCGCAGACTCTGCGAGCCCGCTGACCGTCCGCGTGGCGAGCACCGAACCGGTCAGGATCAGCGCGAGCCCGGCGACGTTCCAGGCGGTCAGCGGTTCGTTCAGCACGATCACCCCTGCGGCGAGCGCGACCGCAGGGTTGACGTACGTGAAGACCAGCGCCCGCGCCGCGCCGACCTCCCGGATCAGCGCGAAGAACACGATGAACGCAGTCGCCGTGCAGATCACGGCGAGCCCGCCGATCGCCGCCAGCACCCGTGTCGAGGGAACGGAGTCCGGCCACGTCGCCGCGGCCGGCCCGGCATACACCACAGCGGCCAGGGTCAGGCAGGCGGCGGTCAGCGGCAACGCCGGCACGTCACCGAGGAAGCGTGCCGCCACCAGCGGCGCGATCGCGTAGCACACCGACACCATGAGCACCTCGCAGACCGGCCATGCGCTCCCGCCGGTGAGCTCCGGACCGGCGAGCACGGCGACACCGGCCAGCCCGGCGCCCAGGCCGAGCAACCGCGTGACGGTCAGCCGGTGCTCGCCGCCGGTGAGACGGTCGAGCAGCGCCGCGACGATGGGCGAGGCCGCGATCAGCAGTCCGGTCAGCGAGCTCGAGAGATGGCGTTCGGCGTCGGAGAGCAGCAGCCACGCGGCAAGGATCTCGAAGAACGCGAACGCCGCGACCGGTCTCCAGTGCGCGAGGACGGCCGCCCAGCCGCCGCGCCGCAGCGTCAGCGGTATCAGCACCAGCGCGCCGACCGCGGTCCGCGCGAGAACCAGCACGGGCACCGAAACACCCTCTACCGCAACCTTGATCAGCAGATACGGAATGCCCCAGATGAGGCTCATCGCGGCGAACAGCGTCCACCCGCGAAGGCTCATGGGCCCATCTAACCGGGCCTGCGACTAGCCGGTGGAGACCACCCCGCGCGGCTGGGGCAGCGGCAGGTCGTTGTAGGTCGCGATGCCCGGCGCCGCTGCGACCACGGCAGGAATCGCGTGGATCGGCGGCAGCGCGGTCATGATGTGGCCGAGCACGAAGAAGTCCTCGAGGGTCTTGGCATTCTCGATCATGTCCGGCGGTGGCAGGAATCCGACGGTCATGTTGACCGTGGGCCGGCCGTCGATGGTGATCTTCCAGCCGTCGCCGTCCAGCTTCCAGTCCGGCTCCAGCGTCTGGCCCTTCTTCCACCGGACATTGATGTCGATGACGGTCCTGCCCGCTGCGATACCCCGCCAGCTGGCGAACACCCCGGCGACGTGGCCGGCCGGGATGGTCCACGATGCCATCGGCAGGTCTTCAGTGGTCTGGGCGTATTCGGCCACGCAGGTGATGTCGTCGAGCTCGATGCCGAGCGCGTCGGCGACCAGCTGCACCGCCTCGGCGAACACCGCCGTGCCCGCGGCCGCCATCGGCTGCAGGTCCGGGTCGTCGATCGCGGCGCCGAACCCGACGGGCCGCTCGGTGTCAGGCGAGTCGTAGAGGGTGGTGTCGGCCGACTCGGCGATCGTGATCTTGTCGATGCGGTCGCACGCGGTGCCCGCCACGATGGCGAGCAGTTCGGCGAACCCCGGGCTGACGCCGGAGCCGAACAGTGTCGACCCGCCGCGCTGGCAGGCCTCGGCGAGTCTGGCCCGGCCCTCGCCCAGGTTGCGCCCGGTGATGAACGACGCGGACGCGACCACGTTGACGCCCGACTCGAGAATGCGAACCAGCTCGTCGACGTCGATCCACATCGGGTTGTAGACGACGGCGTCGGGCTTGAGGGCGAGCAGCTCGTCGATGTCGTTGCTGGCCGTCACTCCCAGTGGCTCGATGCCGGCCAGCTCGCCCACATCGCGGCCGGCCTTGTCGTCCGACCACGCGTAGCAGCCGACCAGTTCCAGTGTCGGGTTGGCGGCTATCGCCGCGACCGAGCTCTTTCCGACGTTTCCCGTCGTCCACTGGACGACCCGATACGAGGCGTTGTTGGGCACTCGCTCAGCATAGGGTCGGGTGGCCCGGCGGCCGGGGTGATTCCGTCAAATCACGACCCCGGCGTCAGCACCGCCTTACCGGTGCGGACCGCACCGCTGTTGTCGATCCACGTCAGGTCGACGACGTCGCCCGGGTAGTGCCGGTCGAGCACGGCAGGCAGCGAATTCGTGGCGTCCAGGCGCACGCCGTCCACACTGAGCAGGACATCGCCGTCGACCAGTCCGGCCTGCTCGGCCGGGCCTCCGCGCAGCACTTCGTGCAGCAGCACGCCGGGCTGGTCGCTCGGGGAAGCGCGCACCCCGACTCCGAGCAGAACCGGCGGTCCGATGTGGACGGTGTCGGAGCGGGCTCCGGAACGGATCTGGTTGGCGACGCCCATCGCGTCGTTGATCGGGATCGCGAAGCCCTGACCGGCGGGCCCCATCTTGAAGTTGACCGACGCGGCCGTCGTCATGCCGACGACCTGGCCGGCGTCGTTGATCACCGGTCCTCCGGAGTCTCCGGCGCGCACGGGTGCGGCGAACTCGATCAGACCCGTGACCTCGTCGGACGAGCCGGTCAGCGTGTCCTCGGCGTTGATCGTGCGGCCGAACGCGGTGAACGTGCCGACCTCGCGGGTGAGCGGATTGTCACTGCCTCGCGCGTTGCCGAGCGCGACGACGGGCTGACCGGGCACCAGGACGTTGGAATCGCCGATCGGCGCGGGGAGCAGACCGCCGGCGCCCAGCAGCTGGATCACCGCGACGTCGCGTTTGCGGTCGTATCCCACCAGGGTCGCCGGGTACGACCGTCCGTTGACCGTCCCGGTGATCCGGTCGGCGCCCTGGACCACGTGGAAATTGGTCAGCACCTGGCCGCCGGGGTCGATGACGAAGCCGGTGCCGGCGCCGACGACGCCCTGGTAGTCGACCTCGGTGTCGATGCGCACCACCGCTGGTTCCACAGACGCCGACACCGCGATGAGATCCGTCGGGGCGGCGGTCGCCGGTGCCGCGGGAGCGACGAGGGACAGGGTGACGCCGAGCGAGATCGCCAGCGCGGTCAGCGCGACTCGAAGCGAGCGGAAGATGCTCATACCCATCAATAGTGCTTGTGTCGGCGGCCTCTGTCGAAATGACGAGGTCGGTCAGTCCTCGACGGCGACGCCGCCACGATTCTTCTTGCGCCGGCCCAGCACCGTTCTCTTGCCGGTCGGGCGCTGATTGCGGAGTTTGCCGTCCGAGGCCTCGTCGGTGCCGGCATCGCTGTCCTCAGTCTCGGCGGCCGGCTCGGACTCGGCCGTCGGCACGGTCTCGTCCGCGGTCTCCTCGTCGGCCCGGTCGGCCTGGGTCTCGGTCCCGGCGTTCTCGGTCTCGGCGGCTGCGGCGGTGTCGTCTGTGGTGTCGGGGACGCCGTCCACCTGGTCGGTGTCGCCCTCCGAGCCTTCGTCGGCGGCTTCTTCGCTCTGGTCGTGGGTGGTGTCGCCGCCCTTGCGCCGCCTGCGCGACTTGCGTTGCTTGACCTTCACCGGTTTCGGCGGTGGCGGCGGCAGTTCGGCGGCGAACGCCAGATAGAACGACAGCACCCCGAGCAGGGCGATTGCGGCGGCCGCGCCGTAGATCCCGAACAGCCACTGTCCGGCGGCATCGAGCGAGAGCCAGATCTCGCTGATCGCGGTGCCGACGATCAGCAGGCCGGCGAGCACGTGCAGCACGATCGATGCCGTCCGCAGGTTCAACGCCAGCTTCGGCGTGCCGAACTCGGGGCGGCGGGTGCGTAGCAGCGTGAACACCACGGGTAGCGCCGCCAGCCCGATCAGCGCGCCGGTCACGATGCGCAGCGCCGTGCCCAGCGTGTGCGACGTGTCCCCGAGTAGCTCGTAGGTGCGGGGGAGGACGAAGAAGAAGTACAGGACACCGGCGGCGACGGAGAACGACGCGTGCCACATCACCGCAACGGTGCGGCCCATATGCCTCCTTGATCGTGGTGCCCGGGGTGCGACGGTCGACGTCGCAGGCCGTTCGCACCCCGGGCGGAGTGCGGAGGATGCGGGATTTGAACCCGCGAGGGCTGTTAACCCAACCCGCGTTCCAGGCGAGCGCCATAGGCCACTAGGCGAATCCTCCGTCGGTCATGGTAGCCGACTGGTCTGGAGGGTCGGAAAAACTCCCACCGCGCCGGGGGTATTAGACTCGCCGTGGACCCCGCGCGGCGTCCATCCTGTGAACTCCCCCAGGGCCGGAAGGCAGCAAGGGTCAACGGGCTCTGGCGGGTGCGCGGGGTCCCCTTGATTTTCGAAGACCACCCACGCATCACGGGAAAGGCGAGCGGTGTCGTTTCAGTCCCTGGGCCGCGACGAACTGCTCGCCCAGCACGAGCTGCAACAGCAGAACTACGCCGAACTCAAGGCGAGGGGTCTGCGCCTGGACCTGACGCGCGGCAAGCCCTCACCCGCCCAGCTCGACCTGTCCAACGGTCTGCTGGCGCTCCCGGGCACCGGCAAGGACTCGTTCCGCGACGGGGAGGGCACCGACACCCGCAACTACGGCGGTCTGCACGGCTTGCCGGAGTTGCGCGCGATTTTCGGTGAGCTGCTGGGCATCCCGGTGCCGAACCTGATCGCCGGCAACAACGCCAGCCTGGAATTCATGCACGACGTCGTCGTCTACTCGCTGCTGCACGGCGGTGTCGACTCACCCCGGCCGTGGATCGACGACCTGCGCGACGGCACCGGCGTGAAGTTCCTGTGTCCCTCGCCCGGCTACGACCGGCACTTCGCGATCACCGAGAGCCTCGGGATCGAGATGATCACCGTGCCGATGCGCGAGGACGGCCCCGACGTCGACCTGATCGAGGAACTCGTCGCGGTGGACCCGGCCATCAAGGGCATGTGGTGCGTGCCGGTGTACTCCAACCCGACCGGCACCACCTACTCCTGGGAGGTGGTCCGCCGGCTGGTCCAGATGAACACGGCGGCAAGCGATTTCCGGCTGATGTGGGACAACGCCTACGCCGTGCACACGCTCACGCACGATTTCGTCCGGCAGGTCGACGTCCTGGGCCTGGCGGCAGCGGCCAACCACGCCAACCGGCCGCTGGTCTTCGCCTCCACGTCGAAGATCACCTTCGCCGGGGCCGGGGTCAGCTTCCTGGGCGGCTCCCTGGGCAACATCGCGTGGTACCTGCAGCATGCGGGCAAGAAGTCGATCGGTCCGGACAAGGTCAACCAGCTGCGTCACCTGCGATTCTTCGGCGACGCCGATGGTGTCCGCGTGCACATGCGGCGCCACCAGGAGCTGCTGGCCCCGAAATTCGCACTGGTCGGTGAGATCCTGGACGACCGGCTGGGCGAGTCGAAGATCGCATCCTGGACCGAGCCCAAGGGCGGCTACTTCGTCAGCCTCGACGTGCTGCCCGGTACCGCGAAGCGCACGGTGGCACTGGCCAAGGACGCCGGCATCGCGGTGACCGAGGCCGGTGCCTCGTTCCCCTACCGAAAAGATCCGGACGACAAGAACATTCGCATCGCGCCGACGTTTCCCGGGATCGACGACCTGCGGGCCGCGATCGACGGGCTGTCGACCTGTGCGCTGCTGTCGGCCACCGAGCATCTGCTGTCCCCGGCCGCCGAGAAGTAGTCGGAGCCGGTCGGTAGCCTGCTTGCGTGGCTCTCTACCGCAAGTACCGACCGGCAACTTTCGCTGAAGTCGTCGGCCAGGAACACGTCACCGAGCCGCTGTCGACGGCGCTGAACTCCGGCCGGATCAACCACGCCTACCTGTTCTCCGGCCCGCGCGGCTGCGGCAAGACCTCCTCGGCGCGCATTCTCGCGCGCTCGCTGAACTGCGAGCAGGGCCCGACGGCGACGCCGTGCGGCGTCTGCGACTCCTGCGTGGCGCTGGCGCCGAACGGGCCGGGCAACGTCGACGTCGTCGAGCTCGACGCCGCCAGTCACGGCGGTGTCGACGACACCCGCGAGCTGCGTGATCGCGCGTTCTACGCGCCGGCCCAGTCGCGCTACCGCATCTTCATCGTCGACGAGGCGCACATGGTCACCACGGCCGGCTTCAACGCCTTGCTCAAGATCGTGGAGGAGCCGCCGGACCACCTCATCTTCGTGTTCGCCACCACCGAACCGGAGAAGGTGCTGCCCACCATCCGCTCGCGCACGCATCACTATCCGTTCCGGTTGCTCGCGCCGCGCACCATGCGCACGCTGATCGAGAAGATCGTCGCCTCCGAGAGCGTGGAGGTCGACGACGCGGTGTATCCGCTGGTCATCCGCGCCGGCGGCGGTTCGCCCCGCGACACGCTGTCGGTGCTCGACCAGCTACTGGCAGGCGCGGAGGGCAACAAGGTCGCCTATCAGCGCGCGCTGTCCCTGCTGGGGGCGACCGACGTCGCCCTGATCGACGACGCGATCGACGCCCTCGCCGCCGGTGATGCGGCGGCCCTGTTCGGCGCGGTGGAAGGGGTCATCGACGCCGGACACGACCCGCGCCGCTTCGCCACCGATCTGCTCGAGCGGTTCCGCGACCTGATCGTCCTGCAGGCGGTGCCCGACGCGGTCGCGCGCGGCGTCGTGGACGGACCGGAGGACGTCCTGGAGCGGATGCGCGAACAGGCGTCGCGGCTCGGCACCGCGACGCTCACCCGCTACGCCGAAGTGGTGCACGCCGGGCTCGGGGAGATGCGGGGCGCGACCGCGCCGCGGCTGCTGCTGGAGGTGGTGTGCGCCCGCCTGCTGCTGCCCTCGGCCAGCGACACCGAAGCGGCCCTGCTGCAGCGGGTCGAACGCATCGAAACCCGGCTCGACATGTCGATCCCCGCCGGCGAGAACGGCGGGGCGGCCGGCGCCGTCGCGGACGCGGCACCACCGAAGCAGTATGTCCGCAAGACGCAGGCGCCGGCCGAACCTGCGCCGGAGCCGCCGCGCCCGCCCGCACCTGCGCCCGCTCCGAAAAAGTTTGACCGGCAACCTGATTCGCCGCCACCGATGCCGCCGCCCGCCGCGCCGGCCGTGGAAGCGCCCGCCGCAACGCCGGCAGCCGCGGTCGCGACCGGCGAACCCAACGCCGCCGCGGTGCGCAGCATGTGGACCACGGTGCGGGAGAAGGTCCGCGAACGCAGCCGCACCACGGAGGTGATGCTCGCGGGCGCCATCGTGCGTGCCGTCGACGGCGACACCCTGGTGCTGAGCCACGAGTCGGCGCCGCTGGCCCGCCGGCTGACCGAGCAGCGCAACTCCGACGTGATCCGGGAGGCGCTCAAGGACGCCCTGGGCGTCAACTGGAAGATCCGCTGCGAGACCGGCACTGCACCCGCATCGCAGCCGGCGGCTCCGGAGCAGCGGCGGGCTGCGGCCGAACCGCCTCCGCCGCCGCCGGAAGAGGACGAGGAGAGCATGCTCGCCGAGGCCGGCAACTCCGACCCCGCAGCGCCCCGCCGCGATCCCGAAGAGGCGGCGCTCGAGTTGCTGCAGAGCGAGCTGGGCGCCCGCCGTATCGACGGCTAGCGGGGGTCTTGGCCGGTGGTCTTCTTCCGGCGCAGCACCAGCACAGGGAGCACCAGCGTCGCCACGGCCGTCACCAGCCACACCACCACGGTGGCCGCGATCCAGGAGCCCACCCCGCGGATGCTCACTCCGTGGGTCAGCAGCGAGGCGAGCAGCAACGCGGCGAACGTGGACAGCAGGCCGATGCCGCCGAGAAACGCCGACGCGTAGCGGCTGGCCATCTTCAGGAAGAACGGCGCCAGAATCGCTTGCGCCACAGTGAAGATCACCACCGCGGCGACGAAACCGACAGCCGACACCGACACTCCGGGCACCAGCCAGGCGGCCACGAGGAGCCCGATCGCCGACGAGCCCAGAAAGACCGCGACGCGCAGCAGGAACCGGATCACACCGTGAGCGTAGCGCTCAGGCGGTCCACCAAGGCCGCAACGGCAGACCTCCGTCGCCGCCACGCTCGTCGAGCTTGCACGCCAGGACCTGGTGCAACTGAATCGCGTTCTGCTCGAAGCCGACTCGCGAGCCCGCCATGTAGAGACCCCACACCTTGGCGGTCGCCAGCCCCACTTCGGCGACGGCCTCGTCCCAGTGCTCGACGAGGTTGCGGCACCAGTCGCGCAGCGTCATCGCGTAGTGGTGGCGCAGGTTCTCCTCGTGCAGGACCTCCAGGCCGACGTCCTGAATCTCGGTGATGATCCGGCCGGAGCCGGTGAGCTCCCCGTCGGGGAACACGTACCGGTCGATGAACCCGCCGGCGGACGCACCGTGCCGGTTGTCGTGGCGGGTGATGCAGTGGTTGAGCAGCAGCCCACCGGTGCGCAGCTTGGACTTCAGGAAGCGGAAGTAGGCGGGATAGTTCGCGACGCCGATGTGCTCGGTGAGGCCGATCGACGACACGGCGTCGAAGCCCCCCTCGCGGACGTCGCGGTAGTCGCTGTGGCGGATCTCCGCCAGCTCACCGAGGCCCTCCTCGGCGATGGCCTGCCGGCCCCACGCCGCCTGCTCCTTCGACAGCGTGACGCCGATCGCCTTCACGCCGTGCCGGGCGGCGTAGCGCACCATGCCGCCCCAGCCGCAGCCGACGTCGAGCAGCCGGTCGCCGGGCGACAGGCGGAGTTTGTCGAAGACCAGCCGGTACTTGTTGTCCTGCGCCTCCTCGAGGGTGGCGTCCGGACGCGGATAGCAGGCGCAGGTGTACGTCATCGACGGGCCGAGCACCCACTCGTAGAACGTGTTCGACACGTCGTAGTGGTGATGGATCGCATCGGCGTCGCGGGTCTTGCTGTGGCGCAAGCCTTCTGCGATCCGGCGCCAGCGCGGCAGCGCCTCCTGCGGTGGCGGCGCGATGGGCTTGAGGTGCTCGATCCCGATGGACCGGACGATGTGGGCCAGCACACGCGCCGGCGGGCGCTTGAAATCCAGCTTCTCGGTGAGCGCGCTGAGAAGCGCGTACGGGTCGCCGGGGTGCACGCCGTGCATCGCGAGATCGCCCGAGATGTAGGCGCGCGCCAGCCCGAGGTCGCCCGGCGCGGTCGCCAGGTAGGTGGTGCCGCGCGGGGTGCGCAGGTCGAGCCCGAGTTCCGCGTCGTCGGGTCCGGCGCTGCTGCCGTCGTACGCGGTGAACTTCAGTGGCATCCGCCCGGCGGCGAAGATCTCCAAAATCTCCGCCAGGCTGAGCTTCCCGTCGCTTCCCGAATTCACTGCGTGTTCTTTGAACATCGTCATTGCCGTCGCACCGCCTTCGCGTAGAGATCGAGAAAACGAGAATCTGGGTCGTAGTTCTTCTTCACCGTCGAATAGGTCTCCCCGCCGTAGAGTTCCTCAAACTCCTCGGGCGAGTAATACGCGTCGGAGTACAGCGATTTGTGCCCGTCGAGTTCGCTGACCTTGCGTTCGATCAGCTTGTTGGTGTGCCCCTCGTCCGGCCCCACCGGCACCGAAGACCAGAAACCGACATTGACGTAGGTGTGGTGCGGCCGGATCGGATACAGAGGCCAGTCGCGGTCGTCGCGAAGTCGTAACGGGCACAACCAGATCGGCTCGATCGGCACGGTGTCGAGGAACCAGTCGAGGAAGTCGACGGTGCGCTCGATGGGCACCTCGACGTCCTGAACCACGCGTTCCCGCGGTGGACGTCCGTTTCGCTTCTCGATCCGGTCGGCGATGTCGAATCGCTGGTCGTAGCCGATGAGCTTCCAGTAGAAACTGCTGCGCCGGTAGCGGCGGGGCCATAACCGGCGGATCCGCGGATGCTGTGCACCGAACGCCCGCGAACACCAGAACCAGTCGGTGTCCCAACGCCACAGGTAGTCGTGGATGGTCAGCCGGTCGTGCTTCTCGGCCCCGTCCTCGCCGTCGTGCTGGATGGAGCGGTAGTAGATCTGCTGACCGGTGTAGTCGCTGACCGGGCCCGGAGTCCCTGTCTGCGCACCGGTGCACAGGTAGCTCTCGTCGGCGCTGAACACCACGCCGTCGAGGTAGTCGACCCGCTCGCCGTTGTACCCGCCCGTCTCGATGATCCGGTCCATCGTCTCGACCAGCGCGGCCAGCGAGTTGAATCGCAGGTGCCGCAGCGCCACGAATGGTTTGACGGGTTCGAGCTCGATCTTCAGCCGCACCGAATAGCCGAGCGTGCCATAGGAATTCGGGAAGGCACGAAAGAGATCGGCGTTCTCGTCGGGGGAGGCCCGGACCACGTCGCCGGTGCCGGTGAGAATGTCCATTTCCAGCACGGACTCGTGCGGCAGGCCGCTGCGGAACGACGTCGACTCGATGCCCAGCCCGGTGACCGCGCCCCCGAGCGTGATGGTCTTCAGCTGGGGAACCACGAGAGGGGCCAGTCCGTAGGGCAGCGTGGCCGCCACCAGATCCTCGTAGGTGCACATCCCGGCGACGTCGGCGGTGCGGGCGTCAGGATCGACGGCGATCACGTCGGCCAGCCCCGACACGTCCAGGCCGGGAGCGGTGTTCTTGGCACGGACACGGAAGAGATTCGACGTCGGCTTGGCCAGCCGGACGGTGGCATCGGCCGGGATGGCCCGATAGCTGGCGAGCAGCCGCTGCACGCCGTCGCGGTGCGCAGCCCGTGCGTCGGTGGAGGCAGCAGACACACATATACGCTAGTCCGCGGTGGCAGCCGATGCGACCGCACCCGATTCCGGGCCACCCCACCGAACGAGGTTGACAAGGAGTTTGCACTGATGGCACAGGTCAGCGCGTCCAGCACGGTCCTGATCAACGCCGAGCCGGCCACGGTGCTGGCCGCCGTCGCGGACTACGAGGCCATGCGGCCCAAGATTCTCTCGGAGCACTACAGCGGCTATCGCGTCCTCGAAGGCGGTCAGGGCGCCGGCACCGTCGCGCAGTGGAAGCTGCAGGCCACGAAGTCGCGTTCGCGGGACGTCAAGGCCGCCGTCGACGTCGCCGGTCGCACCGTCATCGAGAAGGACCAGAACTCCTCGATGGTGACGAACTGGACCGTGGCCCCCGCGGGTCCCGGATCGTCGGTGACGATGAAGACGTCCTGGCAGGGCGCCGGGGGCGTGGGCGGCTTCTTCGAGAAGACGTTCGCGCCGATCGGACTGCGCAAGATCCAGGCCGAGGTGCTGGGCAACCTCAAGCGCGAGGTCGAGGGGACGCAGGCGGTCGAGGGGACCTAGCCGGGCGACGATCAAGCGGCGAGGGACGAGTCGCGTTGAGGAGGCCGGCGGTGGGGTGAGCCGGGCGACGATCAAGCGGCGAGGGACGAGTCGCGTTGAGGAGGCCGGCGGTGGGGTGAGCCGGGCGACGGCGTCAGCCCTCAGGCGCGCTGGGCGCCGAGGAACGTCACGATCCCGCGGACCACGGCGTCGGCGTACTTCTGGCGCCCCTCGGGGGTCTTCATCAGGCCCGAGTCGATCGGGTTCTTCATGTTGCCGCACTCGACGAGGATCGACGGGTACTGCGCCAGGTTCAGGCCGGCGATGTCGGCGCGCGGATTGAGACCCGAAGAGCCGATGTACGTCGACGGCGGGATGCCCGAACCCGCCATCTGGTCGCGCATCACCTTCGCGAACGCCACCGCGGGACCCGCCTGCGCCGCGTTGAGCGGCGGCGACGAGTACAGCACGTGGAACCCGCGGCCGGTGGTCGGGCCGCCGTCGGCGTGGATAGAGACGATCGCGTTGGGGTGCACCGCGTTGGCCATCGCGGCGCGCTCGTCCACGCACGGGCCGGGCCCGGTGTCGTCACCCCGCGACATCGCGGTGCGCACCCCGAGGGCGGTCAGCGCCTGACGAACCCGCAGCGTGGTGTCCCAGGTGAAGCTGTGCTCGGGGAATCCGTCCTCGGTCGAGGTGCCGCTGGCCTGGCAGTCCTTGGTGCCACCACGGCCGGTGGGAACCTGACGGCTCATGCCGGCCATCGACGCCTGATGGCCCGGGTCGAGGAAGACGATCATCCCCGCGACATTCGACGGGGCCGCGTGGGCGGGGCCGGCGAGAATCGACGCCGCGGCGAGCATCCCGGCGGCGAGGGCTGCGCCGACACGCAGGTTGGCTGGCACATGCACCCGGCCACGGTAGCCCTGACCCGACTAGTCTTGAAGACGAAAGCGCCGCTTTCCGGCGAGCGCAACCAACTCGAGACCCGTCCGCAACCGAGACGCAAGAGGATCAGTCATGCAGCCTGGTGGCCAACCCGATATGTCAGCACTGCTCGCGCAGGCACAGCAGGTGCAGCAGCAGTTGATGGAGGCGCAGGAGGCGCTGGCCAACTCCGAGGTGCACGGCCAGGCAGGCGGCGGACTGGTGCAGGTGACGATGCGGGGCAGCGGCGAGGTGGTGGGCATCTCGATCGACCCGAAGGTCGTCGACCCCTCCGACGTCGAGACACTGCAGGACCTCGTCGTCGGTGCGATCGCCGACGCCGCCAAGCAGGTGACCATCATGGCGCACGACCGGCTCGGCCCGCTGGCCGGAGGGCTGGGCGACCAGGGGTTCCCGGGCCTGCCGGGGATGTGATTTCTTGTTCGAAGGACCTGTCCAGGATCTGATCGACGAGCTCGGCAAGCTGCCCGGCATCGGGCCCAAGAGCGCGCAGCGGATCGCATTCCACCTCCTGTCCGTCGAGCCGCCCGACATCGACCGGCTGACCGCGGTGCTGAACAGGGTTCGCGACGGGGTGACGTTCTGCGCGGTGTGCGGCAACGTCAGCGATGAGGAACGCTGCCGGATCTGCAGCGACCCGCGCCGGGACGCGTCGCTGGTGTGTGTGGTCGAGGAACCCAAGGACGTGCAGGCCGTCGAACGTACGCGGGAATTCCGCGGGCGCTACCACGTGCTCGGTGGGGCGTTGGATCCGCTGTCGGGGATCGGGCCCGACCAGTTGCGAATTCGTGAGCTGCTCAACAGGATCGGTGAACGCGTCGACGGCGTGGAGGTCGCCGAGGTGATCATCGCGACCGACCCCAACACCGAGGGCGAGGCGACCGCGACGTACCTGGTGCGGATGCTGCGTGACATCCCGGGGCTCACGGTGACGCGGATCGCCTCGGGCCTGCCGATGGGCGGGGACCTGGAGTTCGCCGACGAGCTGACGCTCGGCCGCGCGCTGGCCGGCCGCCGCGCGATGGCCTGATTCGCGACTCCGCCGCGGTGGCCTGATCGACGACCCGACGGATCTACGTTCTGCAGGCCGCCACTCGCACTTTCGCTGCAAAACGTTGATCGGTCGGCCTGTCGGTGGGGGCTGGCAGCATGCCGGGCATGAACAGGGTCGTCTTGGGCGGGGAGGCCGTCCGCGCCGGCGTGGCCACCAGGCACGAACTGGCCCGCGATTACACGAGGCTCTACCGCGGGGTGTTCGTTCGCAAGGGCATCGAAGTCACCCTGCGAGACCGGGCGATCGGTGCGTGGCTGGCGACCGGACGCAAGGGAGTGATCGGCGGCGTCGCAGCCGCCGCCTTGCACGGCGCACCGTGGATCGACCCCGACATCCGGATCGAGGTGGTGGGCGTCACGTGCCGCCCGCGAGACGGACTGGTCGTCCGCAGGGACTTGCTCACCGGCGACCAGATCACCTATCGCTCGGGACTGCCCGTCACGACACGGATTCGGACGGCTTTCGACCTTGGGCGCCACCTCGAGAGGGCCGAGGCGCTGGCCCGGTTGGACGCTCTGATGTGGAATCAGCGCTTCGACATCGGCGACGTCCTCGACATCGCCGACCGGCTGCCGCGGCTTCGCGGAATCGCACAGTTGCGCGAGCTGCTCCCCCTGGTCGACGGTGGCGCCGCATCACCTCGGGAGAGTGCCATCCGACTGCGATTGCACGACAAGGGCTTTCCCCGTCCCGAGACGCAGATCCCCGTTCTGCAGGGCTCCCGCGCGATCGCCTTCCTCGACATGGGGTGGCAGGAATACGGCGTCGCCGTCGAGTATGACGGGGACCATCACCGCAAGAATCGCGAGCAGTACGTCAAGGACATCGGGCGGCTGCGGACGCTCGAAGCGCTGGACTGGATCGTCATCCGGGTCATCGCAGAGGACCGACCCGAGGAATGGCTCGCACGAGTCGAGGGGGCATTGCACCGTCGAGGCTGCCCGCTGGCACTCAGAGATCGGCCGACTCTTGCTGCGTAACCCCTCAGACGCGGCGTGGCGCAGCCAGGCGTTCGCGGCGCAGCAGGTCGACCTCCGGCAACTCCAGCGGCGCCAGCGGCCCGACCACCTGGGTGAGCAGATGGTCGGCCAGTTGCGGATTGCGCGCCAGGCAGCAGCCGTGCAGATAGGTGGCGACGATGCTGCCCTGCACGGCGCCGTCGATTCCGTCGCCGGCGCGGTTGCCCGCACCCCGCGTCACCGCGGCCAGCGGCCGCGCCTGCGGCCCGAGATCCGTTCCGCCGCGGTGGTTCTCGAACCCGGTCAGCAGCTCGGTCAGCCCGTCGACGAGCGGCTTGGACGTCACCTCGCCGATGGTGCGCTCGGGCTGGGGGGACGTCGTGACGTCGAGGACGCCGACCCCGTCGACCCTCTCACCGGCCGACGTCTCGTACCAGTGGCCCAGCACCTGGATGGCCGCGCAGATCGCCAACACCGGCGCCCCGCGTGAAATCGCCTGCTGTAGACCGGGATAGCGAATCAGGTGCTTGGTCGCCAGGCGCTGTGCGTAGTCCTCCGCCCCGCCGAGGGTGTACAGGTCGAGCTCGGACGGCACCGGGTCGTCGAGAGTGATCTCGACGATCTCCGCGGCGATCCCGCGCAGCCGCAGGCGTTGTCGGAGCACCACAGCATTGCCGCCGTCGCCGTAGGTGCCCATGACGTCGGGCAGCACCAGCCCGATCCGCACCACCGAGTCACGCACGGCTCAGCACCCGGTTCAGTTGCAGGAAGGCGGTGTAGTTGGCGAGCACCTCGACATGACCGGGCGGGCAGGACGCGATCGCGGCCCGGGTTTCGTGCACCAGCGTGTGGGCCACCCCGGCATACCCGAGCCGGACGGCCAGGTCGGTGCCGCGCTCCCCGGCGGCCACCACCGGCACCGACTCGAAGTGCTCGAAGCCGACGTCCCACAGCCAGGACAGGTCCTCGCCGTCGGGCACCTGGCCGTTGACCGCGATCACCACCCCGGCGGCGTCCCGGTCGACCATCGACAGCGCCTCCTGCCAGCCGGCCGGATTCTTCGCGAGCAGCATGCGCACCGTGTGCGCACCTACCTGCAGAGTCCGGTACCGGCCCGCGACCTCGTCGACGGCCGACACCGCGGCCACCGCGGCGGCGGGGTCGGCGCCCAGGGCCACCGCCGCCGCGACCGCCTGCGTGGCGTTGCCTCGGTTGACGGTGCCGGGCAGCGTCAGCGCCATCGGGAGCGACAGCCCGCCGGGACCGTGGATGTGGGTGTCGTCGAACCACCAGTCGGGGTCCGGCCTCTTGAAGTCACTGCCGGTGGAATACCAGTGCTGCTGCTCGCGCACGATGACCTCGCCGGAGCGCGGGCAGCTCACCGAGTCGCTGGCCCAGCCGCCGCCCGCGGCGACCCAGACCACGTTCGGGTTGTCGTAGGCGGCGGACGTCATCAGCACGTCGTCGCAGTTGGCGACGATCACGGCCGCGGGATGGCGGGCGAGACCGGCGCGCAGGGTGCGCTCGATGTGGTTGATCTCACCCACGCGGTCGAGTTGGTCACGGGAGAGGTTCAGCAGGACGATCACCGAGGGGTTCACCGCATCACTGACGTGCGGGACGTGCATCTCGTCGACCTCGAGGGCGGCCAGCGGGGCCTCGGGGGCCGCCGCCAGCGCGGCCACCAGGCCGGCGTCCATGTTGGCGCCCTCGGCGTTGGTCGCGACAGGCCCGAGCGTGGCCAGTGCCGCGGCCGTCATCCGGGTGGTCGTCGACTTGCCGTTCGTACCGGTGATCACCACGCTGCGCCGTCCCTGGCCCAGCTGGGCCAGGATCGAGCGGTCCAGCGTCATCGCGACCAGGCCGCCGATCATGGCACCCGCACCGCGCCCGGTGACCCGCGACGCCCACCGCGCACCGGCGCCTGCCGTGAGCGCGAAGCGTCCGCGTGCGGTGACCATGCCCGGCAGTCTAGAAGAGCGCCCGACACGCTGGCCGATGGAGCGAGCCTTGTCACAGGGCCGTGCCATCCTCGAACGGTGAGCTCAACCGCCGGACATCGCTGGGGCAGGCCCGCCGATGCACCCGGTTCGGGATGGGCAGTGGTCGACGTGGAGACCTCGGGTTTCCGGCCCGGTCAGGCCCGCATCGTGAGCATCGCGGCGCTGGCCCTCAGCGACGACGGCAACGTCGAGAAGAGTTTCTACAGCCTGCTCGACCCGGGCGTCGACCCCGGTCCGACGCACGTGCACGGGCTGACGGCGGAGATGCTGGCCGGCCAGCCCACCTTCGCGGACGTCGCCGGCGATCTGGTCGAGGTGCTGCGCGGGCGCACGCTGGTCGCGCACAACGTCGGCTTCGACTACTCGTTCCTGGCGGCCGAGGCCGAGATGGTGTCCGCCGAACTGCCCGTGGAGACAGTCATGTGCACGGTGGAACTGGGCCGCCGGCTCGATCTCGGCCTGGAGAACCTCAAGCTCGAGACGCTGGCCGCGCACTGGGGTGTCACCCAGATGCGGCCCCACGATGCGCTCGACGATGCGATGGTGCTGGCACAGATCCTCAAACCGGTGCTGGTGCGCGCCCGGGAGCACCGCAAGTGGCTGCCGGTCCACCCCGTGTCGCGCCGGACATGGCCCAACGGCCGGGTCACGCACGACGAGCTGCGGCCCCTCAAAGCGGTCGCGGCGCGAACACCCTGCCCCTACGCCAACCCCGGACGGTTCGTCGCGGGCCGGCCGCTGGTTCAGGGGATGCGGGTCGCGCTGGCCGCCGAGGTCGGCCACACCCACGAGGAGCTCATCGAGCGCATCCTGCACGCCGGCCTGGCGTACACCGAAGCCGTGGACGCCCATACGTCACTGGTCGTCTGCGACGACGTTCCGGACCAGGGAAAGGGCTATCAGGCAGGCGAACTCGGCGTGCCCCTGCTGAGCGCCCCGGAGTTCCTGCGCGGTCTGGAGTCGGTGGTCGGCGGCGCAGACATCGAGGAGTTCACCGATACCTCCGCCGCCGACGACCAGTTCACGTTGTTCTGAGCATTCGCGGCCCGCAGTGGGTCAGCGAACCATTCGATCCATCGCCAACTGCTGGCCCAGCGCCTTGGCCTTCAGCCCGTCGAACTCGGAATGGGTGATCGTGCCCGCGTCCAGCAGCGCTTTGGCATCGGCGATCTCCTGCGCCGGACTGCGCCCGGCCGCCTGCCGGATGTAATCGTCGGTCTCGCGCTTGGCCTGCAGAGCCTGCTCGCGGGCCCGTTCGGCCATCCCCTTCCCGCGGGCGATGAGGTACACCAGCGCAGTCACATACGGCAGCACGACAAGGAAGATGACCCAGACGGCTTTGATCCAGCCCGAGGTCTTGTGATCGCGCCAGAACAGGTCGACGAGGATGTTGAACAGGATCATCAGGTAGGCGATGAACGCGAAGATGACGACCGTCGACCACAGGAAACTCCAGAACGAATTCCACATGAGGGTGCTCCTTCACCACGACCACACAGCGTGTATCGAGGTCAGTCAAGCACCGCGGGTATCGCCATATCAGGGCCGAAAGACCCTGAAATCGCCGGTCACTCGGCGGTCTGGCGGGCAGCCCGGTTGACGGCGGAGACCACCGCGCGCAGCGACGCCGTCGTGATGGACGTGGCGATCCCGACGCCCCACACGGTCTTGCCGCCGATCGACGCCTCGACGTAGGCCGCGGCCTGGGCTTCCTCGCCGGCCGACATCGCGTGCTCGGAGTAGTCGAGGACGTTGACGTCGTAGCCGATGGCGCCCAGCGCATCACAGAACGCGGCCAGGGGACCGTTTCCGGCGCCGACGATCTCGCGCTCGGTGCCGTCGACCTTGACGACCGCGGTGATCGTGTCGGTGCCGCCGTCGACCTCGGCCGCGTCCACCTTCTGCCGCATCCGCTCCAGCGGCCAGATCGGCGCCAGGTACTCCTCGTAGAACGCGTCCCACATCTCCTTGGGCGACACCTCGCCGCCCTCCCCGTCGGTGATCTTCTGAATCGCCTGGGAGAACTCGATCTGCAACCGCCGCGGCAGTGCCAGGCCATGGTCGGCCTTCATGATGTAGGCGACGCCGCCCTTGCCGGACTGCGAGTTGACCCGGATCACGGCCTCGTAGGTGCGGCCCACGTCCTTCGGGTCGATGGGCAGGTAGGGTACCTGCCACAGCAGGTCGTCGACGTCCGAATCCGCTTCGTCGGCAGCTACTTTCATCGCGTCCAGGCCCTTGTTGATGGCATCCTGGTGGCTTCCGGAGAACGCCGTGTACACCAGGTCGCCGCCGTAGGGATGACGCTCGTGCACCGGCAGCTGGTTGCAGTACTCGACGGTGCGGCGGATCTCGTCGATGTTCGAGAAGTCGATCTGCGGGTCCACGCCGCGGCTGAACAGGTTCATGCCCAGCGTCACCAGGCAGACGTTGCCGGTGCGTTCACCGTTGCCGAACAGGCAGCCCTCGATGCGATCGGCGCCGGCCGCATAGCCCAATTCGGCTGCGGCGACGGCAGTTCCGCGATCGTTGTGCGGGTGCAGGCTCAGGATGATTGAATCCCGGGGCGACAGATGGCGATTCATCCACTCGATCGAGTCGGCGTAGACGTTCGGAGTGGCCATCTCGACGGTGGCCGGCAGGTTGACGATCAGCGGCCGCTCGGGCGTGGGCTCGACGATGTCGGCGACCGCGTTGCACACCTCGACCGCGTACTCCAGCTCGGTACCGGTGTAGGACTCGGGGGAGTACTCGAACCGCCACCGCGTGCCGGGATACTTGTTGGCCTCGTCGACGCACATGCGGGCGCCGTCGGTGGCGATCTTCTTGACGGCCTCGCGGTCGGCGCGGAACACGACGCGGCGCTGCAGAATCGACGTCGAGTTGTAGAAGTGCACGATGGCCTGCGGCGCACCCGCGCACGCCTCGAAGGTCCGCTCGATCAGCTCGGGCCGGCACTGGGTCAGCACCTGGATGGTGACGTCGTCGGGGATCGCACCCTGCTCGATGATCTCGCGGACGAAGTCGTAGTCGGTCTGACTGGCCGACGGGAAGCCGACCTCGATCTCCTTGTAGCCCATCCGCACCAGCAGGTCGAACATGCGGCGCTTGCGGGCCGGGCTCATCGGGTCGATCAGCGCCTGGTTGCCGTCGCGCAGGTCGACCGCGCACCACATCGGCGCGGTGTCGATGACGTTGTCCGGCCACGTCCGGTCGGGCAGCCGGATGGGTTCGACCTCTTCGGCGAAGCTGCGGTAGCGGCGCACCGGCATCGAGGAGCCACGCTGGGCGTTCCACGAGGGCTGGCCGGGATGTGGGGCGCCGGCGGGCGTGCCGATGGCGCGTACGGAGGAGTAGGCGTCGGGATTGAAGTTCTCGGTCATGTCATGGGCTCCGGGTCTTGGTGGACTTCAGACCGGCGCATCGCGAATACCCGCGACGGGAAGCCGGTCTGGATCAGACCCCGTCGCGGCGTCCGAGAAGGAGCGACCGCTGCGCAGAGAACATCGCGGCCAACGATACTCCGGCCGGCTCGCCGGACCAAACCCGTCTCCGTCACACCTGGGAGTCGGGGAACGCGATGACCGACAGGAACCGGATGGGCACCTCGACGAGGTCGACGGGTCCGTGGGCGCCCTCGCCGTCGATCTGCAGCGAATCACCGGGGTGCAGCCGGTACACCGAGCGACTGTGGCTGTAGTCCATGACGCCTTCGAGCATGTAGATGAACTCGGTGCCCGGATGCTGGAACAACGGGTAGGTGCGGCTCTTCTCCGACAGCGTCACCAGCAGGCATTCCAGCCGCTTGTGTTCGCCGCGCAGCGAGCCGAGCAGCTGGTACTCGTGCCCCTCGCGGGTGCCCTCCCGCACGATCCGCGCGCCGGTGCCGGACTTGACGAAGGCCGCGGGCCGTTCGACGTCGGCGCCACGGAAGAGGCTGGAGACGGGCACGTCCAGACCCTTGGCCAGCAGCGCGAGGGTGGACAGGCTGCAGGAGGTCTGAGCGTTCTCGATCTTGCTCATCATCGCCTTCGAGATGCCGACCCGAGCCGCGGTCTCGGCGACCGTGAGGCCTTGCTGCAGGCGCAGCAGGCGCACGTTGCGGCCGATCGCGGCCTCGATCTCGAGCTCCTCGACCGGTTCGGCGGGGTCGCGGTCCCGTGCCGTGCCGGAGGTGTTGCGCAGCAACGAATCGGATTCTGTGCGCAGCGGGTGATCGTCGGGGGAGGGCACAGTGTGTGTCTAACGCATCTGCCCCGCGCCGGTGTAGGGGTAGGGCGTCTGCAGCAGGTCACCGTCGGCGAAGCGGGACAGCCGGAAGTCGGAGGCGGGGATGCGGGGGTCGCTGCTGCGGCCGTCGACGACGAGGTCGGCGACCAGCCGGCCGACCGCGGGGGCGATCTTGAAGCCGTGGCCGCTGAATCCCGCCGCGACGACCAGCCCGTCGAAGCCGGTGCGGGAGATCACCGGGTTCCAGTCCGGCGTGACGTCGTAACAGCCCGCGTAGCTGCCCGAGATCGCCGCGTCGGGGAACCCGGGGAACCGCGTGCCGACCTTCTCGACGGTGATGTCGACGAAGTCGTCGGTGGCCCGGTTGAGGTAGTGGTCGGGGTCGGCCTCGCGCGGATCGGCCAGGTCGCTGTTGCCGAACAGGATGTCCCCGCCGACCTCGGCGCGGACGTACTGCAGCGAGACCAGGTCGGAGAACACGGGGACGGGGCCGGTGGGCACCCCGGGGTCGACCATCACGATCTGCTCGCGGACCACCCGGATCGGCACGTCGACTCCGTACCGCCCGAGGAACGGGCGGGTCCAGACGCCGGTCGCGACGACGACGGTGCCGGCCGAGATGGTGCCGCCGTCGCCGAGCCGCACACCGGTGACATGGTCGCCGTCGAGGAGCAGCCCGGTGACCGGCGTGCCCTGCCGGACCCGAACCCCGGCCCGTCGCGCGGCCGTCGCCAGGGCCTGCGCGGTCAGGTAGGCGTCGCCGTACCCGCCGCGCGCCTCCCAGCCGAACGCCGCGAACGGGGTCAGGTCGGCGAACGGCCACAACTCGGCGACCGCGGCGCGGTCGATCTCCTCGGTGTCCACGCCGACGGCGCGCTGCGCGGCCAGGCTCTTGCGCAGCGCGTCGACGTCCGGTTCGCCGACGCCGACGACGTAGCCGGTCTGGCGGAAACCGATATCGGCGCCGAGGACGTCGGCCGCCTGCTCGAACACCTCGAGCCCGACGGTGGCCATCGCCGCGAGCGAGCTGACCCCGTAATGGCATCGCACGATGCCACTGGACTTGCCGGTCATGCCCGATCCCACCGTGTGGCGTTCCACCACAACCACATTGGTGACACCGCGCTGACTCAGCGCCCATGCCGCCGCGCAACCCTCCAGGCCGCCGCCGACGACGACGACGTCGGCGGTGGTCACGCTCGGCTGTCTGCTTTTCGCGCAAGCGCTCATCGGCCCGGAATCCAGCTGGTGCCCGCGAGCGGCACCTTGGCCATCGCCGCGGCCTCGATGCTCACCGCGACGAGATCGTCGGGCTCGAGGTGGCAGACGTGGGACTTGCCGCACGCCCGGGCGATCGTCTGCGCCTCCATGGTCAGCACCCGCAGGTAGTTGGCCAGCCGGTGGCCGCCGGCCACCGGGTCGAAGCGGGCCGCCAGGTCGGGGTCCTGCGTGCTGATCCCGGCGGGGTCGCGGCCGTCCTGGTAGTCGTCGTAGAAACCCGCTGCGCTGCCGAGCTTCTCGTACTCGGCGGCGTATCGCGGATGGTTGTCGCCCAGCGCGATCAACGCGGCGGTGCCGATCGCGACGGCGTCCGCGCCCAGCGCCAGCGCCTTCGCGACGTCGGCGCCGTTGCGGATCCCGCCCGACACGATCAGCTGGACTCCCCGCCGGTGCACGCCCAGTTCCTGCAACGCCTGTACCGCCTGCGGGATCGCCGCGAGCGTCGGGATGCCGACGTGCTCGATGAACACCTCCTGCGTCGCGGCGGTACCGCCCTGCATGCCGTCGACCACCACGACGTCGGCACCGGCGTGCACGGCGAGCTTGACGTCGTAGTAGGTGCGGGTGGCGCCGACCTTGACATAGATCGGTTTCTCCCAGTCGGTGATCTCACGCAGCTCGTTGATCTTGATGGTCAGGTCGTCGGGGCCGGTCCAGTCGGGATGCCGGCACGCCGAGCGCTGGTCGATGCCCTCGGGCAGCGTGCGCATGGCAGCGACACGCTCGGAGATCTTCTGCCCCAACAACATCCCGCCGCCGCCGGGTTTGGCGCCCTGGCCCAGCACGACCTCGATCGCATCGGCCTTGCGCAGGTCGTCCGGGTTCATCCCGTACCGCGACGGGAGGTACTGGTAGACCAGGTACTTGCTCTGGCCGCGCTCCTCGGGCGTCATCCCGCCGTCGCCGGTCGTCGTCGACGTACCGACCTCGCTGGCGCCGCGGCCGAGCGCCTCCTTGGCCGGCCCGGACAGCGCGCCGAAGCTCATGCCGGCGATCGTGACCGGGATATCCAGGTGCAGAGGGTGTTTGGCGAAGCGGTCGCCGAGCACGATGTCGGTGGCGCAGCGCTCGCGGTATCCCTCCAGCGGATAGCGCGACATCGACGCGCCGAGGAACAGCAGATCGTCGAAATGGGGGAGCGCGCGCTTGGCGCCCCAGCCGCGAATGTCGTAGATGCCGGTGTCGGCCGCACGCTGGATCGCGGCGATGGTGGCCCGGTCGAAGGTCGCCGACTCGCGCAGGCCGAGGCGGGCGCGGTCGTCGCTGGTGTAGGTCATCAGTAGCTCGCTGCGTTGTCGACGTGGAAGTGGTAGAGCGACCGGGCCGACCCGTACCGGGTGTAGGCGCTGGTGTCGTCGCCTTCGAATCCCGCTGCCTTGAGCAGTGTTTCGAGCTCACGGTGGTGCTCGTCGCGCATCGGCTTGGCCACACAGTCGGCGCCCAGCGACGCGACGTCGCCGCGCACGTAGAGGCGCGCCTCGTAGAGGGAGTCCCCGAGCGCCTCACCCGCATCGCCGCGCACCACCAGGCGGCCGGCCTGGGCCATGAAGGCGCTCATGTGGCCGACGTTGCCGCCCACCACGATGTCGACGCCCTTCATCGAGATGCCGCAGCGCGCCGCCGCGTCGCCCTCGATCACGAGCAGCCCGCCGTGGGCGGTGGCACCCGCGGACTGAGACGCGTTGCCCCTGACCCACACCGATCCGCTCATCATGTTCTCGGCGACGCCGGTGCCCGCGTTGCCGTCGATCACGACGTCGGCGTGCTGGTTCATGCCCGCCGCGTAGTACCCGACGTGTCCGGTGACCGTCACCGTGACCGGCGCATCGAGGCCGACGGCCACGTTGTGCGCACCGGCGGGGTGTTCGATGACGAACTCGCCGGCCAGATCCGGTGCGTGCAGTGCGGCGTTGACGTCGCGTAGCGCGGTGGTGCGCAGGTCGAACGTCAGCGCTGACGAGCGCTCGCGCGAGGAGGAATTCAGCGCTGACGAGCGCTCGCGCGAGGAGGAATTCAACGCTGACGAGCGCTCGCGCGAGGAGGAATTCAGCGCTGACGAGCGCTCGCGCGAGGAAAAATTCAGCGCTGCCATGCGTAGACCACCTCCGGTTCGGGCTCCCAGATGCGGGCCTTCTCGACACCGGGAAGCCCGGCCAATGCGCGGTATTCACTGCCCATCGCGACCCACTCGTCGGTCTCGGCGACGACCGCCGGCTTGCACGCGATCGCGTCGCGCACCACCGCGAACGAGTCGCGGTCGGAGACCAGCAAGGTGTAGAAGCCGTCGAACGTGGCGCAGAGTTCCTTGAGCGCCCCCTCGACGTCGCGGCCGTCCGCGAGCAGCGCGGCGATGAACCGCGCCCCCACTTCCGTGTCGTTCTCGCTGTCGAACTCGACACCGGCCGAGCGCAGTTCGCGCCGGATCGTGGCGTGGTTGGCGAAGGATCCGTTGTGCACCATGCACTGTCCGGGGCCGACCGCGTAAGGGTGACAGCCTGCCGGGGTGACCGCGGACTCGGTGGCCATCCGGGTGTGGCCGACACCCTGCCAGCCCCGGGCCGTGGCCAGGCCCCAGCCGCCGGTGAGCGCGCGCGGATACCCGACACCCTTGAGAACCGCGACGTCCGAACCGAACCCGGCGATGATCGCGTGCGGGAAGGCCGACCGTACGGCGACGAGCAACTCCTCGGACCTGCGCCCGGCCGACAGCAGGTAGCTGCCGTCCACGGCGATCCCATCGACGTCGTCGCCGAGCGCCGCCGCCACGGCCGACGTCACGTCGGCGACGCAGCGCCGGTCGCCGGCGGCGAGCTCGGCGACGGAGACGCATCCCGCCCCCGGCGGCGACCAGGCCGGGTCGCCGTAGACGGCCACCCCCGCCGAATCGCTGCCGCGGTCGCCCATCTCGCAGAGCATGCCGGTCAGCAACTCGCCCAGTCGCGGGTAGAGCTCGGGGGTGCGCAGGTGTAACCCGACGATCCCGCACATGGCTGTTCTCCCTTCGCGTCTCGGTCAGAAAGCGGTGAGGTACTGATCGATCTCCCACGGGCTGACGGCGCTGTGGTAGGCGAAGAACTCCTCGCGCTTGACCGAGGCGAAGTAGCCGGCGACACCGCCGCCCGCGGCGTCGAGCACTCCGGTGACCACCGGGTCGCCCTCGAACTCCTCGACGGCATGCAGCAGCGTGGGCGGCAGCGTGCGGTTGCTGACCCCGCATCCCACCGCACCGGGGTCGGTGCTGCGTTTGATGCCGTCGATGCCGGCGCCCAGAGCCGCGGCGATGGCGAGGTACGGGTTGGCCGACCCGTCGCCGCCCCGCAGTTCGATGCGGTGCGAGTCGGGCACGCGGATGTAGTGCGTGCGGTCGTTGCCGCCGTAGGTCGGTAGCCGCGGTGCCCACGAGGCGCCCGAAGCCGTCGCCGTCGCACCGGTTCGCTTGTAGGAGTTCACCGTTGGCGCGACGACCGCCTGCAGAGCGCAGGCGTGGTCGAGGATGCCGCCGATGAAGCCGTACGCCGTGTCGGACAGTCCCAGCCCGCGCGCGTCGTCGTCGGCGGGAAAGACCGGCGCGCCCGCGCTGGTGAGCGACATGTGCAGGTGCAGCCCGCTTCCGGTCTTGTCCGCGAACGGCTTCGGCATGAACGTGGCGAGCATGCCGCGCTCGGCGGCGATCATCGACAGCAGGTAGCGCAGCGTGACGACCCGGTCGGCGGTGGTCAGGGCGTCGGCGAACTCGAAGTTCTGCTCGAACTGGCCGTTACCGTCCTCGTGGTCGTTGGCGTAATTCGACCAGCCCAGCTGGTTCATCGCCGTCGACACGGCGGTCAGGTGGTCATACATCCGGGTGACGCCGCGCGCGTCGTAACACGGTTGGGCGGCGGTGTCGGCCGCGTCGGCCACCGACACGCTGCCGTCGCCGTCACGGCGCAGCAGGAAGTACTCGACCTCGGCGCCCACCCACGGCTCGAACCCGGCGTCGGCGCACTGCTGGATCAACGCTTTCAGGATGACGCGCGGCGCGTACGGCCACGGCTCGCCGTTGACGTGCGGGTCGCAGTGCACGACGGCCAGCCCGTCCTTGATGAACGGGATCGGCGTGAACGACGCCGGGTCCGGGAGCGCCATCAGGTCGGGATCCTTGGGCTCCTGGCCCATGGCGCCGACGGCGTAGCCGGCGAAGCCGACTCCTTCGGTGGCGAGCAGGTCGACCGCTTCGACGGGAACCAGCTTGGCACAGGGCTTCCCGCGCAGATCGACGAACAGCGCGAGGATGAAGCGGGTGCCGGATCGCTCCGCCAGTACAGCGAGGTCCTGTGTCATGACGACCACCTTTGTCTCTTATCGGGAATCAAAGTATCACTGCGTGAAACAGCTCGCATGTCGAACGGCCGGTGCAGGCCTCGGGGCGCTGCACCGGCCGTGGCGACTGGGGGTGACCTACGCGGGCAGCAGCTCGTACGACGCCTCGCGGTGGAACGCGGCGTCGATGCCCTTCTCCTCGTCGTCGGGCGAAATGCGAATGCCCACAGTCTTCTTCAGCGCGAACGCGATGATGAAGGCCACCACAAACGAGAACGCCATCACGGCTCCGGCGGCGACCGCCTGCCGCCACAACTGGTCGAACCCGCCCCCGTAGAACAGACCGTTGGTGGCGTTCGGCATGGTGTCGCTGGCGAGGAAGCCGATCAGCAGCGTGCCGATCACGCCGCCGACCAGGTGGACGCCGACGACGTCGAGGGAATCGTCATATCCGAAGCGCTCTTTGAGGCCGACCGCGTAGACGCAGACCGCGCCCGCGATCGCACCGAGGATGATCGCGCCCACCGGCGTGACGGCCCCGCAGGCCGGGGTGATGGCGACCAGGCCGGTGATCGCGCCGGAGGCGGCGCCCACACCGGTGACGTGCCCGTCCTTGATCTTCTCGATCGCGATCCAGGCCAGTGTGGCCGCGCACGTCGCCACGAAGGTGGTCACCATGACGATCGCCGCGCTGTTGCCCGCCGCCAGCGCGGAGCCGCCGTTGAACGCGTACCACCCGGCCCACAGCAGGCCGGCGCCGAGCAGTGTCAGCGGGACGTTGTGCGGCTTGCGCAGCTGCCCCCAGCTCGCCGACTTGCCGAGCACGATCGCCACGGCCAGCGCCGCGGCGCCGGCGTTGATGTGCACCGCGGTGCCACCGGCGAAGTCGATCGCCTTGAGCTTGTTGGCGATCCAGCCGCCGGTGGAGTTCTCGGTGACCACGCCGTCGAACGCGAAGACCCAGTGGGCGACCGGGAAGTAGACCAGCACCGCCCACAGCGTCGCGAATCCCATCCAGGCGCCGAACTTCATCCGGTCGGCGACCGCACCCGAGATCAAAGCCACCGTGATCGCGGCGAACAAGGCCTGGAACAGCGAGAACAGGCTGATGGGCAGGCCCTTGATCGTGGTCATCGGTTCCATCAGGTTCTTCATCCCGGCGAATTCGGTGAAGCTGCCGACGAATCCGCCGTAGGAGGTGCCGAAGGTCATCGAGAAGCCGAACAGCACCCACAGCACGCCGACGATCGCGACCGCGCCGAACGTCATCATCATCATGTTCGTCGAGCTCTTGACGGACACCATGCCGCCGTAGAACAACGCGAGGCCGGGAATCATCAGCGTGAGGCCGATGATGCAACACAGCATGAACGCGGTCGTCCCTGTATCCATTGGGCTTTCTCCTAGCGAAGTGCGAGTGCGGCTCCGCTGCGGAGCCGTTCACCGACAGTTACCGACGCTTCTGTTACGTGAACGGTTTCCCGAGGTTTCCAGTAGGTAACGAGATCAGGGGCCGACCCGGGCGGCGAGTACGGGCTGACCCGGTCCGCTGAGGTCGCCGAGCGCGTCGCCGCGTCCGGTGATGGCCATCAGCAGGGCCTCGCCCGGGCCGAGGACCTCGAGTCCGTGGCCGCACTGCCAGTCGATGTCGTTGGCCTGCAGGCGTAATCCCCTGATGCGCCGCGGCGTGCCGAGCCGAGGGTTGCGCTGCACGAGGCTCAGTACCCGGAGCAACCGCTCGGCGGGGACGGCGCGCGGCAGGCTCAGGGCGCGGCGGATGTCCTGGTGATGGATCGTCGTGTCGACCAACCCGATCATGCCGCCGAAGGCGGCGGTGAGCCCCCGGGGGCGCAGATGAGCGCGCAGGACGTCGACGAGCTGCTGGGTGGTCAGCGACGAGTACTCCTCGACCCCAACCTGATTCGCGTTCACCACCCGCCCCTTCGCGAACCGCCCGAGCAGGCCGCCGACGCCCAGTTCCTCGTAGCTGATCACATGAGCGACAACGTCTTTGACTGTCCAGCCGGTACACAGGCTGGGCGACGCCCACTGCTGGGGGCTCAGGGTCGCGAGAAGTTCGGCGAGGTCGGCCCGCTCGGCGCAGGCCAGTTCCATCACGGTGCTCATCGGTGCTCTCCTCTTCGCGCAAGCGCTCATCGATGACCCACCAGCTCCGCGTAGCGCGCCAGATACAGCGGCCACCCGGCGTCCCCGCCGACCCCGTCGGCCACGGACCGCCAGCCCTCGCCGTGGCGGTCCAGGTGCCGGTGCTCGAGCTCGACCCGGGTCCGGTCGGGCGCCTCGGCGATGAAGCGCACCTCCACCTCACTGGTCTTCGCCACATCGGCTTCGACCTGCCAGGTCGGACCGATGTCCCAGCTGAACACCACCCGCGACGGCGGCTCGAAGTGCAGCACCCGCGCCCACTCGCAGCGGCTGCCGTCGGCGCCGACGTCGTAGATGCGGCCGCCGACCCGCGGCTCGAACACCGTCTCGGCGATCGGAACCGGCAGCAGGTTGTGCTCGCGCGGCTTGAAGTCGCCGAACTGGGCGGTGAACACCGTGAACGCTCGCTCGACCGGGGCGTTCACGACGATCTGGCGGCGGATGGGCTCGATCATCTGTCCTCCTTCATCGACTGTTCGACTGTCTGCTTGAAATCGGTCAGCGCTCGGGCCCAGAAGCGGTCCAGCTCGTCGCGCATGGCCTGGATGCCGCGGGGATCCAGGTGATAGACCCGCCGGGTGCCCTCGGCGCGGTCGCAGACCAGACCCGCGGACTTGAGCACCTTGAGGTGTTGCGAGACCGCGGGCCGGCTGACGGGCAGTCCGCGCGCGAGCTCGCCGACCGCGCAGGGACCCGCGGCGGCCAGGCGCTCGAGAATCGATCGCCGGGTGCCGTCGGCGATCGCGTGCCAGCGGTCTGCTTCTTGGTAAGTGGTCACTAACGGTAAGCGTACGCTTACGCTCAGCCGCGGTTCAAGACGATCTCGCTCAGCGGCAGACGTTCGCGAGGCAGCCGGTCGCGCTCGGCGATCTCCGGAGGCACCTCGGCGTAGTCACCGAGCCGGCCGACGGCGATGACCATCAGCGGTCGCAGGCCTTCCGGCAGGGCGAGTTCTTCGACCGCCCGCTCGGGGTAGAACCCGGCCATGGGGTGCACGATCAGGCCCCGCGCCACCGCCTCGACGGACAGGTTGGCCAGGGCCGCGCCCGCGTCGACGCCCGAGTACAGCGCGGTCTTGTCGTCGTCGCCCTGGTCCGCGCAGAGCAGGATCAGCGCGCTGGCGGCCTTGGCATAGCCGTTTCCGCGTCTGAGCAGGTCGGCGAGCGTGGCGAAGGTCGCGTCACCGCGAACGCCCACGACGAACCGGACCGGCTGGCGCCGTCCCCAGGTCGGTGCCCAGCGGGCGGCCTCCAGCAGCGCGGTCAGATCCTCGTGCGCCAGCTCGGCGGTCGGGTCGAACGCTCGCGGACTCCACCGGGCGGCGAGAAGCGGGTGGATCGGGACGGACGTGTCGGCCAACCGATCGGTAGGGGCCGAATCGAGGGGCGAGGGCATCTCGCGACGCTACCGGCGGGAAAAACCAGGTGCACGGAGCCTTTATCCTTTATGGGATCCCCGTCTCCTCGGAAAGGTTCTGCAGTGGCGCTCGTCGTACAGAAATACGGCGGATCCTCGGTGTCCGACGCCGAGCGCATCCGCCGTGTGGCCGAGCGCATCGTGGAGACCAAGAAGGCCGGCAACGACGTCGTCGTGGTCGTCTCGGCGATGGGCGACACCACCGACGAACTGCTCGACCTCGCCAAGCAGGTGTCCCCGGCTCCGCCGGCCCGTGAGCTCGACATGCTGCTGACCTCGGGGGAGCGGATCTCGAACGCGCTCGTGGCGATGGCGATCGAGTCCCTCGGCGCGCAGGCCCGTTCGTTCACCGGCTCGCAAGCCGGCGTCGTCACCACCGGCACGCACGGCAATGCCAAGATCATCGACGTCACCCCGACGCGGCTGCGGTCGGCGCTCGACGAGGGACAGATCGTGCTCGTCGCCGGGTTCCAGGGCGTCAGCCAGGACACCAAGGACGTCACCACGCTCGGCCGTGGCGGCTCAGACACCACCGCCGTCGCGGTGGCCGCCGCGCTGAACGCCGACGTGTGCGAGATCTACACCGACGTCGACGGCATCTTCACCGCCGACCCCCGCATCGTGCCCAACGCCCGCCGCCTCGACACCGTCTCTTTCGAGGAGATGCTGGAGATGGCCGCCGCGGGCGCCAAGGTGCTGATGCTGCGCTGCGTCGAGTACGCGCGCCGCTTCGACCTGCCCATCCACGTCCGGTCCTCGTACTCCGACAGGCCCGGGACGCTCGTCAAAGGATCGATGGAGGACATCCCGATGGAAGACGCCATCCTCACCGGAGTTGCGCACGACCGCGGCGAGGCGAAGGTCACCGTCGTCGGGTTGCCCGACGTACCCGGTTACGCCGCCCAGGTGTTCCGCGCCATCGCCGACACCGAGGTGAACATCGACATGGTGCTGCAGAACATCTCGAAGGTCGAGGACGGCAAGACCGACATCACCTTCACCTGCTCGCGGGAGAGCGGACCGGGCGCGGTGGAGAAGCTGACCTCGCTACAGGACGAGATCGGGTTCACCCGGGTGCTCTACGACGACCACATCGGCAAGGTGTCGCTGATCGGCGCGGGCATGCGGTCGCACCCCGGTGTGACGGCGACGTTCTGTGAGGCGCTGGCGAACGCGGGCATCAACATCGACCTGATCTCCACTTCCGAGATCCGGATCTCGGTGCTGATCAAGGACACCGAGCTCGACAGGGCCGTCGAGGCGCTGCACGAGGCGTTCGGCCTCGGCGGTGACGAGGAAGCCGTGGTGTACGCGGGAACGGGGCGCTGAGATGGCCGGGCGAGCGAAGCGACGGGGTGAAAAATGGTGAACATCGGTGTGGTCGGAGCGACCGGCCAGGTCGGTCAGGTGATGCGAACCCTGTTGGCGGAGCGCGACTTTCCGGCAGATGAGGTCCGGTTCTTCGCCTCGGCACGGTCGGCGGGAAAGAAGCTCGAGTTCCGCGGGCAGGAGATCGAGGTCGAGGACTCCGAGACCGCCGATCCGTCCGGCCTGGACATCGCGCTGTTCTCCGCCGGTGCGACGATGTCGCGCGTGCAGGCGCCGCGGTTCGCCGCGGCCGGTGCGGTGGTGATCGACAACTCGTCGGCGTGGCGCAAGGACCCCGACGTGCCGTTGGTGGTGTCGGAGGTGAACTTCGCCCGGGATGCGGGTGTGCGTCCGAAGGGCATCATCGCGAACCCGAACTGCACGACCATGGCTGCGATGCCGGTGCTCAAGCCGCTGCACGACGAGGCAGGGCTGGTGCGGATGATCGCCTCGACGTACCAAGCCGTTTCGGGTAGCGGGCTCGCCGGAGTGGAGGAACTGTTCGGTCAGGCGAGCGCGGTCGTCGAGAACAGCCGGGACCTGGTGCACGACGGCCGCGCGGTCGACTTCCCCGCGCCGAACAAGTATGTCGCGCCGATCGCCTTCAATGTCGTCCCGCTGGCGGGCTCGCTCGTCGACGACGGGTCCGGTGAGACGGACGAAGACCAGAAGCTGCGCAACGAGAGCCGCAAGATCCTCGGCATCCCCGACCTCGCGGTGTCGGGCACCTGCGTGCGGGTCCCCGTCTACACCGGACACTCGCTGTCGCTGAATGTCGAGTTCTCCGAGCCGTTGTCGGCTGCGCGGGCCACCGAGGTCCTGTCCGAGGCACCGGGCGTGACGCTGGTCGACGTGCCCACACCACTGGCCGCCGCCGGGGTGGACGAGTCGCTGGTCGGCCGGATCCGCCAGGACCCCGGCGTTCCCGACGGCCGCGGGCTGGCGCTGTTCGTCTCCGGAGACAACCTCCGAAAGGGCGCGGCGCTGAACACCATTCAGATCGCCGAACTGCTGGCCGCCCAACTCTGACCCCCGCGCCTTGCGCCGAAATTGCATTCCACGCGGCGGTTTCGCGGGATTCTGCGCGCGGAATGCAATTTCGGCGGTGTGCGTCGCTGTGCTGACCGCCCCGGTGGCCGGGGCGTATCCCGACCCCGGTGTCCCGCCGCTGATGCCCGGGCAGGTGTTCCGGCTGGCACCTGCCGCGGGAACAGGCACGGCGACAGCCGATTACGGCATCGGCGCGACCGACCTCTGCGAATTCATGGAGTTCCCGAGCGGGATCCTGCAGGTGTGCGGGGACAGCTTCGCGGGCCAGGGCGTCGGGTTCGGCGGGTGGTACTCCCCGATCGCCCTGCACGTGGTGGGTGAGTCGCTCGACGACCCGGCCGGGGTGCGCTATGACGGGGTCACCGGCAATGACAAGCCGCTGCTGGCCGACCCCACACCGCCGGGCGCCTCGCAGCTGCCGGCAGGTGTCATCGAGATCAACCGCGAGAACTATCTGATGGTGACCACCACGAAGGACCTTCGGCCGCAGACGTCGCGGCTAGTGAAAGCTGTTCCAGGGCAGGGGAACTGGGCGACTATTCCGGGCTCGCAGCGCGACGGCGGCTACGCCGGAGGCGGGCAGTCGCAGATCAGCGGCTACTACGACCCGATACCGACCGCGGAGTCGCCGCGCGGCTGGGTGTACATCGTGGCCAACAATTTCGACCGCAGTGCTCCGGTGACGCTCTACCGCGCCACACCACAGACCTTCACCGATCGCGCCACCTGGCAAGCCTGGTCGGGTGACCGATGGGGCGGCGCACCGCAACCGCTCTGGAGCGACCGGGTGGGAGAGATGAGCGTGCGCCAGATCGACGGCAGGACGGTGCTGTCGTACTTCAACGCGACGACGGGCAACATGGAGATGCGGGTGGCCAACGATCCCACCGGGTTGGGTGCCGCGCCGGTCACCACCGTCGTCGTCGCCTCGCCGTGGCCCGCCCGCCCCGAGGATCTGCCGCCGCCGCAGGACAACCGGCTGGCCCAGCCGTACGGGGGCTACATCTCGCCGAGTTCAACACTGGACGCGGTGCGGGTGTTCGTCAGCCAGTGGAACACCACGCCACGCGGTGGCACGCCGTACCGGGTGATCCAGTTCGTCGTCAACCCGTTCACGCCCGGATGACAGCCGCCCGTCCGACCTCATAGCGTTTTCACAGCTCCCGCATAAGCGCATCTGTGAATTTCGCAGGCATGATCGGCGCATGAGCGAACCCAGTACGCCTCCGCACGAGCAAGAGCCCGAAGCCGCGACGGGTCCCGTCTACGCCGGGCCTCCCACCGGATCCGCTCCGCCACAGCCGCAACCTCAATCACAGCCGCAGCCGCAGCCGCAGCCGCAGTTCCAGCATCACCCGATGGCGCCACAGACCGTCTATATGGCCCAACCTCCCAGCCGGCTCAACAAAGTCGCTGCGTGGGTGGGCATCGCGGCGGGCTCGGTGTTCGTCGTGGCGGTGCTCTTCGGCGCCGGCTTCTTCGTCGGCAAGCAGGTCGGCCACGACTCGCGAGACGACCGCGGCCGCGAGATGATGATGCGCCCGGGCACGGTGATGCTCCCGATGCCCCCGCGCGGTGAATTCGAACGCGGACCCGGTTTCGCCGGACCGTTCGGCCCGGGTGGCCCGATGATCCAGATCCCCCGGCCGCCGCAGAGCCCCGGCGCCCCGGACACGACCGCGCCGTCCCGACCCTGATTGGCCGATTCCCGGATGAACCGGTGGCCTTTCGGGTAGACCCGCCCACAGGACGGCGACTCAGCCCTCATGTCGCCGTCCCGGAAGGAAGAGGCAGATGACCGAGAACTACGCCACGACCGACGCCGGGGCGCCGATCCCCACCGTCGAGCACTCCCTGACCGTCGGGCCTGACGGCCCCATCCTGCTGCAGGACCACTACCTCATCGAGCAGATGGCCAACTTCAACCGGGAACGCATCCCGGAGCGCCAGCCGCACGCCAAGGGCGGCGGCGCGTTCGGTCAGTTCGAGGTGACGCAGGACGTCAGTGCGTACACCAAGGCAGCGTTCCTGCAGCCGGGCGTCAAGACGGAGATGGTCGCCCGGTTCTCCACGGTGGCGGGAGAGCGGGGCAGCCCAGACACCTGGCGGGACCCGCGCGGTTTCGCGCTGAAGTTCTACACGTCGGAGGGCAACTTCGACATGGTCGGCAACAACACGCCGGTGTTCTTCGTGCGCGACCCGATGAAGTTCCAGAACTTCATCCGCAGCCAGAAGCGCATGCAGGCAACCAATCTGCGCGACCACAACATGCAGTGGGACTTCTGGACGCTCTCGCCCGAGTCGGCGCACCAGGTGACGTGGTTGATGGGCGACCGGGGCATCCCGAAGACCTGGCGGCACATGAACGGCTACTCCAGCCACACGTACAGCTGGCTCAACGCCAACGACGAGATGTTCTGGGTGAAGTACCACTTCAAGACCGACCAGGGCATCGACTACCTGACCCAGGAGGACGCCGACCGGCTGGCCGGTGAGGACGCCGACTACCACCAGCGCGACCTGTACACGGCGATCGAGGAGGGCAACTTGCCGTCCTGGACGCTGCACGTGCAGATCATGCCGTTCGAGGACGCCAAGACCTACCGGTTCAACCCGTTCGACCTGACCAAGGTGTGGCCGCACAGCGACTACCCCCTGCACGAGGTCGGCAAGATGACGCTGAACCGCAACGTCGTGGACTACCACGCTCAGATCGAGCAGGCGGCGTTCGAGCCCAATAACATCGTGCCGGGAACCGGTCTGAGCCCCGATAAGATGCTGCTGGCGCGTGGGTTCTCCTACTCGGACGCGCACCGTCACCGGCTCGGAGTGAACTACAAGCAGATTCCCGTCAACGAGCCGAAGGTGGAGGTCCGCGCCTACTCCAAGGACGGGCCGATGCGGATCCGCAACGTCACCGACCCGATCTACGCGCCGAACTCGATGGGCGGTCCGGAGGCCGACCCGCGCCGTGCGTCCGAGGTGCACTGGGCGTCCGACGGGGACATGGTCCGCTCGGCCTACGCGCTGCGGGCCGAGGACTCGGACTGGGGCCAAGCCGGGACGCTGGTGCGCGACGTCCTCGACGATGCGGCCCGAGATCGCTTGGTGCACAACATCGTCGGTCACGTGTCGGACGGGGTGAAGGAGCCGGTGCTGTCCCGGGTGTTCGAGTACTGGAAGAACGTGGACGCCGACCTCGGCAAACGGGTCGAGGAGGGCGTGCGCAACGGGAGTTAGCCGAGCGCGAACGCACGGTTTCTGACGGCGAACCGCCAGGAAGCCGTCAGAAACCGTACGTTCGGCGCACACCACCGGCTGGCATGATCGGACCCATGAGCATCGAAGTCGTCTACACCGCAGAGTCCACCGCCACCGGAGGCGGCCGTGACGGGCACGTGAAGTCCACCGACGGCAAGCTCGACCTCGACACCCGCCCGCCGAAGGAGATGGGTGGCAGCGGCGAGGGGGTGAACCCCGAACTGCTGTTCTCCGCGGGCTACTCGGCCTGTTTCCTCGGAGCGCTGCGGCTGGTCGCGAAGGACGAGGAGATCGGCCTCGACGACGCGAGCGGCATCACCGCCCGGGTCGGGATCGGCGAATCGGGGAAGGCTGTCGGAGACGGCGAATCGAGTGAGGCCGACGGTGGCCTGGGCCTGACCGTCGAACTGATCGGCTACCTGCCCGGGCTCGAGCAGGCGGTGGCCGACGATCTGATGCAGAAGGCGCACGGGGTCTGCCCGTACTCCAAGGCGACCCGCGGCAACATCGACGTCAAGCTCGCCGCCAAGGTCTGACGGTGAGTGCGAAAGCCAGGGTCGAAGCCGGCGTCAAAGGTGCTGTCGCGGCCTGCATCGCGGTCGGCGCGGGCGTCCTCCCGGCCGCCCCGGCGTCGGCGCGGCCGTCGGATCCCGGCGTCGTCAACTACGCCGTGCTGAGCAAGGGCTCGGTCAGCAACATCGTCGGCGCGCGGCTCAACACCGAGTCGACGTTCGCCGATCCGTTCCAGGCGTACTACGTCGACAATCCGGTGTGCAACAACTGGGCCGACATCGGGCTGCCCGAGGTGTACCTCGACCCCGATCTGTCGTCGTTCAACGGCGCGACGGCTCAGGAGTCACCCACCGACACGACGCACTTCGTCAAGCAGGCGGTCGGGGTGTTCGCAACGCCGGAGGCCGCCGACCGCGCATTCCACCGCGTCGTCGACCGCACGGTCGGCTGCAACGGCCAGACCACGGCCATGCACCTGGACAACTTCACCACCCAGGTGTGGTCGTTCAGCGGTGGACCGGCCGGCGCCACGGACGCCGACTGGGTCAAGCAGGAGGCGGGGACCGACCGGCGCTGCTTCGTGACCACCCGCAGGCGCGAGAACGTGCTGCTGCAGGCGAAGGTCTGCCAGCCCGGGAACGGCGGACCGGCGGTCAACGTGTTGGCCGGCGCGATGCAGAACACACTCGGGCAGTAGACGGCAGTAGACGCGGTAGATCCGGCGGTGCGCGGGTACGTCATCCACCTGTCACCGTCCAAAACGGAGACATTGTCGGTGCGCTCTGGAAGATGGAACTCAAGGCACGTCAGGCAGCGATCGTTTTCGACCCGGAGAGGGCGGCTGATATGGCCGGAGCCATGGCATCCCAATGTGCCGTCGACTGCGCTGACAATGCGCTGACCAGTGCGGAAGCCGCCGCGTCGCACATCGTCGACGGTTGTCTCACCGACGGTCCCGTGGGCCGGGTCGGGTTGGAGATCGAAGCGCACTGCTTCGACCTGACCGATGCGTCCCGCCGGCCCGGCTGGGACGAGCTGACCGCCGTCATCGCCGGTCTGCCGCCCTTGCCCGGCGGCAGCGTGGTCACCGTCGAACCCGGCGGAGCGGTGGAGTTGTCCGGGCCGCCGATGGCCGACCCGGTCTCCGCGATCACCGCGATGGCGGCGGACCGATCGGTGCTGCGCGCATCGTTCGCCGATGCCGGGCTGGGCCTCGTGCTCCTGGGGGCGGACCCCCTGCGGGTGGCGCAGCGGGTGAACCCCGGGGGGCGCTACGAGGCGATGGAGGAGTTCTTCCGCACCAGCGGGACGCAGGAGGCCGGTGCGGCGATGATGACGTCGACGTCGTCGGTGCAGGTCAACATCGAAGCGGGACCCCGTGCCGGTTGGGCGGACCGGGTGCGGCTGGCCCATGCGCTGGGTCCGGTGATGATCGCGATCGCGGCGAACTCACCGGTGCTCGGCGGGCAGTTCACCGGATGGGTTTCCAGCAGGCAGCGGGTCTGGAGCCGCCTCGATGCCGCTCGCTGCGGTCCGATCCTGGGGGAGAGCGGCGCCGATCCGGCCAGCGACTGGGCGCGCTATGCGCTGCGAGCACCGGTCATGCTGGTCCACAACCCCGACCCGATCCCGGTCGTCGAGTGGGTGCCGTTCGCGGACTGGGCCGACGGTCTGGTCCCGCTCGGTCGGCGCAGACCGACGGTCGCCGATCTCGAGTACCACCTGACCACGCTGTTCCCGCCGGTGCGGCCGCGCGGATTCCTCGAGGTGCGCTACCTCGACAGCGTTCCGGACTCCGTCTGGCCCGCGGTGGTGTTCACGTTGACGACGCTGCTCGACGACCCCGGGGCCGCCGACATCGCCGCCGAGGCCACCGAGCCCGTGGCCGCCGAGTGGGATCGCGCGGCGCGTCTCGGACTGGCCGACCGGCACCTGTGGCAGGCCGCGCAGCGCTGTGTGCAGACCGCCGCCGAGCGGGCGCCCGTGGACGTGGCGGAATCGATGGAGGTGCTCGCGCGTTCGGTCGAACGAGGACGCTGCCCGGCCGACGACTTCGCCGACCGGGCGGTCACGCGAGGGATCGCCGCCGCGGTCACCGAACTGGCACAAGGGGAGTTGTGACGTCACACGAGGTTCTGGCGACAGAACTGACCAGGGCCAGGGACCGCACGCTGCGCCTCGTCGACTTCGACGATGCCGAGGTGCGCCGCCAGTACGATCCGCTGATGAGCCCGCTGGTCTGGGATCTGGCGCACATCGGGCAGCAGGAGGAGTTCTGGCTGCTGCGCGGCGGAGATCCGACGCGGCCGGGCCTGCTCTCGCCGCAGGTCAACGAACTCTACGACGCGTTCGTGCACTCCCGGGCCAGCCGGGTCGACCTGCCGCTGCTGCCCCCGACCGACGCCCGCGCGTACTGCGAAACGGTCCGCGGCAAGACGCTCGACGCGCTCGGCGCCCTGCCCGACGGCCACCCGGACGCGTTCACCTTCGGCATGGTGATCAGCCACGAGAACCAGCACGACGAGACCATGCTGCAGGCGCTGAGCCTGCGCACAGGCGCCCCACTGCTCGACCGGGGTGCGGCACTGCCTGCCGGACGCAGCGGTGTCGCCGGCACCTCGGTGCTGGTGCCGGGAGGCGAATTCGTGCTGGGGGTCGACGCGCTGACTGAGCCGTTCTCGCTCGACAACGAGCGTCCCGCGCACGTCGTCGACATCCCGGCGTTCCGCATCGGGCGGGTGCCGGTGAGCAATCGGGAATGGCGGGAGTTCATCGACGACGGCGGGTACGGGCAGCGCCGCTGGTGGTCGGAACAAGGCTGGGCCCATCGGCAGCAGGCCGGCCTGACCGCCCCCCTGTTCTGGAGCGGTGACGGCACCCGCACCCGATTCGGGCATGTCGAGGACATCCCCGACGACGAGCCCGTCCAGCACATCACGTACTTCGAAGCCGAGGCCTACGCGGCCTGGGCCGGTGCGCGTCTGCCCACCGAGATGGAGTGGGAGAAAGCCTGTGCGTGGGATCCGGCGGCCGGCTCGCGCCGCCGATATCCCTGGGGTGCTTCGGAACCGACCACGGACGTGGCCAACCTCGGCGGCGACGCCCTGCGGCCCGCGCCGGTCGGCGCCTACCCCGCGAGCGCTTCGGCCTACGGAGCCGAACAGATGCTCGGCGATGTGTGGGAGTGGACGACGTCGGCGTTGCGGCCGTGGCCGGGCTTCACCCCGATGATCTACGACCGGTATTCGCAGCCGTTCTTCGAAGGCGTCGCCACCGGTGACTACCGGGTGCTGCGCGGCGGCTCGTGGGCGGTGGCGGCGAGCATCCTGCGGCCGAGTTTCCGCAACTGGGACCACCCCATCCGCAGGCAGATCTTCTCGGGCGTTCGGCTGGCGTGGGATGTGTAGGCACCTGGGCTGGCTCGGCGAGCCGGTGTCCGTCGCGTCGTTGATGCTCGACCCACCCTCGGGATTGCTGGTGCAGTCGTATGCCCCGCGCCGGCAGAAGCACGGGCTGATGAACGCCGACGGTTGGGGCGTGGGCTTCTTCACCGACGACACCACGGTGCCGCGGCGGTGGCGCAGCGCGGCACCGCTGTGGGGTGACGCGTCGTTCGCCTCGGTGGCGCCCGCCCTGTCCAGCCGATGCGTGGTGGCGGCGGTGCGGTCGGCCACGGTCGGGATGCCGATCGAGTCGAGCGCCTCGGCGCCGTTCACCGACGGGACGTGGCTGCTGTCGCACAACGGAGTCGTCGACCGCGCCGTGCTGCCGGCCGCCCGGGATGCGGAGTCCACCAACGACAGCGCGCTGTTGGCCGCTCTGATCTTCGGTCGCGGCATGGATGCACTCGGTGACACGATCGCCGGTGTCGGGGCCGACGATCCCGGCGCCCGGCTCAACATCGTCGCCGCCGACGGCTCCCGTCTTCTCGCCACGACGTGGGGCGACACGCTGTCGGTGTTGCGCCGCGACGACGGCGTCGTGCTCGCCTCCGAGCCCTACGACGACGACCCCGCGTGGCAGGAGATCCCGGACCGCCATCTCGTCGAAGTGACCGGCGCGCGCGTCGAGTCGACTCCATTGACTGCGCTGAAAGGATCATGATCATGTCCTCGCCGTTCTCGCTGGCCAACTACCTGGCCGATGACGCCGCCGCCCACGCTCTGCGCCGCGATGTCCGCGAAGGGCTGGCGCAGACACCGAAGACGTTGCCGCCCAAGTGGTTCTACGACTCCGTCGGCAGTGACCTCTTCGACCAGATCACGCGGCTGCCGGAGTACTACCCCACGCGCGCGGAAGCGCAGATCCTCGCCGCCCGCGCCGGCGAGATCGCCGCCGCGTCGGGGGCCGACACGCTCGTCGAACTCGGCAGCGGGACCTCGGAGAAGACGCGCCGACTGCTCGACGCCCTCAGCGATCGGGGTGCACTGGTCCGCTTCATCCCCTTCGACGTCGACGCGAGTGTCCTCGCCGACGCGGGCGCGGCGATCCAGCGCGAGTATCCGGGCATCGAGATCGACGCCGTGTGCGGCGACTTCGAGGAGCACCTCGGCAAGATCCCCAGCGTTGGGCGCCGTCTGGTGGCGTTCCTCGGATCCACGATCGGGAACCTGACCCCCGGTCCCCGCGCTGAATTCCTGACCTCGGTGGCCGAGATGATGCAGCCCGGCGACACGCTGCTGATGGGTACCGACCTGGTCAAAGACCCCGACCGGCTGGTCCGCGCCTACGACGACAGCGCCGGGGTGACGGCGCAGTTCAACCGCAACGTGCTCGCGGTGGTCAACCGTGAACTCGGCGCCGACTTCGACGTCGACGCGTTCGACCATGTCGCCAAGTGGAACGACGCCGAGGAGCGCATCGAGATGTGGCTGAGATCCTCGCGCGCACAACGTGTTCACATCGCTGCGCTGGACCTCGACGTGGACTTCGCCGACGGCGAGGAGATGCTCACCGAGGTGTCCTGCAAATTCCGGCGTTCCCGCGTGGACGACGAACTGGCCGCCGCCGGTCTGCGCCGGACCCATTGGTGGACCGACGACGCCGGCGACTTCGGTCTGTCGCTGTCGGTGAAGTGACGTGGCCGATCCGATGACTCTGGCGGAGCGGTGGCGCGCGGCTCGGCCGCCCGCCGCGGGCGTGCACGTCGACAGTGCCGCGTGCTCACGGCAGAGCTTCGCGTCCATCGACGCCGCCACGCAACACGCGCGCCACGAGGCCGAAGTGGGCGGATACGTCGCCGCCGAAGCCGCGGCGCCGGCGCTCGACGCCGGTCGCGCCGCGATCCGGGCACTCACCGGGATGGAGGACGCCGAGGTCCTTTTCACCACCGGCTCCAGCCACGCGCTCGACGTGCTGCTGAGCAGCTGGTCCGGGGAGCGCACCGCGGCGTGCCTGCCCGGCGAGTACGGCCCCAACCTGATGGCGCTGGCGCACCACGGGTTCGACGTTCGCGAGCTTCCCGTCGACGGGTTCGGCCGGCTGGACCTCGATGCACTGGGCACCGTACTGGCCACCGACCCGCCAGCGCTGGTGCACTTCACCGTGCTGGGCAGTCACAGCGGGATCGTGCAGCCGGCCCACGACATCGCCTCGGCGTGCCGCGCACACGGCATCCCGCTGATCGTCGACGCCGCACAGGGATTCGCTCATCTGGACTGTTCGGCCATCGGTGCGGACGCGGTGTACTCGTCGTCGCGGAAGTGGACCGCAGGCCCCCGGGGCGTCGGCATGCTCGCCACCCGGTCCGATCTGGTGTCGGATGTCGCGCGGCTGAGGTTGACCCATGGTGAGACGAATGTGGGCCTGCACCTAGGACTCTCGGTGGCGCTGGGCGAGCACCTCGCAGCCGGGCCCGACGCCGTGCAGGCGCGGCTGCGGGAGGTCGGCGCGGCCACGCGGACCGCGCTCGCCGACGTCGCGGGCTGGCGCGTCTGGGAACCGGTCGAGGAACCCAGCGCCATCACGACGCTGCATCCCCCCGACGGTGTCGATCCGATGTCCGTCCGCGCCCGGCTGATCGCCGAGCACTCGATCGTGACGACCTACCTGGCAACCGAGCGCGCACCGAAGGAGATGACGCGCCCGGCACTGCGGATCTCACCGCACGTCGACGTCACCGACACCGATCTGGAAACGCTCGCTGATGCGCTGACCGCGGTCACCCGCTGACCGCGGACCGTTCGGGCTACGCCGGTTTGTGCGCAGAGAGCAGAAACGCCGGCATCTTCATCCGGCCTTTCTCGTCGCTGTCGTGGGCGGGCATCGGGAACGGAGCGTCCGTGAACCGGGGCGGGATCGAATGGATGAAGGCCGGGCGGATCTCGTCGACCGTCCAGTACCTGCCGACCGTCTCGCGCAGCTCGTCCTCGGTCACCTCGTTGGGCTTCTGCTCCAGCTCGGCCGGGAACGCGCCCTTGGCGAAGACGAGGACGAAGTACGCCGCACCGGGCGCGGCTGCGCGGTACACCGACCGGAGATAGCCGTCGCGTCCTTCCACCGGCAACGAGTGGAACAGCGTGGAATCGATGACGGTGTTGAAGCGACCGTCGAACCCGGAGAACGACGTGATGTCGTCGGCGACGAACGTCGCGGTCGTCAGGTCGCGCTCCTGCGCAGCGGCCTCGGCCGCCGCGATCGCCGTCGGGCTCAGGTCGATGCCGACCACCGTGTAGCCGTCGCCGGCCAGCGCCAGCGCCAGTTCCGCGTGCCCGCAGCCGGCGTCCAGCACGTCGCTGCGCACCTTGCCGGCCCGGATCAGCGCCGCGAGTTCGGGCTGAGGCTCGCCGATGTTCCACGGCGGCGGACCGTCGAACGCGCCCTCGCCGCGATAGGCGCTGTCCCAGTCCATGTGCTCGAGATCGTCAGGATGGCTCACCTCGACGAAACTACTCCGGCCGGCTGTCAGTCCGGTACGTCCCAGGTGTGCACCGGGTCGTTGGTGTGCATCCGCTCGCAGTACAGCCGCAGCATCTCCGCCAGCGCCTCCGGCCGGCTCATCCCGCGGTCCTGCAGCGCTTCGACCGCCGAGGCCTGCCAGGCTGCGCCGTTGCGCCCGGTCTTGGCGCGGCCTTCGATCACGCCCAGGTAGCGGTCGCGGACCGCCGCGGCGACCTCCCAGCGGCGCAACCCCTCGTCGGCCATCGGCAACAGCCGGCGCAGGACCAGCTCGTCGGGCGTCACCTCGCCCAGCCCGGGCCAGTACATCGTGGCGTCCATGCCGTGCTGGGCGGCCTGGACGAAATTGTGGTGTGCCGCAGCGAAGCTCATCTTCGTCCACAACGGCCGGTCTTCTTCGGACAACGTCCGCAACATGCCGTAGTAGAAGGCGGAGTTGGCCATCATGTCGATGACGGTGGGGCCCGCCGGCAGCACCCGGTTCTCGACGCGGAGGTGCGGACGGCCGACCCCGTCCTGTTCCACGATGTCGTACACCGGGCGATTCCACCGGTAGATGGTGCCGTTGTGCAGGCGCAGCTCCGACAACCGCGGGGTGCGTCCCGCCGCGAGTTCGGCCACCGGGTCCTCGTCGGAGAGCTCGGGCAGCAGGGACGGGAAGTAGCGCACGTTCTCCTCGAACAGGTCGAAGATCGACGTGATCCAGCGTTCCCCGAACCAGACCCGGGGCCGTACGCCTTGGGTCTTGAGTTCGTCCGGACGGGTGTCGGTGGCCTGGGTGAACAGCTCGATGCGGGTCTCGGCCCACAGGTGGTGGCCGAAGAAATACGGGGAGTTCGCGCCCAACGCGAGTTGCGGGCCGGCGATCACCTGGGCGGCGTTCCAGTTGCTGGCGAAGTCGGCGGGGGAGACCTGCAGGTGCAATTGCATACTGGTGCAGGCGGATTCGGGGGCGATCGAGGCGGCCTGCAGGCTCAGCCGCTCCGGACCCGCGATGTCGATCATGATGTCCTCGCCGCGGGCGGTGAAGATGGAGTCGTTGAGGGCTTGGTAGCGCGTCGATTCGCTCATCCACGCTCCGGACAGGTGCTCGGGCATCAGGGTTGGCAGGATGCCGATCATCACGATGTGGGCGCCGTCGGTACTGGCCTTGGCCTCCGCCGCGTTCAGGCTGGCGCGGACCTCGTCCTCGAGTTCCAGGGCGGCGCGGCCGGGCAGCCGGCGAGGCGGCACGTTGAACTCGATGTTGTAGGCGCCGAGCTCGGTCTGATACGCCGGATCGGCGATCGCGGCGAGCACTTCGGAGTTGTTCATCGCGGGTTGGTAGTCGGCGTCGACGAGATTGCACTCGATCTCCATGCCGGTCAGCGGCTTCTCGAAGTCGAAGCTCGACTGGGCCAGCATCGTCTCGAACACGTCGAGGCAGAGCTGCACCTTGCGGCGGTACTCGCGACGGTGCGCGCGGCTGAACTCGGTCTGCTTCAGTTCCTCGCCCACGACAGTCATTGAACGCCATCGACGGCGATCGAGGGGCGCACTGCGTCGACACGCCGACGATCGGCGGCGCGAGGGGTTAGCTGGGCGGACGATGTCGACGACATTAGGCTCACTAAGGACACTCAATCTCGGGGGAGGATTGACGACTCAGATGGCTTCGAGTCCCACGTTCGTCCTGCTCGGTCCGATGCAGATGCGAGTAGGCGACTCGGTGATCGCGCTCGGCACGCCGAAGCAGCGGGCGGTGCTGGCGGTTCTGGTGATCAACCGCAACCGGCCGGTGGCCGCGGAATCGCTGATCGACGCGGTCTGGGGCGACGACGCGCCGGCCGAGGCGCGGGCGAGCCTGCACGCCTACGTGTCCAACCTCCGGCGGCTGCTCCGCACCGCCGGCGCGGACGATCGCGGGTTGCTCGAGAAGGCCGCGCCGGGATACCGCTTGAACGTCGAGGACGGCGACGTCGACCTGGGCCGGTTCGTGGCGGCTCGCAGCGCCGGGCTGGAAGCCGCGGCAGCGGGCCGGTTCGAGGACGCGAGCAGGCACCTCTCGGAAGCGCTGGGCCAGTGGCGCGGCGAGTTCCTGGAAGACCTGCACGGCTTCCGGTTCGTCGATCCGTTCGCCGTCGCGCTGGCCGAGGACCGCATCGCCGCCCAGACCGTGCGGGCGCAGGCCGAGATCGCCTGCGGTCGGGCCGCGGCGATCATCGGCGAGCTGGAGGAGATGGTCGCCGAACACCCGTACCGCGAGCCGCTGTGGGCGCAGTTGATGAGCGCCTACTACCTGGCGCAACGCCAGTCGGACGCACTCGACGCCTACCGGCGCCTCAAGCGCGTGCTCGCCGACGACCTCGGCATCGACCCCGCCGCCGCGGTGCGGGACCTGCACGAGCTCATCCTGCGGCAGGCGCCGCTGAACATCGAGGGCTCCGCCCGCGCCACCGCTGCCGACACGATGATCGCCACCGTGACGCGCAGCGCGTTCCCGACGCTGTCGCGGACCGCGCGGCTGCGTCCCGACACCGGGCCGAGTCACCCGGTCGACGGTGTGGTCACCCGGATCGGTCGCCAATCCGACAACGACATCGTCCTCGCCGACCCGACGGTCAGCCGCCACCACGCGGTGATCATCCATTCCGGCCCCGGTTACGTCATTCACGACGCCGGGTCCGCCAACGGGATCACGCTGCAGGACAGGCGCATCAAAGGTAGCGCCGGACTCACCGACGGGGACCGGATCGGTATCGGCGACAGCGAGTTCACCTTCGAGGTGGACGAGGGCGCGGTCTGAGAACTCGCCGGCTGACCACGAGTCCAAGAAATCTCCAAGGCGGGCCGACGAGCGTGGTCTCACTCGTCGCGTGGCGGGGAGGCGATCGGCAGGGTTCACGGGGGTGAACAGCCGGCCGACCGGGGGACGGCGCGCCCCCCGCACGCGGCGAGGCCGGTCACTGGTGGGGAGGGGACATCAGCGGCCGAGGGTCGGGTCCGAAGCCTTTCGGCGCTTCGGGCCCGGCCTTTCGAATGTGGGCGATCCGTCGACATGGCGTGGCCGTGTGACCGCATGGAAGAGATTGCGGCGCAGCATCTCTGCGCGCGACGACAGTTGTTTCACCGGCTGGGTTCGCTTCAAGAAAGTTCCAAGGTCGGTCGGCGAGGGTTTGCTCACTCGCCGTGTGGCGGGCAGGCGATCGGCGGGTTCGTGGGATCCCGCGCCGGCCGATCGAGGGAGGGGAGCCTCCCGTCACACGGCGAGCCCGGACGACAGCTACCCCGCCAGCAGGGCGCGTGCCCGCACCGCGTCCGGAAGCACGCAGTCGTCGGGCAGACGCGTCAAGGCGTCGGCGAGGGCCGGGCGGGCAGCCGCGCCGCGCAACTCGAAATCATCGAGCGCGGCCCGCAATTCGAACAACGGTGCACCTTGGCGGCGGGCCAGCCCCCGGGCCGCGGCGAGATCGGCGGCGCGAATGTCGGGGTCGGCGTACGTCTGCGCCCTCGCTCGCAGCAACTCGGCATCGAAGAAGTGCATCTCGGTGTCGTCGGCGATCTGCAGCGCCGTGTCGATGCGCTGCCGCGCCTCGTCGAGACGGCCCGTGGCGATCAACAGCTGGCCGATGACGCAGTCGTACTGCGTCTGATACGCGAACAGCCCCAGCGCGCGCCACAGGTCGGTGGCCGCGGTGAGCTGCTCGATCTGTGCGGTCAGGGCGTCGGGGGCGGTGTCCGGAGCGCGCAGCAGGATGTCCGCCTCGACCGTGTGCTGGCCGAGCGTCGAACCGAGTGCCTGCCAGAAGTCGATGCCGTAGCGCTCGGCCCGTTCGACCATCTCGGTCACGGTCCGCCGCGCGGAGTCGAGCTGACCGGCCTCGCGACGCATCCAGATCTCGATGTGGCTCGCGTACGCCTGGTTGTACGGGCCCCACGGGAACGCGAGTTCGTCGCCGCGGTTGATCGCCCTGGCCATCGCGGCGTCGGCGGCGGCCTGATCGCCGTGGAGGATGTGATAGATCGACAGGTGCTCGTGCGCCAGCGCCACGACGTCCCACGGGATGAACCACAGTTCCTGCATGCTGTTCTGGCCCTCGTCGTCGAAGCCGGCGCTGGCTTCCTCGAAGAAGTCGCGTGCGGTGTCGAATTGCCCGCGCAGGAAGGTGGCCATGCCCAGCACGCACGCGATCGCGGGGCTCCACGACCGCCTCTGCTCGTCCGGCTTGGCCTGCATGGCCTCGGCGAGCTGCTTGGCGCGGCGGACGTCGGACTTGTTGATGTAGTAACTGCTCACCGCCAGCAGCGTCCCGAACACCTGGTCGTCGTGCAGATCCGAGCCGACGATCTGCAGGCATCGCTCCAGATCGCCTGCGACCGAGGGGCTTTGGTATCCCTCGGCGGTGGAGGTGAGGAAGCCGCGCTCCAGTCGGGGCTCGATCTCCAGGCGGTCCCGGTCGCGGCCGGGTGGGCACAGCTCGAGTTGCGTGAGCGAACGGGTCAGGTAGGTGCGGGCCTCCTCCAGGGCGCCGCGCCGGCGGGCGTCGGCCGACGCCTGCCGGTACGCCCCCGCCGCGTCGGCATACCGTTCGGCCTGTTCGTAGTGCGCGGCCACGAGTCGCCAGTCGGGCTCTCCGGCGGCGCCTTGGACCAGGACGTCGGCGGTCTTGCCGTGCAGGGTCCGGCGCACGCTCGGCGGGGCCAGTTCGGCGGCGACTTCACGGAGCAACTCGTGGCGGAACTTCCACGCGTCCGGCCCGTGCGGTTCGAAGACCTTCGCGTCCTCCAGTTCGTCGATGACGTCGTCGACCTTGTCCGCACTCAGCGACGACACGGCCACCAGCAGACCGCGCTCCACATGACGGCCGATGACGGCCGCCGCCTCCACCACCGGGACCACGTCGGGAACGGCGAGCAGGCGAGCGAACAGCGGCTCGTAGAGCGAGTCGGGCACCGTGGGTTCGCTGGTGTCCGACGGCGAGCCCATCCCGTTGACCACCTGCTCGATATAGAACGGCACCCCGCCGCAGCGTTGCCGGACGGCGGCGCACTGCTCCGGGGCGACTCTCGGATCGAGCGCCAGCACCAGCTGGTCGGTCTGTTCGTCCGTCAGCGGGGACAGGTCGAACACCTTGGCCGGCCACTGGTCGGAGAGCCAGTTACCGTCCCGGCCGGTGATCACCGCGAGAAGCCGCCCGTGCGTCGCGGTCAGCAACGAGCCCAGCAGGCTCAGGGTGGACTGATCGAACCAGTGGGCGTCCTCGGCGAGCAGCAGCCCCGGCGCCTCGCCGAAGGCGGTCAACAGATAGTTCTTCAGCGCCGAGGCGATCAGTTCCTGGAGCTTGCGGCCCTCGGCCTGGGGCGGCTCGTAGCCCAGCGACGCGTCCAGTCCGAGAATCGGTGCCAGCAGCGGGATCTCGGTGTCGGGATCCAAGCCCAGGTTCGTCACCTCGGCGGCGAGCAGCTGCAGGCGCTTGGCGGGTTCGGTGAGCCGGGTGATCCCCGAACGCCGTTCCAGCAGTTGCCGGGCCGGGTACAGGCCCACGTCGGCGTGGACGGGCGAGCCGACCAGTTCCAGCACGGTGCCGCCCTCGCGTGGCACCAGCTCCGCGGCGGCGGCCGCGAGCCGGCTCTTGCCGATACCGGCCTCGCCGCGGAACACCACGGCAGGGATCGTGAGCGTGCCCGCCTGGGCCCGCTGCCAACTCTTGTGCAGCCGTGCCAGCTCACGGTCGCGGCCGACCAGCGGACCCATCGGCGCCTTGGCGGCGTACGCGCGCTCACCGAGGACGTGGAACGGGTTGATGACCTCGTCGGTGCCCGGCATCGCGGCGGCGGGCAGACTCTCGAGGTCGAACGCGTTGCGGATCAGCGGCTCGACCGAGTGCGACACCGCCACACCGCCCTTCGGTGCGAGGGCCGACACCTGCTCGGCCAGCGTGACGGCCAGTCCGTAGACGTCGTCTTGGTTGTCGTCGAGATAGACCGGTCCGCGGTGCACCCCGATCCGGACCTCCACCGTCGCGCCGAACCGCCGGTGCGCCTGATCGCTGAGCCGCTCGACGTTGCGGACGATGTCCAGCCCGGCCTGCACGGCACGGTAGACGTCGTCTTCGTGGGCGCTGGGGTAGCCGAACACCACGAGCAGCCCGTCCGCCTTCGTCGACGCCACGTGCCCTTCGTAGCGATCCGCGGTCTGGCGGACGAGGGCGCGGAACCGGCCGATCAGCAGGCGGTGGGTCTCCGGCTCGACCCGCAGAGCCAGGTCGGTCGGGTCGACGAGATCGGCGGACACCAGGGTCAGCCGCCGGATCTCGCCGCTGTCGGTCGGCGCGCGCAACAGGTCCTCGGCTTCGGCGTTACGGTGGTCGACCGCCAGCACCTGGTCGGCCAGCGCGGAGGCGACCGCACGGTCGCCGCGATTGATCGCGGCCACCGCGCGATCGAGGAGTTCGTCGATCGAATCACCGGTCCGCGACAGGTCGATGCCGTCGGGCGCGGCGGACGTCTCCGACCCGCGCTCGGCGGGCACGCCCTCCCGCAGCAGCGTCTCGGCGAGCTCGCCGTGGCCGACGCCGTTGGGCAGCGTGGACGGCAGCCTGCCGCGTGGTGGCGTCGCGGCCGCACCGCCCAGCGCCGCGCCCGCGGCTTCGGCGAGTTCCAGCACCGTCTGATAGCGCTCGTCGGGGTTCTTGGCCATGCCCTTGGCGATGACGCCGTCGAACTCCGACGGAATGTAGGGGTTGATCAGCGAAGGCAGCGGCGGCGGCGCGGTGAGATGGCCCATCATCTGCTCTTCGACGCTCGGTCCCGCGAACGGTGTTGTCGCCGTGAGGCATTGAGCGAGAACGCAGGTCAACGAATACACGTCGGACCGGACGTCGCTGGCGCCGCTGCGGAAGCGTTCGGGCGCCATGTAGGGCAGTGTGCCCACGAGGTGGGCGGAGTTGGTCAGGCCGGTGTCGTGGGACGCCCGCGCGACGCCGAAGTCGATGAGATAGGCGAAGTCGTAGCGGGCGACGAGGATGTTGGACGGCTTGACGTCCCGGTGCACCAGGCCGGCCTGGTGGGCGGCGTCGAGCGCCATCGCGACCTGCTCGATGATCGTGACGGCCCGGGCCGGGATGAGCGGCCCCTCGTCGAGGAGGGTCTGCAGATCGCAGCCGTCGATGAGCCGCATGTCGACATACAGCCGTCCGTCGATCTCCCCGTAGTTGTGGATCGGCACCACGTGCGGCTCGTTGAGTTGCGCCGCGGCATGGGCCTCGCGGCGGAACCGCTGCAGGTACACCTCGTCCTGCGCCCATTGCGCCGGCAACAACTTGACCGCGACGACGCGGTCGGTGACCGTGTCGTGAGCACGCCAGACCTCGCCCATCCCCCCGCGCCCGAGCAAATCGATCAGCCGGTAGCGCCCGAAGGGAGTCCCCTCCATAAAGCCTCCCCGCGTAACCACAGCAACCCCCGTTGTCTACATTAAATCGAAAGTGTCTGGCGCGCGAACACTTAGGGCCTCCTATTCCGGCGTCTGCCGGTGTCACCGGCACGGAACCCCGGTTTGCTGGCGTAGTGCGTCTTTCCGCTGCGCCGGGCGCGACAGCAAATCACTGTTGCCCCTTGGCTTTTCGGCCTAAAATTCGTCCATGGGTGATGACCCGGACGAGCCGCTGGGTCATCTCGTCGTGCACTCCCGTGATCTGACGGTGCCGATCTTCGACCAGCTGTTCGTCGGGCGTGAGTGCGCCGGAGTGGGGGAGCGGCGGCGGCTGGTGCTCGCCGAGAGACACATCTCGCGGAATCACTTCGAGATTCGCTTGATCGCCGACCTCGACCTGGCGGTGGTGATCGACACGAGCACGAACGGCACACTGCTCAATGGAGAGCCGCTGGCCCGCACGGTGGCTCAGCCCATCAAGACGGGCGATGAGATCACGATCGCGGATATCGCGATGACGTTCCGGTCTCGCCGCTTCCGGTCGGTCAGCCGGCAGGTCCCCACCGTCACGCAGGCCCAGATCAGCGAATCGGACATGGTGATGGTCGTCGGCGACATCATCGGCTACTCGACCATCTCCGAGGTGACCGACAGCCGGATGCTCGCCGAGAGCCTGTACACGCTCTGGTGCGAGCTCGACGGACTCCTGCGTGCGCATCACGGCACCCTCAGCCACTACGCCGGTGACGCGCTCTACGCGGTGTGGAATGTGCAGACGCACCCGGATGCGCATCGCCTGGCCATCGACTTCGCCCTCGCCGCGGACCGCCTGCTCGCCACGATCGGGGCGTCACTGTCGCTGCGCGACGAACACGGCGCGCCCATCCGGATGGGCTGGAGCGTCGTGCACGGATCGGGGGCACAGGCCGCGATGGCCAGATCGGTCGCCGCGATCCTCGGCGACTCGACGAACCTGGCCTTCCGGCTGGCCGGCATCGCCGGACGGGACGGCCGGGCGGCGGTGCTGGTCACCGGCAAGGTGCACGACGCCGTGCACGACGCCTACGTCTGGGGCCCTCCCGAAGAGGTGAGGGTCAAGGGCCGGCGCGGCGAGGTGACGGTTTTCCCCGTGCTCGCGCGGCAGCGATCGCTGAGATGCGGTTGACGCCGCGGCGTCACCGGTGACGGCCGGCGACCACCACCTGCGGCCCGAACAGCCCGCCCCGTAGTTCGACGTCGATGGACGGGTCGGCGTGGGCGGCCAGCGCGCGCAGCGCCGAGGCGCTGTAGCAGCGCAACGAGCTGATGACGCCGTCGTGCACGAACGGCACCACGGGAGCCCAGGGCAGCATCGCCGCCAACCGCAGCAGGTGCAGCGGGGCCGGCGGCCGGGGCAGGTCGATGATCAGCAGCTTCGTCGCCACGCGCGTGCCCTCGGCGAACACCCGGGCCGCGGCGGGAGGGGGCAGGTGATGGAACGACAGCGCGAACACCGCCAGATCGAACTCACCGTCGGCGGCGTCCATCGCGGTCGCGTCCATCTCGCGGACCGTGGCGCGCGGGTGCGACCCCAACTCCGACGCGGCGATGGCGGCGACCGAGGCGGGTTCGACGTCGGTGATCGTCAGCCGGGCGGTCGGATGCCATTCGAGCAGCTTGCGGGACAGGCCGCCGTGCCCGGCGCCGAGTTCCAGGATCCGCGGGTCGGCGACGTCGGCGACCTCGTCCAGCGCGATCTTGGCGAACTTCTCGTGGTTGCCGAAGACCTGTCCGGTCCAGTCGAGGGCGCGGATGACGCTGCGTTTACGCGCGACGTCGGCAGGCGCGTCGGAATCGCGGTCCAGATACTCCTGCCGGTTGGTCTGCAGCAGCCGGTCCAGGCACGACGCGTCGGGGCCGCCGCGCGGCATGTGCGAGAGACGGTCCACGTCGACGGTTCGGCCGGCCATATGGTCCATCATGGACCTCTACCCCAAAAGGAGCGCGCGTGGCCGAGTTCGTCGCAGCCATCGACCAGGGCACCACCAGCACCCGGTGCATGATCTTCAACCACGACGGCGCCGAAGTCGGCCGCCACCAACTCGAGCACGAACAGATCCTGCCCAAAGCGGGCTGGGTGGAACACAATCCGGTCGAGATCTGGGAGCGCACCGGGGCGGTGCTGGCGACCGCGCTGAACACGACGAAGCTGACGACGGCCGATCTGGCGGCGCTGGGCATCACCAACCAGCGCGAGACGTCGCTGGTGTGGAACCGCCGCACCGGGCGCCCGTACTACAACGCGATCGTCTGGCAGGACACCCGTACCGACCGCATCGCCTCGGCGCTCGACCGGGACGGCCGCGGCGACGTCATCCGGCAGAAGGCCGGGCTGCCGCCGGCCACCTACTTCGCCGGCGGCAAGCTGGCGTGGCTGCTGGAGAACGTCGACGGGCTGCGCGCCGACGCGGAGAAGGGCGAGGCGCTCTTCGGCACCACCGACACGTGGGTGTTGTGGAACCTCACCGGCGGGCACCGCGGCGGCGTGCACGTCACCGACGTCACCAACGCCAGCCGCACCATGCTGATGAACCTCGAGACGCTCGACTGGGACGACGAGCTGTTGTCGTTCTTCGGCGTTCCGCGCGAGATGCTGCCCGAGATCCGGCCGTCGTCGTGCTCGGAGCCGTACGGCACGACGCTCGAGACCGGTCCGGCGGACGGCGAACTGCCGATCACCGGCATCCTGGGAGACCAGCAGGCCGCGATGGTCGGGCAGGTGTGCCTGGGCAAGGGTGAGGCCAAGAACACCTACGGCACAGGCAATTTCCTGTTGCTCAACACCGGCGAGGAGATCGTGCGCTCGCAGAACGGGTTGCTGACCACGGTGTGCTACCAGTTCGATGACGCGAAGCCGGTGTACGCGCTCGAGGGTTCGATCGCGGTGACGGGCTCGGCGGTGCAGTGGCTGCGCGACCAACTGGGCATCATCAGCGGCGCGTCGCAGAGTGAGGCGCTGGCGCGTCAGGTCGAGGACAACGGCGGGGTGTACTTCGTGCCGGCGTTCTCCGGGCTGTTCGCGCCGTACTGGCGATCGGACGCCCGCGGCGCGATCGTCGGGCTGTCGCGGTTCAACAGCAACGCCCACGTGGCCCGCGCGACGCTGGAGGCGATCTGCTACCAGAGCCGCGACGTCGTCGACGCAATGGAGGCCGACTCCGGGGTGCACCTGGAGGTGCTCAAGGTCGACGGCGGTGTCACGGCCAACGACCTGTGCATGCAGATCCAGTCCGACGTGCTGGGCGTCGACGTCGTCCGGCCGGTCGTCGCCGAGACCACGGCGCTGGGCGCGGCGTACGCCGCCGGGTTGGGCGTCGGGTTCTGGGAGGGACCCGAGGATCTGCGCGCCAACTGGCAGGAGGACAAGCGCTGGACACCGAACTGGTCCCAGGAGCAGCGCGCCGAGGGTTACGCCGGCTGGCAGAAGGCCGTGCAGCGCACGATGGACTGGGTCGACGTCAACTGACCGGCGACCGGCGGCGGCTCTAGTCGCCCGCGGCGACCAGTGACCGCAGCGTCACGGTCGGGTTCTCCCGAGCGACGTTCTCCAGCCGCCACTTCGTGGAGAACACCGCCAGCATCACGCCGTCGGTGCGGGTGAAGACCTCCACCGAGGCCAGCTTCTGCAAAGTGGGAGCGTCGGCGGCGTCGCAGATGCGGGCCACCGTGTACGGGAGCGATTCGAGCGAGATCGGCGCACCGAACTCCGTCGCCATCCGGTGCGCGGCGACCTCGAACTGCATGGGCCCGACGGCGGCGAGAACGGGCGCCTGGTCGCCGCGCCGATCCGAGCGCAGCACCTGTACGACGCCTTCCTGGTCGAGTTGCTCGATCCCTTTGCGGAACTGCTTGTGCTTGCTGGGATCGGTATTGCGGGCGACGGAGAAATGCTCGGGGGAGAAGCTCGGGATCGGCGGGAACTGCACGGCGACCTCGGAGTACAGCGTGTCGCCCGGACGCAGTGCGGCGGCGTTGGCCAGTCCGATGACGTCCCCGGGCCACGCGGTGTCCAGGGTCGAGCGCTGCTGGCCGAAGACCGACTGCGCGTATTTGGTGACGAACGGCTTGCCGGTGGCGGCGTGGGTGAGGACGTCCCCGCGCTCGAAGGTGCCCGAGCACACCCGGGCATATGCGATGCGGTCGCGATGGGCCGAGTCCATGCCCGCCTGGACCTTGAAGACGAAGGCGGAGAACGGCGCGGTCGCCTCGCGGAGATTGCCGTCGACGTCGAGTTGCCCGCTCGGCGACGGAGCCAGTTCGGCGAGGACCTCGAGGAGTTGGTTGACCCCGAAGTTGAGCGCGGCCGAGGTGAACAGCACCGGCGTCGACGTGCACCGCAGGAACGAGTCCCGGTCGAAGTCGGCGCCGTCGGCGGACAGCAGTTCGGACTCCTCGATCGCGTTGTCCCAGTCGGCGCCGGCGGCGTCGTGGGCGCGCGAGGCGTCGATGTGCTCCTCGGGCGCGGCGGTGGCCCCGCCCGCGGTGCGGGTGAACCGGATGAACGTGCCGCTGCGCCGGTCGAGGACGCCCTTGAAGTCGCCCGCAATACCGACCGGCCACGTCAGCGGCGTGGTCTGCAGCTGAATGCGGTCGTGGATCTCGTCCATCAACTCCAGCGCGTGGCGGCCGGGCCGGTCCCACTTGTTGATCACGGTGATGATGGGGATGCTGCGGTGCCGGCACACCTGGAAGAGCTTCAGCGTCTGCGGTTCGAGGCCCTTGGCCGCGTCGATGAGCATCACGGCGCAGTCGACGGCGGTGAGCACCCGGTAGGTGTCCTCGGAGAAGTCCGCGTGACCGGGGGTGTCGAGCAGGTTGATCACGCAGCTGTTCCCGGTCTGCGTCGTGTACGGGAACTGCAGGGCCGTCGACGTGATGGAGATGCCGCGGGCCTTCTCCATCTCCATCCAGTCCGACACGGTGGACCGCCGGCCGGCCTTGCCGTGGATGGCACCGGCTTCGGTGATCGCCTTGGCGTGCAGTACCAGGGCCTCGGTGAGGGTGGACTTGCCGGCGTCGGGGTGGCTGATGACTGCGAAGGTCCTGCGGCGTCGCGCCTCGGCGGACACCCGGTCGGTTCGAGGCGCGGCCGTGGAAATCGTCATTGTGCAGCCGATTTTACGTGGGCCGACTCCTCAAGCCGAAATCGCCGAGTCGAGCGCGGTCTTGGTCTCCCGGTCCAGCTCGATGTCGGCGACGGCCGTGTTCTCCTCGAGGTGGGCCACCGACGATGTGCCGGGGATCAGCAGGACGTTGGGTGCCACCGACAGCGTCCACGCGAGCGCGATCTGCGCCGGGGTGCGGCCGAGCTTCTCCGCCTCGCTGCGGACGGCCGGGTGCCCGAGCACGGGGTTGTCCGCGGTGAACGCCGAGCCGAGCGGAAAGAACGGGACGAACGCGATGCCGCGGTCGGTGCACAGGTCCAGTACCGGTTGGGAGGACCGGTCGACGAGGTTGTACGCGTTCTGCACGCAGGCGATCTCGGTGCGGTCCAGCGCGATGCGCAGGTGATCGATGCCGATGCTGCTGAGGCCGATTCCCTCGATCAGGCCCTCGTCACGTGCTGCGGTCATCGCGTCGAGCTGGCGGCCGAACAGTTCGCGGTCGACGGGGCCGACGCTGCTGGGGTCGCCCGAGTGGATGCGCAGGTTGACCGCCGCGATCCGGTCCACGCCCAGCGTGGCGAGGTTCTGCTCGATGTCGGCCCGCAGTTCGTCGGGTTGCTGCGCGGGGGTCCAGTTGCCCTGGTCGTCGCGCCGCGCGCCCACCTTGCTGACCAGTGCCAGGTCGCCGGGATAGGGGTGCAGCGCCTCGCGGATGAGTTGGTTGGCGACGTCGGGACCGTAGAACTGCGCGGTGTCGATGTGGTTGATGCCCAGCTCGACGGCACGCCGCAGGACAGCGAGCGCTTGATCGCGATCGCGGGGCGGGCCGAAGACGCCGGGGCCGGGGAGTTGCATGGCGCCGAATCCGACGCGGCCGACGGTGTGGGTTCCGAGCGTGAAACTGTCCATGTTGAGTACATACACACATCCGGCGCGATTTCGTCCCGTCAGGGTGCGAAACCGCGCCGGATTCGCTCAGGTCAGTCCTCTCCGAGCACGTGGTAGATCTCGCGGCGGGCGTTGTTGACGATCTCGACGATGCGCTGCTGCTGCTCGGCGGTGGCCGCATGCGCGGACTGCGCGACAGCGCCCATCAGCTGGCCGACGGCACTGCGGAGGCCCATCGCGCCGGGGTCGGCCCCTTCGGTGATCTCGTCCCACGGCGCCGTCTCGATCTTCTCGGCGGCCGCACGGCCCTCCTCGGTGAGTTCGAACAGCTTCTTGCTGCCCTCGGTCTCGGTGCCGACCAGCAGACCTTCGTCGACGAGCAGCTGCAGGGTGGGGTACACCGAGCCGGGGCTGGGCTTCCACAGCTGCTGGCTGCGTTCGTCGATCTCCTGGATCATCTCGTAGCCGTGCATCGGCCGTTCGGTCAGCAGCGTGAGGATCGCCGCGCGCACGTCGCCACGCTTGCCGCGGGCGGCGCCGCGGGGTCCGCCGCGCCGCCCGCGCCCGCCGGGGCCGAAACCGAACCCGAAGCCGGGCCCGAAACCTGGGCCGAAGCCGGGTCCGAAGCCGGCGTCGCCGCGGTGCTCGCGGACGTGCTCGCGGAAGTCGCGACGGGCCTGGCGGCGCCGTTCGTGCAGGGCGCGCCGGTCCTGGGGGCTGAAACCGAAGCCGAAGCCCGGGCCGGGATGGCCGCCGAAGGGTCCTGGTGGTGGTGTGAATGGGGTGTTCATCGTGGTTTCCTCACGGTCGGGAGCAAACGCCGAGTGCGTTGCGATACGTTGACGATATATCGAGAACTATCGCGATGCAACGGATATTCCGGAGCGGCCCGTGATCTGATGGCGACACGTGCGTGTTTCTGACGATCGGCGGCCTGCTCTTGGCATGCCGGTCACAGGATGTGACGGTTGACGGCATGACCGAGATGGAGACCGAGCAGGGCGACTCCGCCGACGCCGAAGCCTTCTTCCGCACCGGCAACTACGCCCCCGTCGCCGACGAGCTGACCGAGTTCGACCTGCCCGTCGAGGGCGCCATCCCGCCCGAGATCGAGGGCTGGTACCTGCGCAACGGCCCGAACCCGCGTGCCGCGGCCGGGCACTGGTTCACCGGCGACGGGATGATCCACGGCGTCCGTCTGGAAGGCGGGCGGGCCGCGTGGTACCGCAACCGCTGGGTGCGCACCGACAGCTTCGTCGACCCGTTCCCGCTCTACAACGACGACGGCACCCGCAACCTGCGCGCCAGCGTGGCCAACACCCACGTCGTCAACCACGCGGGCAGGACGCTGGCGCTCGTCGAATCGTCGCTGCCCTACGAGATCACCAACGATCTGGAAACGGTCGGCGCCTACGATTTCGACGGCGAGCTCGTCGATTCGATGACCGCGCACCCCAAGATCTGCCCCACCACCGGCGAGATGCACTTCTTCGGCTACGGCAGTCTGTTCGCCCCGTACGTCACCTACCACCGCGCCGACGCCGACGGCACGCTGACCGTCAACCGACCGCTCGACGTGCCGGGGATGACGATGATGCACGACTTCGCGCTGACCGCGAACTACGTCGTCTTCATGGACCTTCCGGTGGTGTTCGACCTCGAGACCGCGATGGGCGGCGGTGGCATGCCCTTCCGGTGGAGCGACTCCTACGGCGCCCGCTTCGGAGTGCTGCGACGCGACGACGCCTTCGGGGAGGTCCGTTGGTTCGACATCGACCCGTGCTACGTGTTCCACGTCGTCAATGCCCACGACGACGGCCGGGTGCTCACCGTCGAAGCGGTGCGCTATCCCGAATTATGGAGGGGTGACAGCAATTCCGGGGGCGACAGCGTCATGTGGAGCTGGACGCTGGATCTCGGGACCGGCGCCGTCACCGAAAGGCAGCTCGACGACCGGACGGTCGAGTTCCCCCGCATCGATGACCGGCGGGCGACGCTGCCGGCGCGCTACAGCGTGTCGGTCGGCGACGACAGATTGGTCAGACACGACCTGCGCTCGGGTGAGGCCGTCGAGCACCGGTTCGGTACCCCGGATGCGCCCGGAGGCCCCGGCGAGGCCGTCTTCGTTCCCTCGGACTCCGGCCCCGCCGATGAGAGCAGCGGGTGGTATCTCGCCTACGTGTACGACCCGGTTCGGGACGGCAGCGACCTGGTCATCATCGACGCCTCCGAGTTCTCGGCGCCGCCGGTCGCGAGAATCGCGCTACCGCAGCGTGTTCCGTACGGATTCCACGGGAACTGGATCGCCGGCTGAGTAATCTGTGCTGCCATGGCGGTGAGCGGATTCGGATTCGCCACGCTGGCACTCATCGTGGTCATCGGGATGGCGGGGCCGCTGATCGCGTCCGTCGGGCGATTCGGCATCCCGGCCGTGATCGGCGAACTCGCCGCCGGGATCGCATTCGGTAGTTCCGGTTTGCGCATCGTGGACCACACCGACCCGGTCTTCACGCTGCTGGCCGACATCGGCTTCGCGCTGGTGATGTTCGTCGCCGGCACCCACGTGCCCGTCCGCGACGCGTCACTGCGGACCGCGCTGCCCGCGGCGGCAGTGCGCGCGGTGCTCGCGGGGCTGGGCGCCGCTGTCCTCGCAGTGGTGCTGGCACAGGTCTTCGGCACCGGGCACGCGTTGCTGTACGCGGTGCTGATGGCGTCGTCGTCGGCCGCGCTGGCCCTGCCGGTGATCGATTCGCTCGGGCTGACCGGCCCACCGGTGCTGTCGGTGACTGCACAGATCGCGATCGCGGACACCGCCGCGATCGTGTTGCTGCCGTTGGCGATCGCCCCGTCTCAGGCGGGCCGGGCCTCGCTCGGGGTGCTCGCCGTCTTCGGTTGCGCCGCAGTGGTGTACGGCCTGCTGCGCGTGGCCGACCGGCGGGGCTGGCGCCGCCGCGCGCACCGGTTCACGGAGCGGTACCGCGTCGCGCTGGAACTGCGGGTCAGCCTGATGCTGCTGTTCGCGCTGTGTGCCCTGGCGGTCACCACGCGGATCTCGATCATGCTGGCGGGCTTCGCGCTGGGGCTCGTCGTCGCGGCCGTCGGCCAGCCTCGCCGGCTCGCCCGGCAGCTCTTCGGCGTCACCGAGGGCTTCTTCGGCCCGCTGTTCTTCGTGTGGCTCGGCGCGTCGCTGAACATCGGGGCACTCGGAACGAACCCGAAGCTCATCGCGCTCGGCGTGGCGCTGGGTCTCGGCGCCGTGCTCGCGCACACGGCCGGCCGCATGCTGGGCCAGCCGGTACCGCTCGCTGTGCTCTCCGCCGCGCAGCTCGGTGTGCCCGTGGCCGCGGCGACGCTGGGCAGTGACCGGAAGATCCTCACCGCGGGGGAACCCGCTGCGCTGATCCTGGGGGCGCTGGTCACCGTTGTCGCCGCAGCGGTCGCCGCCGCGGTGCTGCGACGGCGTCAGCAGGCCGCGCCGACCTGACGGTGGGCGTTCGGACTCACCCCGTACGCCCGCTTGAACGCGGTGCTCAGCGCGAACGGACTGCCGTACCCGACCTGGCGGGCGACCGCCCCGACGGTCGCCCCGGACCGGAGCAGGTCGGCGGCCAGCGCCAGTCGCCAGCCGGTCAGGAACGCGATCGGCGGCTCACCGACGAGGTCGGCGAACCGGCGTGCGAAGACCGCGCGCGAACAGCCCACGGCCCCGGCCAGGTCGGCGACCGTCCAGCGATGCGCGGGGTGGTGATACATCAGCTTGAGCGCCGGGCCCACCAGCGGATCGTGCTCGGCCCGCCACCAGGTCGGTGCGTGCGCGTCGCGGTCGAACCACGCCCGCAGCGCGGCGATGAGCAGCAGGTCGAGCAGCCGGTCGAGAAAGGCCTCCTGCCCCGGCCCGTCGCGGCCGGCCTCCTGCGACAGCAGACCGACCAGGTGCGAGTCCCAGTCCCCGGCGCGCAGCACCGCCACAGCCGGGAGTGCATCGAGCAGGCGGGCGCTGACGTCGCTGCGCCCCTCGTAGGCGCCGATGACCGACCGGGTCCGGCCTGCGGGGCTGTTGCCCCAGGTACGTACCCCCAGCGCCATCTCGAACCTCAGGTCCTCGCCGGACACCGTCGTACACCGCTGACCGGGGTGAATGACGACCATGGGCGGGGTCGCGGGGTCGTCGGCGTAGACGTAGGGGTCGGCACCGCGAGCGAGCGCGACGTCGCCGGGTTCGAGCCGGCTGATCGCGCCGCCGGCCGCCACGACGGCCGCGCGCCCGTGGGTCTGGCAGATCACCGTGAGCGGCGCCTCGTCGCGGATGCTCATCGACCACGGGGGGTCCAGCATCATCCGCAGCACGAACGCACCCCGCGCGCGGACACCGTCGAGGAGTCCGGTCACCGCGTCCATCCCCGGATCGTAGACCGGGGTCGAGACGATCGATAATGTCTTCGGTGCTTTCGGCTATGGATCGTCTGGGATCGGCGTCGTTGACTCGAGGCATGACCGACCACTCCCTCACCGTGCTGTCCACCGTCGCCGCTCTCGCGAGCGCCGTCGCCGGCGGCATGATGTTCGTGTTCTCGACGTTTGTCATGCGCGGCCTCGACCGCGTCGGACCGCTGGACGCGATCAGCGCCATGCGCGGCATCAACGCCGAGGCCGAGTCGAATGCACTGTTCCTGATCGTCTACTTCGGCGCCGCGGTGCTGGCGGTCGCGGTCGGGGTGCTGGCCGGGCTGCGCTGGCACACCCCCGGCAGCGCCTGGCTTCTGGCGGGGGCGGTCTGCGGCGTCGTCGGCGCGATCGTCACCGTGGCGTTCAACGTGCCGCTCAACGACCGGCTCGACGCCGGCCCGGTGTCGGCGCCGGCGTGGAACTCCTACCTGGATGCGTGGACCCGGTGGAATCACGTCCGGACCGTGAGCAGCCTGGCGGCCGCCGCGCTGCTGACCGTGGGTGCGGTCCAGCGGGCAGACGTCGCCCACCGGGTCACGATGGCGGCGTGAACCCGCTCCCGGGCGGTGGTGGCGGCGGCCAGCCGGGCGGGTACGGGGCGGGCCCGGTCGCTTGCCCGGTCAGCGAGGTCGCCGGTACCTGCAGGCGGAGCAGTTCCCGGCGGTGCCGCTCGGCCAGCACCGCAGCGAGCACCATCGGCGGCGGCGCGCCGGGCGGAGGCGGCGGGGAGATCTGCGCCAGCACCTCGCCGGTGATGCGGTATCCCATCTGATCCCGCACTTCAGGGTGCAACTGCGACGCACGCGAGAGGAATTGGCGCGCCAGTTCGGCCCTGTCGGGGCTGAGTCCGGACAACTCCAGCGCCGACGCCCACGACGCGAGTTGCGGCGGCATCTGCGGAGGGGGCTCCATCCGCGGCGCCCGCTCGCTGATCACGACGGTGCCGGCGAAGATGTCGCCGATGCGCTTGCCCTTCGGCGACAGCAGGCTGCAGATGACGGCGGGGCCGCCGGTCAGCATCCAGATCTCGATGACACCGGCCAGCGCGCGGAACAGCGCCTGGCGGAACCGTTCGGGGCCGCCGTCGTCGGAGACCACTCGCAGGCCCATCGCCATCTTGCCCAGCGTCCTGCCGCGGGTGGCGGTCTCGAAGATCACCGGATAACCCACGAGCGCGAGCACGGTGAAGACGATCATCACCGCGGAGGAGAACGCGGTGTCGAACTGCGACAGCGTGACCGCCCACAGCAGCACGCCGAGCACGTAGACGATGAACACGACGATCACGTCGATGAGCGCCGAGAGCGCGCGGACCGGCAGCTGGGCGATCTGGATGTCGAGGACCACCGCGTCCCCGGTGACCACAGGTTCGTGCGGGCCGGCCATGAGAGCCACGCTACTAAAATCTCGCTTCGTGGATGTCGATGCGTTCGTTCAGGCGAACCGGCCGGCCTGGGACCGTCTCGACCGGCTCGTCAAGAAGCGCAGGCACCTCAGCGGCGCCGAGGTCGACGAGCTGGTCGATCTCTACCAGCGGGTCTCGACGCATCTGTCGATGGTGCGGTCGGCGTCCACCGACGCCGTGCTCGTGGGCAAGTTGTCCAGCCTCGTCGCACGCGCCCGTTCGGTGGTGACCGGCGCCCATGCCCCGCTCTGGCGGGAGTTCACCCGGTTCTGGACGGTGTCGTTCCCGGTGGTGGCCTACCGTTCGTGGCGGTGGTGGCTGGCGACCGCCGTCGCCTTCTTCGCCGTCACGGGCGTGATCGCACTGTGGATCTCGGGCAATCCCGACGTGCAGGCCGCGGTCGGCAGCCCCGCCGAGATCGACCAGTTGGTCAACAACGAGTTCGCCGACTACTACCGGGAGCATCCGGCCGGCTCGTTCGCGTTGAGCGTGTGGACGAACAACGCATGGGTGGCCGCGCAGTGCATCGGCTCGTCGATCCTGCTCGGGCTCCCGGTGCCCTACGTGCTGTTCCAGAACGCGGCCAACCTGGGCGTGATCGCCGGTCTGATGTTCGAATCCGGCAGGGGCGACGTCTTCCTCGGCCTGATCACACCGCACGGGCTGATCGAGTTGTCGGCGGTGTTCCTGGCCGGCGCCATGGGCATGCGGCTGGGCTGGTCGGTGATCTCACCCGGCGACCGTCCCCGCGCCCAGGTGCTCGCCGAGCAGGGGCGCGCGGTGGTGTCGGTGGCCGTCGGTCTGGTCGCCGTGCTGCTGGTCGCGGGCCTGATCGAGGCGTTCGTGACGCCGTCGCCGCTGCCGACGCCGCTGCGGGTTGCGATCGGTGTGGCGGCGCTTCTGGGTTTCCTCGGCTACGTGGTGCACTTCGGCCGCCGGGCGGTGCGGCTCGGGGAGACCGGCGACATCGAGGACGCCCCCGACTACGTGCCGACGGGCTGACGTTTCTTTCGCGAGCAGACACAAACTCGTATGGAATTGCCCGAAAGCATGCGAGTTTGTGTCTGCTCGCCCGGTGTCGCGGCTCGGGCTCACAGCGCCACCGCACCCCTCGCCAGGTGCTCGCGGATGCGATCGGTAAGTCGTTCAGGAGTGACGCGGACGTCGGACACCACGATCGGGATGACGGTCCAGCCGAGCTGCTGGATGGCGGCGAATCGGACCTTGTCGCGCAGCATCGCGAGACGACCGGCGTGCCACTCGATGCTCTCGTACTCGGCGACGACCAGCTGATCGGGCCATGCGAAATCGACCCGCCAACTCGTCGACGCGCCGCCGATCGTGTACTGGAGCTCGGGGCGGGGCAGGCCATGGTCGAGCATCACCAGGCGCGCTTCGCTTTCCATCGCGGACTCGGCGCGGCCGTCGGCGAGCGGTGCGAGTTCGCGGACGGTGACGATGCCGCGCCTGCCTTTCTGTTCGGCGATCGCGGAGGCGAGGTCGGCCGGGGTGCAGGAGCCCGTGTGCAGCGCGGCGTCGAGGGTCGCCAGCGCACGCGGCCGCGACAGCGTGCGAGCGACCTCGACTGCGGTCCACGCCGGCGCGGTGGCAAGACGGCCCTGCACCCGCCGCAGCGGCGCGCCGAGGCGTTGATGGATGGTGAGGCCGACGGTCGGGCGGATACGGACGCCCGGGTCGAGTACGTGTAACGCCGAGGTGGACTCGGTGTCGAAGCCGTACAGCGCTGCGGCGGTGCCCATGCATGCGACCGCGGGCTGGCCAATGTAGACATCGATTGCCTCCAGCCGGCCGAGAGCGGTCGGCTCGGCGATGCCGTAGACCCCATGCCAGATGCGGATCAACTCACGCCTGCGAACGAGCACATCGAGTTGCGAGCGGGTGATGACCGTCAAGAGCGCAGCCGTGGACACGTAACCGCCATGCCGGGCGACGAGGTCCTTGACGCGCTGCTGCACAGCGCAATCGTGCGCCCGCCCGCGGTTCCTACCGCGTCGTCGAAGTGGTCGACTGGGGATGGAATCGGCTTTGTGGATGGCGGTGCATGGCGGTCTCGCGGCGAGCAGACGCAAAGTCGCATGGAATTGCCCGAAAGCGTGCGAGTTTGTGTCTGCTCGCGGAAGGAACCTGAGTGCTTATAGGCGTCCGGCGGCCTTCATCGCCAGGTAGTGGTCCGCCAGTGCGGGCGCCAGCTCCTCCGGCGGTGCGTCGACGACGTCGACGCCGTGGCTGCGCAGCAGTGCCGCAACGGTGCGCCGGTCGATGCGGGCCCGCTCGGCCGCCGCGGCGTCGTAGACCGCGACCGCGTCGGTCCGCCCGGTGGCGAGACGGTCCACCCGCGGGTCGGACACGGCCGCGACGAGCACCTGATGCTTGGCGCTCAGCTGCGGCAGCACCGTGAGCAGACCCTCGTCGATCGCCGAGGCGTTCAGATCGGTGAGCAGCACGACCAGCGCGCGGCGGCGCACCCGCCGTTGCACCGCGGCGACCATCGCGCGCGCGTCGGACTCGACCAGCGCGGGCTCCAGCGGCGCCATCGCGTCGACGAGGCGGACCAGCACGTCGGTACGGGACGCGTTGAACACCCCGGCGCGGGTGACCCGGTCGTGCGCGAGGAGGTCGACGTGATCCCCGGCCCGGGCGGCGAGGGCGGCCAGCAGCAGGGCGGCGTCCATCGACCAGTCCAGGCGCGGCCAGCCGCCGGGATCTGCGGACGTCGGGTCGACACCCACCCGGCCCGCCGACGTCCGGCCGGTGTCGAGCACGATGACCACCCGGCGGTCCCGTTCGGGCCGCCAGGTGCGCACGACGACGTCGGCGCGACGGGCGGTGGCGCGCCAGTCGATCGAGCGGATGTCGTCGCCGACGACGTACTCGCGCAGCGAGTCGAACTCGGTGCCCTGCCCGCGGATCAGCGCAGGCGTCATGCCTTCCAGCTCGCGCAGCCGGGCCAGTCGCGACGGCAGGTGTTTGCGCGACAGGAACGGCGGCAGGATCCGCACCTGCCAGGGCACCCGGTGCGAGCCCTGTCGCCCGGCCAGCCCGAGCGGGCCCACGGAACGAGCCGTCACCAGCGCCGACACCTGATCGCCGCGACGGCTCGGGGCCAGCCGTGTGGACAACGTGACCTTCTGTCCTGCAGCAAGATTCACGTCGTGCATCCGCGGGGCGGCGTTGGCGCTCGGGGCCCACGCATCACGGACCACCCCGCGGAAGCGGGTACCACCGCCGTTGTCGACCGTGAGGAGCGCACCGACGGGTTGACCGAGCCGGGCCGACGTCTCGCCGCCGCGGGTCATCCGCAGCGCGCGCGGACTGCCCGCCAGGGCGGCGTCGACCGCGACCGCCACCGCCACCGCCGTCAGCAGGACCGCGAACGTCGCTGCGGGATAGGGAGACAACGCGATCGGCAGCACGCACAGCAGTGCGATCAGCCCGGCCCGCCCGGTGATGACCACCGCTATCTCGGCACCGGCACCGAGGCGAGGATGCCCTCGAGAACACCGTCGGCGCTGGATCCTTCGAGTTCTGCCTCCGGCCGCAGCATCACCCGGTGCCGCAGGGTGGGTCTGGCCATCGCCTTGACATCGTCGGGGGTGACGTAGGTGCGGCCCGACAGCCACGCCCACGCGCGCGACGTCGACAGCAGCGCCGTCGCGCCGCGCGGTGACACGCCGAGTTGCAGCGACGGGGAATGCCTTGTGGCGCCGACGATGTCGACGATGTAGCCGAGCACCTCGTCGGCCACCAACACCTGCCGTACCGCGTCGCGGCCAGCGGCGAGATCGGCGGGGCCGGCGACGGCGCGGACCGACGAGAGATCTCTCGGGTCGAACCCGCGGGCGTGACGGTCGAGAATCGCGATCTCCTGGTCGCGCGGCGGCAGCGGCACGGTGAGTTTGATCAGGAACCTGTCCAGCTGGGCCTCGGGGAGCTGGTAGGTGCCCTCGTACTCGATCGGGTTCTGGGTGGCCGCCACGATGAACGGGTCGGGCAGCGGCCGTGGCTCACCCTCGACGCTGACCTGCCGCTCCTCCATCGCCTCCAGCAGCGCCGCCTGGGTCTTGGGCGGTGTGCGGTTGATCTCGTCGGCCAGCAGCAGATTGGTGAACACCGGTCCGGCGCGGAACTCGAACGCCGCGGTGCGCGCGTCGTAGACGAGCGACCCGGTCACATCGCCGGGCATGAGATCGGGGGTGAACTGCACCCGCTTGAAGTCCAGCTGCAGTCCCGCCGCCAGGGTGCGCACCAGCAGCGTCTTGGCAACGCCGGGCACCCCCTCGAGGAGCACGTGCCCACGGCACAGCAGTGCGATCACCAGGCCGCTCACCACGGCGTCCTGGCCGACCACCACCTTGGCGATCTCGGCGCGCAGCGCCATCAGCGCGTTGCGCGCACCCTCGTGGGCGGTGGGCTGTGTCACGACTGAGCGACCTGCCTTTCGATGTCGTCGAGTTCGCGGGCGAGGTCCACCAGCTCGGCGTCACCGGCCGGTGGCTGTCCGTAGAGAGTACGGGCGAGCACCTGTGCGTCGCGGCCACTGCGCGCCGCGACGGCCGCCACGACGGTGGGCGGCGGGGCGGTCGGTCCCAGCCCCAGGCGCGGCAGCATGCGCTGCAGCGCTGCGGTCCGCAGCGCGTCTGCGGCCCGGTCCCGGGCCCGCCGCGACCGGTACAGCCGGCCGCGCCCCTCCGCGGTCTCCGACGCGCGCACCACCACGGGCAGCTGCTCGGCCACCAGAGGCCCGACCCGCCGGCCCTTCCACAGCGCCAGCAGTGCGACGACGACCATCAGTTGCAGCACCATCCAGCGCACCTGTGTCGGGATGAGATCGGAAAGCGTTGATGCGCCGGCGGTTTCGCCGCCCTCACTGTGCTGCGGCGCGTACCAGATCACCCGTGGCGCCGCACCTGCGAGATTCATCGCCAGCGCCGCGTTGCCCTCGTCGAGCAGACCCGAGTTGACCATGAACTCGGCGCTGCCGACGGCGGTGATGGTGCGCCCGCCGTCGGAGTAGCGCGCCAGCACGCCGTCGTAGCACCGGGTCACCGGGATCGAACCCGCCGCCTCGTAGGCGTCGGCGGCGCCGAACGCCACGGTGCCGGCCCGATCAGCTTCGCGCAGATCGCAATTCGGTGCCAGACCACCGAAAGCCGTTGAATCGGACCGGCGCAGCGCCGGTGCGAGCGCCTCTCGGGTCCTGCTCGCCGGCTCCACGAGCAGCCGGTCGCCGGGAAGATCGGCGAGCCGGCGCAGGGTCGCCGAATCACCGGTCAGGTGGAAAGTCTGCGCGATCACCAGCAGGGTGCCCGGCCTGGCCTGGCGTTCGACGTCGGCGAGGGACGTCGCTGCGACGACGTCGACACCGTGCTCGCGCAGCAGGGTCACCAGCGCGCGGGCGCCCTGTGCGGACGTCGATTCCGGGTCCAGCCGGCCGCCCGGGCGTGCCGCCGTCAACCATGTGCTCAGCACGGCGACCGCGACGATGACCACCAGCGCGGCCAGCACCCACTTCGCCCCCCGCCATCGTTGCCGCAGCGTCGCGCCGACGGCACTCGACGGGCCCGTCACGGTCATCGCACCTCGGCCCACGGCTGGGCCGCGGTCTCGGTCGGCCGGCCGTCGTGAGCGGGCGCGCGGCGGCGGCCCACCTCGGCGTCCAGCCCTGCGACCGACCGGTACTGGGGCTCGCTGCCCGGCAGTTCACCATAGGTGACGTCGTTGAAAGCATCGGCAGCAGCGGTCAATTGGTCCCGGATGTCAGGGAATGCCTCGGCGGCCGCCCGGGCGAACTCGGTGGCCGTGCGGGCAGGGACGGCGTCGAGGACACCGCTCTCCTCGAGCTGACGCGCGACCGCCCGCAGCCGGTGACGGATCGCCGGTGACCAATCACCCGCTGCCGCATAGCGTTCGGCGGTAGCCCGATGCTCGGCGGCGCTCAGTTCATGGCCGCCGTACAGCGTCACGGTCCCGGCCCGGCTGCTGCGCATCGCGTTCCGTGCGATGCGGACGACGACGACGATGGCCAGCGCGAGCAGCACCAGCAGCACCGCGATCGTCAACCAGCCACCCGGGACCGACGCGGCCCCGGCGGTGAGCCGGTACAGCAACCGTTGGATCCAGTCGGCGATCTGTTCGGTGAACGACGGCTTCGGGTAGATGAGCTTGCCGAGTTCCCGGCCGGCGGCGTCGTGCGCCGCGTCGCGGTCGATGTCGATCGTCGTCGCCACGTCAACGCTGACCGGTCAGCCACAGATCATCGGTCGAGTTCGGCGGCGCCGCCCACCCCGTGGTCGCGCCGGTCTGCAGGACCAGATCGAACGCTTCTGCGCGGATGCGGCGGTCGGTGTACTGCAGCACCACGACTCCGGCGCTGAACGGCCCGGTGATGATCTGCCCGATCGCCCCGCCGACCGCGATCAGCACCATCGCGATCATCGCCGTCCCGGTGGATGCGGCTGCGGTCAGCAGGAACTGGCCGCCGAAGCTGAACGGGATCGCCACCGCGGCGGCGACGATCTGAGCGACCACCACCGCCAGCACCCGGATGCCGAACACCCGCCAGAAGTCGCCCTTGATCAGCGAGAAGGACCGCCGGACCGCGTACCCGATGCGGCCGCGCTCGAGCACGATGATCGCGGGCGCGAACGCCAGCATCGTGCCCAGGTAGGCCAGCGCCGCGATCAGCGCGAGCACCAGGGGAATGGCGAAGAAGAACGCAGCCCATCCGTTCGCCGCGACCGCGACGACCGCGATGATGACGACCGGGATCGCGATCAGCACGAGCGCGCCGATGCCCTCGGCCAGGGTGAAACCGATCAACGCCCACAGCCGAGGCTTGAGCCGCCGCCAGGCCTCCCCGATGCCGATTCCCGCCCCGAACACCGCGCGCCCGACCACCACCGTCAGCAGGCCGCTGAGCAGGATCGTCGACAAGGTGGTGGCGACCGTCGCGGCGAAGCTCGAGGCCAGCGACGCCAGGCCCGAACCATTCTGCAGGACCAGCGAGGCGCCGTTGTTGGCGTCGCCTTCCAGGGAGCCGGCCAGCTGACCGGCGAAAGCCAAGGGCCACAGCGAGAGCGCGAGCCCGAACAGTTGCGCGGCGACCACCACGATCGTCGTCAGGCCCAGTGTCGCTTTGGGATTGACCCGCATATAGGCGATCGCGCCGTTGAACATGTCGGACAGGGTCAGCGGTCGCAGCGGGACGACGCCGGGGCGGATCACCGGTGGGGGAGCGAAGTAACCGGCACTGCCGTACCCGGGACCGGCGTAGCCCGGGGGCGGTCCGTACGCGCCGTAGGGGGGTGGACCGTAGCCGGGCGGCGGAAAGCCCGGAGGGCCGGGCGGGGGATAGCCGGTGGGCGGCGCGCCAGGGGGAGGACTCCCCGCCGGACCGTATCCGCCGGCGTCGTAGGTCATGGTTCCCATCTTGTCGATCGCCCCGGTGATTGACAACGTGACGCCGCCTGCGGCCGGTTTCGGCGCTGCCACCTCGGGTATCCCGTCGCGCATGACGCGTTTCGGCTACACCCTGATGACCGAACAGAGCGGACCGAAAGACCTTGTCCGTTATGCGGTTTCAGCAGAGCAGGCGGGCTTCGACTTCGAAGTCTCCAGCGACCACTACTTCCCCTGGCTCTCGTCGCAGGGCCATGCGCCGTACGCGTGGTCGGTGCTGGGCGCCGTGGCACACGCCACCGAGCGTGTCGAGTTGATGACCTACGTCACGTGCCCGACGCTGCGGTACCACCCGGCGATCGTCGCGCAGAAGGCAGCCACGCTGCAGATTCTCGCCGACGGCCGGTTCACGCTCGGCCTGGGCAGTGGCGAGAACCTCAACGAGCACGTCGTGGGCAAGCGCTGGCCGACGGTCGCGCGGCGCCACGAGATGCTGCGCGAAGCGATCCAGATCATCCGAGAACTGCACACCGGCGAGATGGTGGACTGGAAAGGCGAGTACTTCGAGGTCGACTCGGCCCGCATCTGGGACGTCCCCGAGGTCCCGGTGCCCATTGCGGCGGCGGTGTCCGGAGACAAATCGGTCGAGCGTTTCGCGCCGCTGGCCGACCACCTCATCGCCGTCGAACCGAACAAGCACCTCGTGGATGCCTGGCACGATGCGCGACGCGCCACCGGACTGCCCGGCGACGTGCGCGTGATCGGTCAGATCCCGATCTGCTGGGACCCCGATCGTGACGCCGCTATCGAGCGTGCCCACGACCAGTTCCGGTGGTTCGCCGGCGGATGGGCGGTGAACTCCGACCTGCCGACGACGGCGGGGTTCGACGGCGCGACGCAGTTCGTGCGTCCGGAGGACACCGCCGACTCCATTCCCTGCGGCCCCGACCTGGACGCCATCGTGGAGGCGGTGCGGGAGTACTGGGAGGCCGGCTTCACCGACATCGCACTGGTGCAGGTCGGCGGCGAGAGCCAGGACCAGTTCTTCAAAGAGGCGGCGGGCCCGCTGCTGGACAAGCTTCGAAGCGCTTCGAGCTGAGAGGAATCCGATGACTCGCGGTAAAGGAATCTACGACGACGAGAAGACGTCGACGGCATCCGAGGAAACCGACACCGAGAAGGATGCGGACGCCGAAACCCCCGATGTGGACAAGGACACCGGCGAACCGACCGCCTGAATCCGGCCGACTGACATCAAAGGCCGGCGGCCTGTTTCTCCTGAGGGCCCACGTCAGCGCATGGCCACGGGGTCGTGGCGGCGTTTGGTCTCCAGTCGGTACCAGGTCCACCAGAACAACAGGGCCGCACCGATCGACCCCGCGGCGGCCAGCCACTGCGAACTGAGGAACAGTCGCCACGCCGTCGGCTCGTCGTTGACGTAGGCGGCGGCCGCGTGCAGCATCTGCACGGCGCCCAGCGCCAAGCTCGCGGCGCCCATGACACCGACTACCACGACGAACACGGTCCGTAGGGTGTATCGCCCGGGACTCGGCGACACCACAGCGCGGATCCGGCCGGTCCAGGCGAGCAGTTGGGCAGCGGTACAGGCCACGACCAACGCCACCGCGTTGCCGGCCAGCGTGTCCGAGAGCCGGTGAGCCTGAATGATGACGGTGTAGGCGCCGATGCCCACCGCCCAGGTGAGGGTGACGAACATCGCGACGCCGCGAAAGCGGTAGGGCATCACGATCAGCGTCGCGAACAGCAGGCACATCGCCGCGGTGGTGTGTCCGCTGGGCAGCGTGTTCTCGGCGTACTTCCCGCCGACCGCGACGAGGTCGGGGCGCGACAGCACATGAAACTTCAACAGCTGGGTGATCGCCTGGCCGCCGAGGATGATGCCCACTCCGGCGACCGCCAGCCACACCTGGCGTCGCAGCAAGCCGATCACGCCGACGATCACCGTGGCGACCAGCTGTGAGGTCAGCGTGATGGTGTGAAATGCGTGCAGCGCGGCCCGATGCAACTCCGGGTCCACCTGGTCGGCGCCACGCAGGGCCGCGTCTTCCAGTCGCTGACCCGTGGTGGTCTGCACGGCCAGCAGGTAGACCGCGATGCCGAACAGCACAGCGGCGATCAACACGGCCGTCCACTGGTGCCGGGCGCGCCGCAGCCGGTGGTCGCCGTCGAGGGCAACCCGAGTCTGCGACCTCGTCACCGGGGATGCCCTTCTCGTTCGGCTGCTGGGAACAGAAAACGCCCAAACCGATGTGCCGGTCTGGGCGTTTCACTCTCACACGAGTCGGGGTGGCGGGATTCGAACCCACGACCTCTTCGTCCCGAACGAAGCACGCTACCAAGCTGCGCCACACCCCGCGTGAAGCCACGACAGCGTATCGCACCGACCGCGGTTGAAGCCAAACGCCTCCGGGCCCCGCGACACGCCCTGCGGGAAGCATCGGGGATGCCGGATGCGTTGTGCAGGGTGACCGACAATGACGACGAGATCTCGTCGACGAGAGAGGCGTGACATGACTGGGCTGGGCGCATCGATCTACCTGGGCTTCTTTGCGCTTGCGGCATTGTGGCTCTTCCTGACCTCCGACGGACCGCTCAGGCGCGACGATCAGGGCCAGCGTGCGGACCGTTCGAAGCCGGCCAGGACCTCGGCCGGCTCCGAGGGGTCCAGGCCGTGGCTGGTCAGCCACTCCTCGCAGAAGTAGGTCTCGGCGTAGCGGTCCCCGCCGTCGGCCAGCAGCGTGACCACCGAGCCACTGCGCCCCTGCGCGGCCATCTCGGCCAGCAAACCGAACGCCCCCCAGATGTTCGTCCCCGTCGACGGCCCCACCCGGCGCCCGATCACCCGGCTGACGTGATGAGCCGCCGCGATCGACGCGGCATCGGGCACCGTCACCATCCGGTCGACGACGCCCGGCAGGAATGACGGCTCCACCCGGGGCCGCCCGATGCCCTCGATGCGCGACGACAGGCCCGTCACCACGTCCGGATCCCCGTTGACGTACGACGGGTAGAACGCCGAGTTCTCCGGGTCGACCACACAGAGACGTGTGGCGTGCCTGCGGTAGCGGATGTAGCGGCCGATCGTCGCGCTGGTGCCCCCGGTTCCCGCGCCCACGACGATCCACGTCGGTATCGGATGCGTCTCCATGGCCATCTGATCGAAGATCGATTCCGCGATGTTGTTGTTGCCGCGCCAGTCGGTGGCCCGTTCGGCATTGGTGAACTGGTCCAGGTAGTGCCCGCCGGTCTCCTCGGCCAGCCGCTGCGCCTCGGCGTACACCTGTGCCGCTTCGGTGACGAAATGGCAACGGCCGCCCTGGGATTCGATCAGCTTGATCTTCGTGGTGCTCGTCGACGCGGGCATCACCGCGATGAACGGCAACCCGAGCATCGCCGCGAAGTACGCCTCGGACACCGCCGTGGAGCCCGACGAAGCCTCGATGACGGTGGTGCCCTCACCGATCCACCCGTTGCACAGCGCGTACAGGAACAGCGAGCGCGCCAGCCGGTGCTTGAGGCTGCCGGTGATGTGGGTGGTCTCGTCCTTCAGATACAGCGCGAGATCGCAGTCGGTCGACCAGCTCGCCGGCAGGGGGTACCGCAGCAGGTGGGTGTCGGCGCTGCGCCGGGCGTCGGTCTCGATCAGCCGGACCGCGTTGTCCACCCACGAGCGCGACTGACGACAGCAGTCGGAGGTACCCGTCGGGGTCACCGGGCCGAAACGGTCGGATGCGACTGCCCGGACTGCGAGCCGACGTCCGAGCCGCCGGTCGGGGCGGCGACGAGCGTGAGCAGCGTCGCCTCGGGACGGCAGCAGAACCGCAGCGGGGCGAACGGCGAGGTGCCGATCCCGGCCGACACATGCAGCTGGGTGTGCGCGCCCCAGCGCGACGGCCCCTTCACGCGGGAGCGGTCCAGATCGCAGTTGGTGACGATGGCGCCGTAGAACGGCAGGCACAGCTGCCCGCCGTGGGTGTGGCCCGCCATGACGAGCTGATAGCCGTCGGCGGCGAAGCGGTCCAGCACCCGTGGTTCCGGCGAGTGCGTCAGTCCGAGCGTGAGGTTCGCGGCCGGGCTGGCCGGCCCGGCGATGGTGGCGTAGCGGTCCCGCGACAGGTGCGGGTCGTCGACGCCGGCCGCGGCGATGTGCAGACCGGCGACCTCGAACTCCCGCCGCGTGTGCGTCATGTCCAGCCAGCCGCGCTCGGTGAACGCCGCTCGCAGGTCCTGCCAGGGCAGTGGCTCGCCGTGGATCCGGTGACCCGGATTGGTCAGGTAGTTCGCCGGGTTCTTCAGCCTCGGCGCGAAGTAGTCGTTGCTGCCGAACACGAACACGCCGGGGATCGACAGCAGGTCTCCGAGCGCCTGCACGACGGCGGGCACGGCCTTGGGGTGGGCAAGATTGTCGCCCGTGTTCACCACCAGGTCGGGCTCCCACCGCGCCAGGTCGCGCAGCCACGCCTGCTTGCGGCGCTGGCCCGGGCGCATGTGGATGTCGCTGATGTGCAGCACCTTCAGCGGCGACGAGCCGGGGGAGAGCACCGGCATGGTCGCCTCACGGAGCACGAAGGCGTTGCGCTCGATCAGCGAGGCGTATCCGATCCCCGCGACGAGAGTGCCGAGCGAGACGGCGGCGGTGGTCTTCAGGATCGATCCCGGTGAAGCGTCAGGCATCGGTCCAGTTTACTGCCCCTCCCTGTGACCCACCGGCCGTCGCCGATCAGGGTGGTGGCGGCGGCGCGGGCGGCGGCGGGCCGAGCACCGGGACGGTGATCGGCGGCAGGCCGGGGATCTGGATCACCGTCGAACCGACCTGCGGCGGTGGGCCGCCGGGGATGGCTGCGCTGGGCGGAGGGGGCGGCGGCGCGGGCGCGATGCCGTTGGAGATCTGGATCGTGATGATCGAGCCCGGGACGGTCGCACCGCTCGGTGTGGTGCCGACGACGGTGCCGTAGTCCGAACTGCTGTTCACCGGCGTCGCCTGATCGGCGACCTGGAAGCCGGCCTCGCGCAGCCGCTTGCGGGCGGTGTCCTGGTCCATCCCCGACACGCTCGGCACCCGCGAGCCGGGAGCGCCGTCGACGTAGCGGGGATCGGTCGGGGGCAGCGTCACGTCGGTGAACGGTGCGGTCAACGGCTTCATCGCGGCGAACCAGGTCCGGGCGGGCTCGTTGCCGCCGAACAGGTTCCCGTCCCCGCACTGGCGCAGCGGGAACGAGCACAGCTCACCCGGCGAATTCGAGTCGTCGAAGATGTAGTTGGCCGCGGCGAAGTGGTTGGTGAAGCCGAGGAACCCCGACGAACGGTGCGTCTCGGTGGTCCCCGTCTTGCTCGACAGCGGCAGGTTCCAGCCGACCGAACCCGCGGCGCCCGCCGCGGTGCCGTTGCCCTGGTCGTCGTGGCTCAGCGCGTTGGCCAGTGTGTTGGCCAACCCCTCAGGCACGACCTGCTCGCACGTCTCGGTGGTCACCGATACTTCCTCGCCGTGCCGGTCGACGACCTTGTCGATCGGGTTCGGCGGGCACCACGTGCCGCCGGAGGCCAGCGTGGCCGCGACGTTGGACAGCTCCAGGTCGTTGACCTCCACCGGGCCCAGGGTGAAGGAGCCGATGTTCTGGCGCTTGATGAAGTCGGCGAGACTCTCGTTGCTGTTCGGGTCGTAGTCGCGAGCCGTACCCGGCAGGGCGTAGGACCGCAGCCCCAGTTTGATCGCCATGTCGACGGTGCGCGGCACCCCGATCTGGGAGATCAGCTTCGCGAACGCGGTGTTCGGGGACGTCGCCAGCGCCTCGGTGACGTCCATCGAGCCCTTGTAGCTGCCCGCGTTCTGCACGCACCACGTCGCCGGCGGGCAGCCCTTCGCGCCGCCGCTGCCCAGCCCCTTGGCCTCGAACCGGCCCGGCACCGGCAGCGTGGCGTTGATCCCCATCCCCATGTCCAGGGCCGCGGCCGTGGTGAAGATCTTGAAGATCGAGCCCGCACCGTCGCCGACCAGCGAGAACGGCTGAGGCTGCATCGTCTCGCCGGCGTCGAGGTTGAGACCGTAGGTGCGGTTGCTGGCCATGGCGAGGACCGGGTGCGAGTCCTTGCCCGGCCTGATCACGTTCATCACGCTGGCCACGCCCGGCAGATCGGGGCTGGCGAAGCTGGTGATCGCCGACTTCACCGTGTTCTGCACGTCGGGGTCCAGCGTGGTCTTGATCAGGTAACCGCCCTTGGCGACCTGGTCCTTGCTGATGCCGGCGCGGGCGAGGTAGTCCAGCGCGTAGTCGCAGAAGAACGCGCGGTCCCCGGCGGCGATGCAGCCGCGCGGCAGCTCCTTGGGCTGCGGCAGGACGCCCAGCGGCTGCTGACGGGCCGCCCGGAGCTCGTCGGCGTGTTCGGGGAGGTTCTCGATCATGGTGTCGAGCACCAGGTTGCGCCGGGCCAGCGCGCCGTCGGGGTTCGTGTACGGGTTGAGCGTGCTGGTCGACTGCACCATGCCGGCCAGCAGCGCTGCCTGCTGCCAGTTCAGCTCGGAGGCGTTGATGCCGAAGTACGTCTGCGCGGCGTCCTGCACGCCGAACGCGCCGTTGCCGAACGACACCAGGTTCAGATAGCGCGTCAGGATCTCGGACTTGGTGAAGGTCTTGTCCAGCGTCAGCGCCATGCGGATCTCGCGCAGCTTGCGCGCCGGCGTGGTCTCGATCGCGGCCCGCTTCTCGGCGTCGGTCTGCGCGAGGACGAGGAGCTGATAGTTCTTGACGTACTGCTGTTCGATCGTCGACCCGCCGCGAGTGTCGAGGTTGCCCGACAGATAGCCCGAGAGCCCGGTCAGCGTGCCCTGCCAGTCCACGCCGTTGTGCTCGGCAAACCTCTTGTCCTCGATCGAGACGATCGCCAGCTTCATGGTGTTGGCGATCTGGTCGCTGGGCACCTCGAAGCGCCGCTGCGAATACAGCCACGCGATGACGTTGCCCTTCGCGTCGACCATCGTCGACACCTGGGGGACCTCGCCCTCGACGAGCTGCGCCGATCCGTTGGCAACGACATCGGAGGCGCGGTTGGACATCAGCCCGATTCCACCGACCACCGGGAACATCAACCCGGCGGCGACGACGCTGGCCAGCAACACACACCAGGCGAGCTTGATGACCGTCACCGAGCGGGGTGGTGGCTCCGTCGGCGACGTCGGGGGGTGCTCCGGCATGCGTACAGAGTAGCGACGAGATCCAACCCGTCCTCGTAGGAGCAGCGCCGACGGCATTTGACACCGCGTGCCAAATGCCTGGGTCGGGCACTGTAGCGCGTTGACGGCACGGTCGTCCCAAAAAAGTGGTCACGAACGTATTGCGCAGAACGCCTGTGACCACCTAAATTGAGCGCACAGTGCGATACAGGTCACACCTGGCCCTCGCAGTGTGGCGTAGATCGCACTCGGTCGATCGGCGTCGGTGTTTCAGTCGTCTGCGTTGTCGGGGCGCGGCCAGAACGAAGGGGATCGCTGGTGTCAGGGACTAAGCCCGCCGCTCGCAGGACCACCGTCAATCCGTCCGGCCAGTCCATTCTGCACGGCGCGGAGGCCGAGGCCCGTATTGCGTGGGTTTCACAGGCGCGGTGTCGCCAGACGGACCCGGACGAACTGTTCGTCCGTGGCGCCGCTCAGCGCAAAGCCGCCGTCATCTGCAGGCACTGCCCGGTGATCGCCGAGTGCGGCGCCGACGCACTGGACAACCGCGTCGAGTTCGGAGTGTGGGGTGGCATGACCGAGCGTCAGCGCCGCGCCCTGCTCAAGCAGCACCCGGAGGTCGTCTCCTGGTCGGACTTCTTCGCCGCCCAGCGCAAACACCGCACCGCCGGCTGAGTCGCCTCGGAACCGTTCCCGCGTGACGCGGCCGCCAATTTGCCGCTGCTGACGCTCAGGCAGCCTCGCCGGTGATCTGGTCCGCGATCGCCCGCAGGGCGTCGAGATCGGACACGTCGAACGGCAGCGACGGCACCCCCACGATCGGCACCGTCGGGTTGGCGCCGGTGAAGCGCGACAGCAGCCGCACCTCCCGCTTGGCCGTCGACGCCCGGTCTGCGTGGATCCGCAGCGCAGCGACCGCCACCGAGTCGGGATCGCTCGTCGCCAACTCGTCGGCGGCCTCGGCCGCTTTGTCGCCATGCAACCCGCACAGCATCGGATGCGTGCGGTTGAGGATCAGCCCCGCCAGCGGCATGTGTTCCGTCGAGAGCCGGTCGACGAAGAACGTCGCTTCCCGCAACGCATCCGGCTCCGCCGCAGACACCACGACGAACTGGGTGCCCCGGCGCTTGAGCAGTTCATAGGTCCGGTCCGCCTTCTCCCGGAACCCGCCGAACGTGGCGTCCAACGACTGCACGAAAGCTGCTGCGTCCGAGAGCATCTGGGAGCCGAGGATGGTCGACATGCCCTTCATCGCCAGCCCGACCGCGCCGGTGACCAGCCGGCCGATCCCGCGTCCCGGAGCCAGCAGCAGCCGCCAGAGCCGGCTGTCCATGAAGCTGCCCAACCGCTTCGGGGCGTCGAGGAAGTCCAGCGCGTTGCGCGACGGTGGGGTGTCCACCACCACCAGATCCCATTTGTCCTCTGCCAGAAGCTGTCCCAGCTTCTCCATGGCCATGTACTCCTGCGTGCCGGCGAGAGAGGTGGCCACGGTCTGATAGAACTGGTTGTCCAGAATCGCGTCCGCGCGCTCCGATCCGGAGTACTGGACCACCATCTCGTCGAAGGTGCGGCGCATGTCGAGCATCATCGCGTGCAGTTCACCGGTCACCTCGGGCGCCAGCGGCACCCGCTGCGGGCTGTTGCCCAGGTCCCGGATGCCCAACGCCTGAGCCAGCCGCTTGGCGGGGTCGATCGTCAGCACGACCACACAGCGGCCGTACTCCGCGGCCCGCAATGCCATCGCCGCCGCGGTCGTGGTCTTGCCGACGCCTCCGGCGCCGCAGCACACCACCACGCGGTTGGAGGTGTCGCGCAGGATCGAGGCCATGTCCAGGGCCCGCGGGGTGGTGCTCATCGGGGCCATCTCCTCTTCGCGCAAGCGCTCATCGGTCTCCTCCGGTCACCGCACGCCCTGGTGGGCGAGCGCTTCTGCCAATTCGTACAGGCTGCCCAGGTCGACCCCGTCGGGCAGTGCGGGCAACTCGAGGCGCGCGACGTCGACCTCGACGAGCTGTTCGGAGCTCTCGGCCCGCGCCGCGATGCGCGTCGCGTGCTGGATCGTCTCGGTCAGCAGACCCGCGAAGTCCTTGTCCGACAACGTGATCCCGGCCTGCTTCAGGCCGGCCTGCACCGCGTCGGCGTCGATGCCGCCCTCGGCGGCCTTCGCCAGATCGTCGGGCGCCAGGTAGGCGGGGATGTTCCGGTTGACGATCACCGACCCGATCGGCAGCTTCAGCTCCCGCAGTTCGTCGATCGCCTCCAGCGTCTCCTGGATCGGCAGCGCCTCGAGCAGCGTGACGAGATGGATGGCCGTCAGACCCGAGTGCAGCAGCTTGACGACACCCTCGGCCTGCGAGTGCACCGGGCCGCCCTTGGCGAGGTCGGACACCGCCTTGGTGACGTCGAGGAAGCGGGCGATGCGCCCGGTGGGCGGTGAGTCCACCACGACCGCGTCGTAGTAGCCGTACTTGCCCTTGGCCTCTTTGGGGGTGCGGGTCACGATTTCTTTGATCTTGCCCGTGAGCAGCACGTCGCGCAGGCCCGGCGCGATCGTCGTCGCGAACTCCACGGCACCGATGCGGCGCATGGCCCGGCCCGCCAGCCCCAGGTTGTAGAACATGTCGAGGTACTCGAGGAACGCGGCCTCGGTGTCGATCGCCAGCGCGTTGACCTGACCGCCGCCTTCGGCCGTCGCGATCTTGACCTCCTCGTAAGGCAGCGGCGGCACGTCGAAGAGCTGCGCAATGCCTTGCCGCCCTTCGACTTCCACCAGCAGCACCTTGCGGCCGCCCGCGGCCAGGGCCAGCGCCAGCGACGCGGCGATCGTCGACTTGCCTGTGCCGCCCTTGCCCGTCACGAAATGCAGCCGCGCCTCGGTCAGCCGTGAGGGCCAGCCGACCGGCCTGGGGTCGTCCGGTGCGCCAGGAGTTGTGGTTGCCACCAGTGCATGCTAGCCAAGGCCGAATCGCCGGCGGATAAGCTCAGCCGCATGAGCGAACCGACCCGCTGGGAGTACGCCACCGTCCCGCTGCTGACGCACGCCACCAAACAGATCCTCGACCAGTGGGGCGAGGACGGATGGGAGCTGGTGTCCGTCCTGCCCGGCCCCACGGGCGAGCAGCACGTCGCCTATTTGAAGCGCCCCAAATGAGCGGCTGGTCGGCGCGGCTGGCCGAACAGGGAATCACCCTGCCCGCGGTCGCCGCGCCGCTGGCGGCATACCTTCCGGCCGTGCGGACCCAGAACCTGGTCTTCACCGCGGGCCAGCTTCCGATGGTCGAGGGCCGGCTGGCGGCCACCGGCAAGGTCGGCGCCGAGGTGTCGGTGGACGACGCCAAGCGCCTGGCCCGGCAGTGTGCGCTGAATGCGCTGGCCGCGGTGGACTCGCTGGTCGGCATCGATGCGGTGGTGCGCGTGGTGAAAGTCGTGGGGTTCGTGGCGTCGGCGCCGGGCTTCCACGGCCAGCCGGCGGTCGTCAACGGCGCGTCGGAGTTCTTCGCCGAAGTCTTCGGTGACGCGGGGGCCCACGCGCGGTCGGCGGTCGGGGTGTCGGAGCTGCCGCTCGACGCGCCGGTGGAAGTGGAGATCATCGTCGAGGTCGCGTAGTGGACCATCCCGCGTACGGCGTGCTGAGACCGGTGACCGAGACCGCGTCGGTGCTGCTGTGCGAGAACCCGGGACTGATGACGCTGGACGGCACCAACACCTGGGTGCTGCGCGGGCCCGGCAGCGACGAGATGGTCGTCATCGATCCGGGCCCCGATGACAAGGACGAACACATCGAGCGGCTCGCCGAGCTCGGACCGATCCCGCTGGTGCTGATCAGCCACCGCCACGGCGACCACACCGGGGGCATCGACCGGATGGTCGACCTCACCGGGGCGGTGGTGCGTTCGGTGGGCAGTGGATTCCAGCGCGGCCTGGGCGGCCCGCTCGCCGACGGCGAGGTGATCGACGCCGCCGGCCTGCGGATCACCGTGATGGCCACCCCGGGGCACACCGCCGACTCGGTGTGCTTCCTGCTCGACGATGCCGTGCTGACCGCCGACACGGTCCTGGGCCGGGGCACCACCGTGATCGACAAGGAGGACGGCGACCTCGGCGACTACCTGGAGTCGCTCCGTCGTCTCCACGGTCTGGGTCACCGGATGGTGCTGCCCGGACACGGGCCGGATCTGCAGGACTCGGCGGCCGTCACCGAGACCTATCTGGCGCACCGCGAGGAACGCCTGGACCAGGTGCGGGCGGCGGTGCGTGAGCTCGGCGAGGACGCGACCACCCGCCAGGTCGTGGAGCACGTCTACACCGACGTCGACGAGAAGCTGTGGGATGTCGCCGAGTGGAGCGTCCAGGCTCAGCTGAACTACCTGCGCCGCTGACTCCCGCCGAGACTGCGTCTGGTGCGGTCTGTGGACGCGGAAATGCGCGTGGAATGCAATTTCGGCGCAGTACCTACCGCGCTCGGGGTCTTCTGTCGCGCTACCGCGCTCGGCGCGCCAGCCGCTCGGAGTCGCTGATCAGCACACTCTTGCCCTCCAGCCGGATCCACCCGCGGTGGGCGAAGTCGGCCAGCGCCTTGTTCACCGTCTCGCGCGACGCCCCGACGAGCTGAGCGATCTCTTCCTGGGTCAGGTCGTGGGTCACCCGCAGTGCGCCACCTTCCTGCGTGCCGAACCGCTGGGCCAGCTGCAACAGCTGCTTGGCCACGCGTCCGGGCACGTCGGTGAAGATCAGGTCGGCGAGGTTGTTGTTGGTCCGGCGCAGGCGGCGGGCCAACACCCGCAGCAGCTGCTCGGCGATCTCGGGGCGGTCCGCGATCCACGCCCGCAGCGCGTCGCGGTCCATCGACACGGCGCGCACTTCGGTGATGGTGGTGGCGCTGGAGGTACGGGGCCCCGGGTCGAAGATCGACAGCTCCCCGAACATGTCGGACGGACCCATGATCGTCAGCAGGTTCTCGCGACCGTCCGGCGAGCGGCGGCCGATCTTCACCTTGCCCGAGATGATGATGTACAGCCGGTCGCCGGGCTCGCCCTCGGCGAACACGGTGTGTCCGCGCGGAAAGTCGACCGGTTGCAGTTGCTTGGTCAGCGCGGAAACGGCGCTGGGTTCGACCCCCTGGAAGATTCCGGCCCTGGCCAGGATCTCGTCCACGTTGCCCCTCTTAAAGGTGTGAGTGTTCAGACATGCGCAAGCCGACCTCGAGGTCGATCGTGAGATCAGTCTAGAGGTACGCCCTGCCGATGCTGTCGGCTTGCGGGCCGCCAGCGTGACCTGCTCACGCTACACAGGATTGACAGACCGGGTCTGCTGAAACTCAGTATTGGCGCGCTGGGCGAAATAAGCGTGCGTTGGCAAACTCGGTGCCGGCACCGGGTGAGATAGCTTGGCTTCGGGGTAGTCGCGCTCGCTGCGGCGCTGCTGCAGGCCGTGCAAGGCGGTGTCCATGCCGTCGCGGGCGAGTGTCGTCACGTCGCTGGCCTCGGCCTGGTCGAGGAAGTCGGCAACGTCGGCCGCCGAGATCGACTCGCGGCGCAAACCCGCCTCAACGCGCTCCAGACCGAACGTCGCCACCATGAGCAACCCCGGGATCAGCGCCACGAGCAACCACGACACAAGGACGAAGTAAACACGGCCAAGGTCTCAGCGGGATCACGAAAAGCCCTCGTTAAGAACCGATCCGTCCCTCGGCGCGTCGGACCGTCTCAGTACGCTGGCCTGGTGACCGTAAGTCAGACGCGGGCAGGTGAGCCGGCTGCCGGAGAACCGGGCCGTCGCGCGTCGAGCAAGCAGGCCGGCAAGTGGGACAGAGAGACGCACCTGGGCCTCGTGCGTCGCGCGCGCCGGATGAATCGCACGCTGGCCCAAGCGTTTCCCCACGTCTACTGCGAGCTCGACTTCACCAACCCGCTCGAGCTCACCGTGGCCACCATCTTGTCCGCGCAGAGCACCGACAAGCGGGTCAACCTCACCACCCCGGCGTTGTTCGCCAAGTACCGCACCGCCCGCGACTACGCCGGCGCCGACCGGGCCGAGCTCGAGGAGCTGATCCGGCCCACCGGATTCTTCCGGAACAAGTCCGGCTCGCTGATCAAGCTGGGGCAGGAGCTTGAGGAGCGCTTCGACGGCGAGGTTCCCCGCACACTCGACGAGCTGGTGACGCTGCCGGGCGTCGGCCGCAAGACCGCCAACGTGATCCTGGGAAACGCCTTCGACATCCCCGGCATCACCGTCGACACACACTTCGGCCGGCTCGTTCGCCGCTGGCGCTGGACCTCCGAAGAGGATCCGGTCAAGGTCGAGCACGCCGTCGGTGAGCTCATCGAGCGCAGCGAGTGGACGCTGCTGAGTCACCGCGTCATCTTCCACGGCCGGCGGGTGTGCCACTCCCGCAAGCCGGCGTGCGGCGTCTGCGTGCTCGCCAAGGACTGCCCGTCGTTCGGTCTCGGGCCCACCGACCCGCTGGTCGCTGCACCGCTGGTCAGAGGCCCGGAGACCGAACACCTGCTGGCTCTTGCCGGTCTCTAGAAGCGTCCGTCCGGCGATGAGCGCATCCGCCCGCTGGAGCATCGCGGCGCTCGTGGTGCTCGTGGTCCTCGCGATGGGCCTGTGGTCGCAACTCGGCTCCGGCGACGGTCCGACGTCGACGCCCGAGTCGGTGTCGGCCCGGGACCGGCGCGACGCCGACACCGCGCAGGCGCTCGCCGCCCCGCGCGCCCGTGCCGACCTGGCGCCCTGCCCGTCTGCGGGACCCGGCGCGGGTCCCGAGGCGCTGCGCGGCATCGTCCTCGAATGTGCGGGCGACGGCGCCGACGTCGACGTGGCGGCGGCGCTCGCCGGCCGGGTGACCGTGCTGAACCTCTGGGCTTACTGGTGCGCGCCCTGCGCGGCGGAACTGCCCGCCATGGCCGAGTACCAGCGGCGCGTCGGATCCCGGGTGACGGTGCTGACCGTGCATCAGGACGAGAACGAAACGGCAGCGCTGACCAGGCTCGCCGAGCTCGGCGTGCACCTGCCGACGCTGCAGGACGGACGGCGCCGCATCGCCGCGGCGCTCAAGGTCCCCAACGTCATGCCGGCAACCGTGATTCTGCGGGCGGACGGTAGCGTGGCCGAGATCCTGCCTCGGTCTTTCGCCAGCGCCGATGAGATCTCCGCGGCGGTGGACCCGAAGATCGGAGACGCGTGACGATGCCGGGAGCGCAGTGGTGAGCTGGGAGAGCCGCGCGGGTGAGTTGACGCCCGGCGCCGCCCCGCCCTGGTTGACGCCGCTCGTGGAGCGGCCCGAAGCCGTCAAGCACGCTTACCGCCGCCGGGTGCCTGCCGAAGTGCTGGCGGCGCTGACCGCGGCGAACGCGACCGCGGCGGTCACCGGGGCCCGCCGCGACGCCGCAGTGCTCGTCCTGTTCTCCGGACCGCGCGACGGTGCGCCGGGATCGCTGCCCGATGACGCCGATCTGCTCGTCACCGTGCGGGCGTCGTCGCTGCGTCACCACGCCGGCCAGGCGGCGTTCCCCGGCGGGGCCGCCGACCCCGGCGACCAGAGTCCGGTGCACACCGCGCTGCGGGAAGCCACCGAGGAGACCGGCATCGAGGCCGGCAGGCTGGCGCCCCTGGCGACGCTGGAGAAGATGTTCATCCCGCCCTCGGGCTTCCATGTCGTGCCCGTGCTCGCCTACTCGCCGGACCCGGGGCCCGTCGCGGTGGTGGACGAGGGCGAAACCGCGCTGGTGGCCCGAGTTCCGGTGCGCGCCTTCGTCAATCCCGAGAACCGGATCATGGTGTACCGCCAGCAGAACACCCGCCGGTCGGCCGGCCCGGCGTTCCTGCTCAACGAGATGCTGGTGTGGGGTTTCACCGGGCAGGTCGTCGCGGCGATGCTCGAGGTCGCGGGGTGGTCGAAGCCCTGGGACACCGACAACCTGTACGAACTCGACGATGCAATGGCGCTGCTGGACAGCCAGGGCAGCTACGGTGAAGCCCAACGATGACTGCCTCACAGTGGCTGGATATAGCCGTTCTTGCCGTAGCGCTCATCGCCGCCGTGTCAGGCTGGCGATCCGGGGCGCCGGGTTCTCTGCTGGCTCTGGTCGGGGTCGCCCTCGGCGCGGTGGCGGGTGTGCTGCTCGCTCCCCACGTCGTCGACCACATCAGCGGACCCCGCACGAAGCTGTTCGTGACGCTGTTCCTGATCCTCGGCCTGGTGGTGATCGGCGAGATCGCGGGCGTCGTGCTGGGCCGAGCAGTCCGTGGCGCGATCCGCAGTCCAGGGTTGAGGATCGTCGACTCGGTGGTCGGCGTGGCCCTGCAACTGGTCCTGGTGCTGACCGCCGCGTGGCTGTTGGGTACCGCGCTGGTGTCCTCGCCGCAGCCCAATCTGGCCGCGGCCGTGCAGGGCTCGAAGGTGATCGCCGAGGTGGACTCGGTGGCGCCGAACTGGCTGCGCACGGTGCCCGGCCGGCTGTCCGGGCTGTGGGACACGTCCGGACTGCACGAGGTCCTCAAGGACTTCGGCCCGACGCCCGTCGCCGCCGTCGAGGCCCCCGACGCGTCGCTGGCCACCTCGGCGGTGGTGGGCGCGACCAAGTCCAGCGTGGTCAAGGTGCGCGGTGTCGCGACGAGCTGTCAGAAGGTGCTCGAAGGCAGCGGCTTCGTCGTCGCCCCCAACCGGGTGATGTCCAATGCGCACGTCGTCGCCGGCGCCGAGACGGTCACGGTGGAGGTCGACGGGCAGACCTACGACGCCAGCGTGGTCTCCTACGACCCGAACGCCGACATCTCGATCCTCGACGTGCCGAACCTGCCGTCGGCACCGCTGCAATTCGCAGACGGGCAGGCGCCCTCGGGCACCGACGGCATCGTCATGGGTTATCCCGGGGGCGGGGACTTCACCGCGACGCCGGCCCGTATCCGTGAGGTCATCGAGCTCAACGGCCCGGACATCTACCGGTCCACGACGGTCACCCGCGAGGTGTACACGATCAGGGGCACCGTCAAGCAGGGCAACTCCGGTGGTCCGATGATCAACCGCAGCGGCAAGGTGCTCGGAGTGGTGTTCGGCGCCGCGGTCGACGACGTGGACACCGGGTTCGTGCTGACCGCCGATCAGGTGTCCCAACAGATGGCCAAGGTGGGCAACGTCGCGCGGGTTACCACCGGGACCTGCGTCAACGGCTGAGGCCGGCGCTCAGGCGTACACCTGCGCGAGGAACCGCGACAGCTGGTCGTTGACCTTCTCCGGGGCTTCCTCATGGCCGAAATGGCCCGCACCGTCGATCGAGACGTAGCGGCCGTGCGGCGCGTAGCGCTGCGTGCGGTATACCGGGTCGGCCAGCACGTACGGGTCGGCGTCGCCGCGAAGGTGGAGCACCGGCACCGGGATCTGGCGCTTCATGGACTGCATGAAGCGCCGGCCGTCAGCACGCATCTGGCTGCGCACCGCCCACCGCTGATACTCCAGCGCCGAGTGCGCCGCCGACGGGATCTGGATCGCGCGGCGCAGATGTCCGATGGTCTCCGCGAAGTCCTCGCTGGCCTGCCATTTCGCGCTGGACCGGCTGCGCACCAGATGCTCCAGCTCGGCCGCGTTGTCCCGCGTCAGAGCCCGCTCGGGCCACATCGGCACTTGATAGCGCAGCATCCACGGCAGCAACGCTCTGCCCTGATCGCGGCGGCGCAGGGTCGACGCGCGCAGCGCAGCCGGGTGCGGCGAGCTGACCACCGCGATCGCCTGCACCACGCGCGGGTGCAGCACGGAGGTGGCCCAGCAGACCAGCCCGCCGTCGGCGTGGCCGACCAGCGTGGCGGAGTTGTGCCCGAGGGCCCGGACGAGGCCGGCCGTGTCGCCTGCCAGCGTCCAGCCGTCGTAGCCGCGGGGCGGTTTGTCGCTCGCGCCGTATCCGCGCAGGTCCACCGCGACCACGCGGGCACCGGAGAGCCCTTTGAGCTGATGACGCCATGACCACCAGAAGGACGCGAAGCCGTGCAGCAGGATGACCAGCGGCCGGTCCGTCAGCGGCCGCGAGCGGTCGTCGGCGTCCGCGTCCCGCTGGGCTTCGACCACGTGGAAGCGAATCCCGTTGGCGTGCACATCCAGATGGCGCCACGGCCCGCCGATGCGCACAACCGACGGATCGGGTGGGGGCATTACCAGCCCGACGGGTCGGCGGTCGGCGCCTGCTTGCCGTCCGTCGTCGCGATCGCCCTCTTGTCGGGTCCCGGTGTGAGGGCGTCCGGGATCTCCTTGACCGTCTCGATGGTCTTCTGCGGACCCCGAATCCGGCGCACCTTCAGATAGCCGAACAGCGCCAGGACGACGGTGACCACGACCATGATCCCGAACACGATCAGGAACGCCGCCCAGCGCCACAACCAGCTGTCGAGCAGCTCGGCGAGAAAGAAGAAGAAGAAGAACGTGGAGTAGAACAGCACGACCAGCGCGGCGATGAAGAACACGCTGCCGGTCAGGCCCTTCTTCACATCCCGGGTGATCTCCGCCTTGGCGAGCTCCACTTCCGCGCGCACCAGCGTCGAGACCTGAGCAGTGGCGTCCTTGACCAGATCACCGATCGACGGGTCCGGCTTCGGCGCATGAGGGTCCACCAGCGGTATCGACGTCACGGTTGTCGGCACGCCGTTTCTGCGATCGCTCACGCAATCTTCCTTCCGCCCTCTGCCCTCGGTCGCCGTTCATGTTGCCACGTGGCGTGAACCGAAACGATTCCGCGGTGACGATAGACTGCCCGGGTTGCGTGCAAGGCGGGTCGGGCGTGTCGATTGGGGATGACTCTTGAAGATCAGCGGCCGGGGCCCGACCGTTCGCGCGCTGTTGGCGGCGTTGTTCGCCATCGCTTTGTTCGCCGCCGTTCCCGCGCACGCCGACGCCCCGGTGACGCTGGGTGGCGGGTCGGGCATCGTCGTCAACGGCGACACTCTGTGCACGTTGACCGCCATCGGCAAGGACAACCGCGGCAGCCTCGTCGGGTTCACCTCGGCGCACTGCGGCGGTCCGGGTGCGGTCGTGGCGGCCGAGGGCGCGGAGAATGCCGGCGTCGTGGGAACGATGGTGGCGGGCAACGACACGCTCGACTACGCGGTCATCCAGTTCGATCCCCAGAAGGTCAGACCGGTCAGCGAGGTCAACGGCTTCCGCATCGACGGGCTGGGCCCTGATCCGAGGTTCGGGCAGGTGGCTTGCAAGCTCGGCCGCACCACCGGCTACTCGTGCGGCGTCACCTGGGGTCCGGGCGAGCAGCCTGGCACGATCGTCAACCAGGTCTGCGGACAGCCCGGCGACTCCGGCGCCCCCGTGACCGTCGACAACCACCTCGTCGGCATGATCCACGGTGCGTTCTCGCAGGACCTGCCGACCTGCGTCATCAAGTTCATCCCGCTGCACACGCCGGCGGTGACGATGTCGATCAACACGCAGTTGGCCGACATCGTCGCCAAGAACCGCCCCGGCAGCGGTTTCGTGCCGGTGGCCTGATTCTCCTCGCGCAAGCGCTCGTCGGTGCCCTGATTCTCCTCGCGCAAGCGCTCGTCGGCCTCTGACTACTTGCTGGCGCGGATCGCCTCGAACACGCTCGGATCGACCAGCGTCGAGGTGTCGCCCAGTTCGCGGCCCTCGGCGACGTCGCGCAGCAGGCGGCGCATGATCTTGCCGCTGCGGGTCTTCGGCAGCTCCGGCACGACGTGGATCTCGCGCGGTTTGGCGATCGGGGAGATCTCCCGGGACACCTCGGCGCGGAGTTCGTCGATCATCTGATCGCGCGACATCTCCTTGGCGTGGGACTTCAGGATGACGAACGCGCAGATGCCCTGCCCGGTGTGCTCGTCGGTGGCGCCGACGACGGCCGCTTCGGCCACCCCGGAGTGACCGACCAGCGCGGACTCCACCTCGGCGGTGGAGATCCGGTGGCCGGAGACGTTCATGACGTCGTCGATGCGGCCCAGCACCCAGATCTCACCGTCCTTGCCGTAGCGCGCGCCGTCACCGGCGAAGTACCAGCCCTGCTCGGCGAAGCGCGACCAGTAGGTCTCCTTGAACCGCTCGGGGTCGCCCCAGATCCCGCGCAGCATCGCCGGCCACGGCTGATCCAGGACCAGGTAACCGCTCGCCTGCTCGCCGTGGTCGGTGCCCGGGGCGAGCTCGTTGCCGTCGTCGTCGACGATCTTGGCCGAGATGCCCGGCAGCGCATGCATCGCCGAACCCGGCTTGCAGCTCGTCACACCCGGCAGCGGCGAGATCATGATCCCGCCCGTCTCCGTCTGCCACCAGGTGTCCACGACGGGCGTGCGGTCCCCGCCGAACACCAGGCGGTACCACCGCCACGCCTCCGGGTTGATCGGCTCGCCGACTGACCCGAGCAGCCGCAGGCTGGACAGGTCGTGCTCGAACGCCAGCTCGCGGCCCCACTTCATGAACGTGCGCACGACCGTCGGCGCCGTGTAATAGATGGTCACGCCGTACTTCTCGATCACCTGGAAGTGCCGGTGCTCGTCCGGTGAGGCGGGAGTGCCCTCGTAGACGACCTGCGTGACGCCGTTGGAGAGCGGCCCGTACACGATGTAGGTGTGGCCGGTGACCCAGCCGATGTCGGCGGTGCACCAGTAGACGTCCGACTCCGGTTTGACGTCGAAGACGTGGTGGTGCGTGTAGGACGCCTGGGTCAGGTAACCGCCCGAGGTGTGCATGATGCCCTTGGGCTTGCCGGTGGTGCCGGAGGTGTACAGCAGGAAAAGGGGATGCTCCGAGTCGAACGCCTCGGGGGTGTGCTCCGGCGACGCATTCGGGACCGTCTCGTCCCACCACAGGTCGCGGCCCTCGGTCCACGGCACGTCGATTCCGGTGCGGCGCACCACCAGCACGTGCTCGACCGGGCTGTCCTCACCGAGACCGTCGATCGCCTCGTCGACACCGGCCTTCAACGGCGCGGCCTTCCCGCGGCGGTACTGCCCGTCCGAGGTGATCACCAGCTTCGCCCGGGCGTCGTCGATGCGCGCCTTGAGCGCGGACGCCGAGAATCCGGCGAACACCACGCTGTGCATGGCGCCCAGCCGTGCGCAGGCGAGCATCGCGACGATGGCCTCGGGGATCATCGGCATGTAGATCGCGACGCGGTCGCCGGAGCGCAGCCCGAGCTCGGTCAGGAGGTTGGCCGCGCGCGACACCTCGTCCTTGAGCTCGGCGTAGGTGATGTCCCGCGCGTCGCCGACGGGCTCGCCTTCCCAGTGGATCGCGACCCGGTCGCCGTTGCCGGCCTCCACGTGGCGGTCCACGCAGTTGTAGGCGACGTTGAGCTTGCCGCCGACGAACCACTTCGCGAACGGGGCGTCCGACCAGTCGAGCACCTCGGTGTACGGGGTGTCCCACGCGAGCCGATCGGCCTGAGTCGCCCAGAACGCCAACCGGTCGGCCTCGGCCTCCTCGTACAGTGCCTCGCTCGCGTTGGCGTTGGCGGTGAACTCGGGTGCCGGGGGGTAGGAAGCCTGAACGTCCACGTGCGTCTCGGTCATGGTTGTGAGGGTAGTCACCCAAGGTTGCATCGACGTTGGCAACTCACATTGCGGCTGCGGACGGCGTCCGTCGTGCGGCGAGCGTCATGGCTGGTGGGACCAGCGGCATCTGTGCTCTTCCTCCGCGGCTCCTCGCCCGAGGGCTCGTCGCGGCGCGAGCGCTCGTCGGTCCACTACCGTGTGCGGGCGTGACCGATCCGCTCGCCCCTTTGACCACTCTGCCCGGTGTGGCCGCGGCCGGCGAGGAGGCGCGTGAGGCTCTCGGCCGTGCCCACCGGCACCGCGTCAACCTGCGCGGCTGGCCCAAGACGGCCGCCGAGGCGGCGCTGCGCGCGGCGCGGGCGTCCTCGGTGCTCGACGGGGGACCGCTGCAGTTCGATGCCGACGCTGCGCCCGATCCCGTTCTGGCCGGGGCGTTGCGGGTGGCCGAGGCGATCGAGGGTGGCGAGACCGCCCTGGTCGGGGTGTGGCGTCGGGCGCCACTGCAGGCCATCGCCAAGCTGCACGCACTGGCCGCCGCCGACCTCGTCGACGACGACGCGCTGGGCCGCCCCCGCGGGGGCGCCGAGGTGGGACGACGGCTGGAATTGCTGGCCGACCTCGTGACCGGGGGAACCCGGGTGCCCGCGTACGTACTGGCCGCGGTCGCCCACGGCGACCTTTTGACGCTGGAGCCGTTCGGCAGCGCCGACGGCGTAGTGGCGCGGGCGGTGTCGCGACTGATCACGATCGCCAGCGGGCTCGACCCGCACGGTCTCGGCGTGCCCGAGGTGCACTGGATGCGCCGCTCGGGCGACTACCGGGCCGCGGCGCGCGGCTTCGCCTCGGGGACTCCCGACGGGCTGGCGGCGTGGCTGGTGTTCAGCAGTGAAGGGCTGCACGCCGGCGCGCGGGAGGCTTTGTCGATCGCGCAGGCGATGGGCTCGTGACAGCGGCCCCGGTCGGGCCCTGCGAGCAACGGCAAAACGGGCGGCGACCCGAGTTGCCGAGACAACTGCGGTTCGCCGCCCGCTAGCACGGGGCTCCGGTTACCAAGCGTGCGTTGTGGGTTGCGTGGGTTGGCCTCGGCGTGACTGCGAAACGCTACGACACCAACCCCACCCAAAGGGCTGACATGGTCGTTCGATTTTCGCAATAACGCAGGCCCGCAACGCTTTTGCCTATTCCGCGGCGTGTGCTCCGCGTGGGTTCCGGGACCCGTGCTAGGAGCCGAGGTCGGGAGGCCGAACCTTCTCTTCCGGTTCGGTCTTGGCCTCACCCGGCTTCCGTGGTTCCTTTGTACTACGTGACCACAGTCACATCAAGGGCCAATCTGTACCGCATCCCGGATCGTTATCTGTCGGCCTCCAGTTAACGAAGGCGTCCGGTCACAGCGCGAATCGCCGCAGCAACGAATACGTCAGCGCGCCGGCCGCCAGGGCGCTTACACCGACGGCCGCGGTGGTCGCGACGGCCGCTCCCGACGGCGCCGAAATGCGGTCGCGAAGCGACACCGGCCGGGAGAACGTGCGCACCGGCCACCCGCGCGACGCGGCCTCCTTGCGCAGCGAGCGGTCGGGATTCACCACCGTCGGATGGCCGACGGTTTCCAGCATCGGGATGTCGGTGATCGAGTCGGAGTAGGCGTAGCAATGCTCGAGCGTGTAACCCTCCCGCGCCGCGAGGGCGCGGATCGCCTCCACCTTCCCGTCGCCGTAGCAGTAGAACGCGATCTCGCCGGTGTACTTGCCGTCTTCGACCACCATGCGCGTCGCCATGGCGTGGGTGGCCCCGAGCGCCCGGGCGATCGGGGCGACGATCTCCTCGCCCGACGCCGACACCACCACGACGTCGCGGCCGCAGAGCTTGTGGTCGGCGATGAGTTCGGCCGCCTCGGCGAAGACCAGCGGGTCGACGATGTCGTGCAGCGTCTCCCCGACGATCCCCTTGACCTGCTCGACGTCCCATCCGGCGCACATGTTCGTCAGATAGGAGCGCATGCGATCGATCTGGTCGTGGTCGGCCCCCGACATCAGGAACAGAAATTGTGCATAGGCCGACTTCAGCACGGCGCGACGATTGATTAGCCCTTGGCTGAAGAACGGTTTGCTGAAAGCCAGAGTGCTGGATTTCGCGATGACCGTTTTGTCCAGATCGAAGAACGCCGCGGTGCGAATGGGGCGGTCCTGGGAGGCGCGCTCGGCCGGCTCGAAGGCCCCGGTCGCCGGTTCGGGGGAGGTCACAGCGTCAGCATAAGGGTGACGGGCGTGACAGATTGCGATCGATCGTACAAATTGGCAGTTCACGCCACGTGTCTGGGACTGTAATCTTTCGTAGTTTTCTGTGACATTCCTGCCTTGCGCTCTTGCGCCGGCGGGCTCTTGCGTGTGTATAGTGGGCATCACTCGGCTTATGCCGGGTGTGCATCAGCCCGACCCCCCGGGGCTGATACACGACGACCTCCGCCTCCTCCCCCCCTGGCGGGGGTCGTCCCTTTTCTGGGGTGGTTTCGCAAAGCGGATAGATCCAAAAGCCTTTAATGGTTGCGGAACGGTGTTTTCGCCGAATCTGTATGGTCCTTCGTGCACATTGCCGAGTTGATCCACAGATCTGAAGCAGGCCTCGGGTGCGATCTTCCGGAGGCGCCCGGTCGCGGTCCACGCTGTGGCCATGACGACTCCCGAGGCGGTTCTGGCGCTGATCGACGACCGAATTCTGGCCAATGACGTCGACCGCGTCGTGGCTGCGGCCGGCTTGCGGGTCGTCCATGCGGCGGAGCCGTCGAGCCGCCGGGTGTGGCTCTCCGCGGCGGCGGTCCTCCTCGACGCGGCGGCGGCCCGGCGGTGTGCGGGCCGAGGGCTTCCGCGGCGCGCTCGTGTGGTCCTGATCAGCGGTGAAGCACCCGGGCCCGATGCGTGGGAGGCGGCCGTGTGTGTCGGCGCGCAACACGTCCTGACGGTGCCCGACCAGGACCGCGACCTGATGGCGGTGCTCGCCGACGCCGCGGACGCGGCGCGCGACGGGGGCGCCAGAGGTGCCGTGGTGGCCGTGCTGTCCGGCCGGGGCGGCGCCGGCGCCTCGGTGTTCGCGACGGCGATGGCGCAGGCTGCGGCGGACTCGCTGCTCGTCGACGCCGACCCCTGGGGCGGCGGGCTGGACCTGGTCCTCGGCAGCGAGACCGAACCCGGACTGCGGTGGCCGGACCTTTCGCTGGCAGGCGGCCGTCTGAGCTACTCCGCGCTGCGGGACGCACTGCCGAGGCGGCACGGGGTCAGCGTGCTGGCGGGCAGTCGCGTCTTGTCTGGTGAGCGATCCAGCAACGACATCGACTCCCTGGCGCTCGGCGCGGTCCTCGACGCCGGCAGCCGTGGCGGGGTGACCGTGGTGTGCGATGCCGCCCGCCGGCCCTCACCGGCGACCGAAACCGCGCTGGCCGCCGCCGATCTCGTCGTGATGGTCACTCCCGCGGACGTGCGGTCCGCGGCGGCTGCGGCGGCGACGGCGCAGTGGGTGTCCGGCGGGAATCCCAACACGGGTGTGGTGGTGCGTGGCCCCGCTCCGGGCGGGCTCAGACCCGTCGACGTGGCGCGCATCGTCGGCCTGCCGGTGCTGGCCTCCATGCGCCCGCAGCCCGGCCTCGATGCGGCCCTCGAACGCGGCGGCCTCCGGCTGGGGCGCCGTTCACCGCTCGCAGGGGCCGCGCGCAGAGTGCTCGAGGTCCTCGTCCGCAATCCGCACCTCGATCAGGTCGGTGAGGCAGCGTGAGCGCGCCGCTGATCGACCGGGTCCGGGAGCGGCTCGCGGCGGAGCGAGCCGCGCTGCGGCCGAGCATCGTGGCTGCCGCGATCCGCGCGGAGTCCGGTGGTGTGCTCGGCGACACCGAGGTGCTCAGCAGTCTGCGGGAGCTGCAGACGGAGCTGGTGGGGGCGGGCATCCTCGAACCGCTGCTGTGCGCGCCGGGCACCACGGACGTGTTGGTGACCGCCCCCGATGCCGTCTTCGTCGACGACGGCCGGGGTTTGCGACAAACCTCGGTGCGATTCGCTGATGAGGCGGCGGTGCGCAGGCTGGCTCAGCGGTTGGCGCTTCGCGCGGGCCGACGCCTCGACGAGGCCCAGCCCTGGGTCGACGGCCACCTCAGCAGTGTGGGCGGCGGGCATCCGGACGGTCCGCTCACCGTCCGGGTGCACGCGGTGCTCCCACCGATCGCCGCGGCCGGCACGTGCCTGTCGTTGCGCGTCCTGCGGCCGGCTACTCAGGACCTCGACGCGCTGGTCGCTTCCGGGGCCATCGACGCGGAGGCGGATGCGCTGCTCCGCGAGATCATCGCCAGCCGGTTGGCGTTCGTCGTCTCGGGCGGCACCGGCGCAGGGAACACGACTACACACCTATGACACCGCAACTGACGCGTGGAACGTCGCGCTGGCCGGCCTACGCTTGGGGTGTGCGGGACCGGGACTTGATCGACTCAGAACTGAGGTTGGTCGCCGCGGTGCGCCGAACCTGCGCGGAGATGGGCGACGCCATGCCGACGACGGTCGTGCTGGACGCACTGCTCGACGAGCGCAACGCCGCAGCGGCGATTCGTCTTGGTGAGCGCGACCCACGCCGAGCGCGGAAGCTCGACGGCGCTTCGTTACGAGCCGTCGAGTAGGACCTCGCTGGCGGCGTCCACACCGGTTGAGTCCTCGTCGCCCAGAGGTGTCACCGCAGCGGCGGTTGCGTCGATCTCGGCAGGGGTCGGGAGCCACGGACCAACCGCGGTGTCTAGAGCACCGGAAACACCATCAGCGATCAGAGCCTGTCGAATCAGTTTGCGCGCCGCCTGGAAGCCTGTTCCCGCGGGGATGTCGACCGCGGCTGCGACCTCCTCCGCGTGTCGCCCGAGTTCGACGATCTGCTCGTGAAGCGCGTCTGATCCGTTGTATTGAGGGATTGGGAGCAGCCACACGTATTTGTCGAAATGCCTGGTCCCGAATAGTCCTTTTGATTGGTACTGGGCGACGGCGGCCGTGACCGCAGGGGCGTTGAGCACTGCCGTGAGGTACACGGCTTCGGGCTCGTTGCGTGCCGGTACGACATAAAGTGAGTGGTCGACGATGTGATCGGGGTTGTCGGTCCGGACCGCCGCCAGGGTGTTACCCGATTTGGAGTAGAGAACTCGATGCTTCGCACCGCCGAGCTGTCTGGTCAACTTGCCCATGTGATCGGCCTGCTGGGTTAGCGACACGGCTTTGGCGCGATTCTGTCCCGTTTTGTGCTCGTCCCACTCGGCATTCACAGCGTTCCACCACTGGGCCAGGCCAGGGTTCTTATCGATGTCGGACTGCTTGAGCAGGCTCCCGTTGTCGACGGGGACGACCGTCTCGAAAGGGTCGAGCAGGCGGAATGGTGCGATGGACTCTCCGAGAAGCGCCGTGTGAATGAACTGTTTTTCAACCGAGCCGTGCACGTCTGGCCGGTCTTTCCAGGGTGCTTTCTCCTGGGTGGAGCGACGCGAGACGATCGGCTGCTTGCCGGCCGCGTGCCCGAGTTTTCCGCCGCCAGCCACGCGCTCGACCAGGAACAGGTACCTCGGGACGAGATTCGCGCCCTGCCGGGTTACCGCCGCGTAGGGAGAGGCAGCCGTGTCATCGACGCTGCGGCCGACGTTCGGCTCGGTGGTACAGGTGAGTTGCGGCTCGGTAGCCTCCCAAGTCGCGGCGCTGCGGCCCGCGAAAGCCTCCTTCGTGCTCGGGCTGCCGTGCGGGGGCTCGGCGGCAGAACCGATACCAACCCCGTCATAAGCGTGGTGCACTCCGAATGCGACACCCGCAGGCACCGGAAAGGGTTGCGGCCGCACCTTCTCAAGGTCCCACCACTCGGTAATCTGGCCGCGCACATACGTGCCCCAATTACCGGCGCGGAAGCCTTCGTACTGCTGCCGATCGAGCACCGCCAGCGGCGTGACGAGCCCGAAGGTCCCGCCGTCCTTCAGATACAGCTCGCAGGCACGAACGGCGAAGAGAGCAACCAGGTCCTGGTGCGTGGCAAGCGATTTTCCGTGCCAGAGGTTGCGCTGCGTGCAGAAGGACTGAAACTTCGACTGCATCGCCTCCGTCATGTGTCTGTACGACACCCACGGCGGGTTTCCGATCAGCACATCGACCTTTCGGCCGGGAAGGGAGAACCACAGGGGTCGGACCTGATTACGGACGAAGAAGCTCCAAATGTGGTCGCGACCCTCGGCGTGGAGATCGCACAGCAGCTTGAAGGTCTCGGTGAGGATCTTGCCGTCATCAGAACTCGGACTGATGGAGAAGGACGAGAGGATTGATGCCGCGGACGGCCTCTTCGACTTGCCGGTGACGGTCTGCGCAAGGTCCGTCAAGGCGGTGGTGAGGCGATCGAAGGTGCCGGGGTCATCGATGCTGGAAAGCGGGAACACCAGCGTCTGCTCGATGTCGATCAGCGTCGGTTCGGCAGCCGAGTTCGCAAGGTCGTGTGCGTCGACCGGGATCTTGATTGTGTCGGCGGCGACTGAGGCGTCCGATGCCCACTGAACCGCGTCGCCGAGGAAGATCGGCACGGTGATGGTTCCGCGCGGGCCTGTCAGACGCGACCCGAGCGCCATGAGGTAGGTGGTGCGCGCCAGGGCGACGGACACAGGGTGGATGTCGAGACCGAACACATGTGACTGCGCGCCGTCGATGGCATTACTGGGATCGTGGCCAGCAGCGTCCGCGGCGGCGAGGTATCTGCGCACGGCGTGAAATACGAATGTCCCACTGCCGCAGGCTGCGTCGAGCACCCGCTTATCGAGTACGTCGTCTCCCATGGTGTGGTCGATGACGGCTTCGGCGAGCCAGTCAGGTGTGTAGTACTCGCCGAGGGTCTTGCGTGTCGCTGCATTAACGACCGACTCGTAAAGGTGTTTCAAGACATCATGCTGGGCCTTATCCCAGTCAAAAACGGCGACGCGGCGAATCAACTGACGAATGAACTTCTGCCCGTCCGAATGCTCCAAGAGCCAGTCAAAGAAGCCAGCCTCGACGGCGTTGTGAATGTCGTGCTCGGTGAACCTTTCGCCCGCCAGCATCGCAGCGGGGTCGGCCATCAGCTCCTCTTCGGTGAAGCCCATCAGCGCGTGGGCGATCACCGTCGCCTCGATCACCAGCATCGTGTGATCGATGAACAGGCGGCCCTCCTTCGCGTCAAATCCCACTCCAAGTGCGCTGCGAAGCAGCCGTGCCCACAGCGCGCGCTTGAGGCTTACCGTGGGGTCGTCGTGCAGGGCGTCGTAGAGACTGGCCAGATAGGCGTGGTCCTGCGCGTAAGCAGGCGACTCCACGCCGAGCCGTTCCTCAATCGTGCGCGGAGTAGGCGTAAGTCCGTGGTCGGTGGCCAGCACTGCACTGAGCCAAGCGACCAAGCGGTCCGTGTCGCCAACTGCATTGATCGCCAACTCAGACCGCACTGCGAGCTGGTTCGTGGCTGGGTCGACTTCGTACAGCACCCAGCTTCGGCCGTCGGTCAGGATGCCGTTGTACCGTCCCCCGGTCAGCTCGATGCGGTTGTCGATGTAACCGCTGAGCTGTGGCTCCGCCTCTTTGCGGACAGCCGCGGTGAGGTCCTTCTTGACTTCGACGACTGTTGCGCCGGTCAGAATGTCGATCCGCCGTCGGGTGCCGTCTTCCGTCTGCACCTCTAGCTTGGGTACCTGCTGGTCTTCTAGGCCGAAGTTGGGCTGTAGGAGGAGCGCCTTGATGTCCGACTGGACGTCAGCTTCGGTGCGCTTGGGGTCCTTCGACAGCAGACGAACCACAACAGACTCGGACGAATCGGGCATAGGGGCAATCTACGTTTCTGCGCCGCGGCCGCCGTCCGCATCTCCCGCGACACGCGGCGCGGAGGACCGCACCGCGGCAACTCCGCGCGGCAATATAGGTCTGCATGGCTGGCCCGGTCTCGATGCGGACGCGCAGCATCCGCTGATACCCGCGCATCCACAGTTGCGGCAGTACTAGCGATTCGCCGTCGGCGTATGGATTGCGGTCCCCCGGCTCGGCGAGCGAGCCCGAGTAGAGCGCGAACATGTACTCAGCGCGCTTCGACGTCACCCGCCAAGCATGCAGCCGTGCGCATCAGAAACGTCTGACCCACGCCGAAGACAGGACCAGGACCGCCACGCGGCCGGCCGGCGCCTCACGTCATCGGCTCTCAGGCGCCGCGGCGATCGCACGTCGTGGCTTCCGGCCGTACTTTGAGCGCAAGCCCGTACCAGTGCGCGCGCGGTACTCAGCCCGGTACCTGCGAGCCCCCTTCGCAGCCCAAGCGCGGCACACACCGCAGCGACAGCCCTCCCGCCGATACCCCGTCCGCGTGCCGTGCCGCCACGGCGCCGCATCGGCCCGGACGCACCGACCGCAGCGGCGCCGATCGGCCGGCGCGCTATCGCGGTACGTCGGCAAGAGCCGGCCGCACCGGACGCACGGCACGTCAGCGCGACGGGGCATCCTGCGGTCCTCTCTCGGGTTGGTTTTCAAATTCAGGTGTCGGCCGGCCCATCTTCGGCCTCGCCGCTCAGATGGCGCTCTGGTCCCAGGGCTCATCCGGGGTCTCAGCCACGGCCGTCTTCGGCATACCCGCCGCGGCTTTCTTCGGGTCCAGGTTGTCCAGCTTCACCAGGACGTCTTCGAGCGACTTCATCAGCGCCGCGACATCACGCGGGTGCGCCCGCGGGTCGTCGATCGCCGCTGCCAGTTTGTCCCGCATCGTTTCCAGCAGCGTCTTGCGGCTCAGCTTCGCCGCGTGCGCCATCGTGCGCGGTGCAGCCTTCCGCGGCGCTCGCTTCTTCGGCGCCGGCGGTGTCTCGCCGTCTTTCACAGCCCGCAGCGGGGGCTTGCCGGCCATCGTGACCTCCGATCGCTTTCAGATTTAAAGGGGTCCGGGGGGCGTCGCCTAAGCCATGGGTGGCGCCGCGGGGGTGGGGGTGGGGGTCCACCCCCCTGGGCCTGCCGGTCGCGGTTGGTCGTCGCCGGCGTCGCCGTCCGCGGTGGCCTGGTCGAGCAGCTTGCCGGCTTTCTCGATGAGCGCGCGGGTGGACGCGGGTTGGGCGCCGACGCGCGGGTAGACCGCGACGTGCCCGGTCCGATCGCCGTCGTCGTCGTCACGCTGGACGCGGACGATGAGCACAGCATCTACTGGCACGGTGTTCTGGTCGGTGTCGTTGCCGTATGCGATCGCGGATAGTGCGGCGATCGCGTCGTCGAGCAGCGCGAACGCTTCATGCTCTTCGTGGGCTGTGCTCAACGTCCTGGTCCTCGTCGTCATGTGGGCCTCGCGGCCGGCGCGGGCGGGAGGTGTCGGGTACTCCGTTTCGCGCCGGCCGCAAGGCGGTCTTCCTGGTCGTCGTCGTGGTGGTGGGCCTCGCGGCCGGCATGGGTCAGGGTGAGAAGGAGCGAAAGTCCCGTTGCACGCCGGCCGCGAGGCGGTCCGTGGGCGGCTACCAGGTCTTCTGGACACGCTCCATGCGTTGCTGTTCGGCGGCGCGGTCCTCGGCTTCGCGGTCCGCATTGAACTGGGCAGCCCTCGACATGAACTCGCCCAACGTCGCGAGTTCGAGCGGCAGCCCGCACCGGGCGATGATCCACGCGTCGACTTCGGTTCGCGCGTCGCGAGCCAAGTCGTCTGCGGGCTCGAGTTCGGCCTTGCGTGCCGGCGTGAGGGCAAGGTGGCCGGTGTTCTTTACGCTGATGCCGGCGACGGCAGCCAGTGCGTAGAAGCCCTGGTGTGCGGCGTTCCAGGCGTCCAGGCCGGTTCGCGCGGCTGCCCAGTGCCGCAGGACGTCACCGCCGTGGGTGGCCGCTTCGTGGCCTTGCCGAAGGTCAATATTGGGCACCGCCGCGGCGGCGGCGACCAGCGCGTCGGCTTGCTGGTCGAGAGCGTCCGCCCATCCTTCGAGAATGTTGTCTGCGTGATCAGCCAGCGCGCGGGCCCGCAGCTCGTCGGCGCGGGTCCGCACCTTGATGCCGATGTTGTGTGACGCCAGTTGGTGGTCCAGCGCGAGCCGCTGCACGGTCTTATCCGACCAGTAGGGTCTGCCAGCTTCGATCGCGTCGAACACGGCTGCGTGCAGATCATGGCCGTTGATGTGGGCGGCTGCGTCGGCGAATGCTTGCGCCTGCGCGACCTGTTCGAGGTACCCGGCGGGCAGCGGGACGCCGAGCGTGTCGGCGGCTTTCTCGATGGCTCGCGCCTGGGTGCGCGCTGAAACTCGGTAGTCCATATCCGGGTGGTTCCTTCCGTGAAGTGTTCGTGTCGTTGGGCTGGCTAGATCCGAAAGAAGTCGTCGGTTGGCGGTCGGCGGTCGAACCAGGGTCCGCGGTCTTCTGGCTCGCGCTCGGGGTGCTGCCAGCGGCCGACGGTCTTGCCGTGGGTGAGTCCGGCCAGAACGTTGGCTTCGGGGTCGTCGGGCGCGAACAGGTCGGCGGCGAAGCGGCGCCCTTCGGCGTCGTCGTCGCCGTCGCGCTGCCCGTCGTCGGCGCGGTCGCGCTGCTTCTGCTTGCCGGCGGGCGCCTGGTCGTCGTCGGTCCCGCTGAACAGGTTGTGCGCGAAGCGCCGGTCGGCGTCGCTGTCGGTGTCGCTCATGTGTCCTCCGGGAAGATCCAGCCGTTGACTTTCCGTCCGCCGGCTGTTTCGGCTTTGCGTCTGACAGTTCTTGCGTCGCAACCCCATTCGGCTGCCAGTTGCTTGGTCGTCTTCAAGGCTGACAGGTCGACCCGTTCGCGATGTCCGCCCGCGGACAAACACCTGTTGAGCGCGTCGAGCAGCCGCAGCCACCGAAGCGGAATCCGGTGGCGGCTCACTCGCAGCAGGGCGATCGCGTCGGCGATAACGAACGCCGCTTCGCTGATCAGTCGGCGGTCGGTGTCGGTCAGGGGCGCGCCAGATGCCCCTTGGGCGCCGCGCCGATCGCGGTCGCTGCGCGCACGTCCGGCGGCGCGCTCGGCGTGGTCCTGGCCCTCGACGACGGGCCGGCGCCCGTCGAAGTCGACGGCCGTCACGGTCGCTTCACCACCTGGCCGGCGATGACGCCGCCGGTCTTCATCGGCACTCCGTTCGACGTGATCACCAGGCCGGCGACGACGCCGCGCGGACGGTGAGCGATCGGCAGGGCTTGCAGATATGCGCGGCAGGCATCCAGTGCCGGACAGCGGTCGTGGCACAGCCGTAGTGCCTCATGGCGGGCGGTGTCGATTTCGGTCGTGGTGAGCCGGCCGGCGGCGCGGTGCTCTCCGATGGTCCGCTCGAACAGGTCCGACCTGCCCTTGCAGGGGGCACCTGGAAGGACGGGGATGCCGGCCAGCAGCGCGCGCATGGTGTCCCAATCAGGCATGGGGATCAGTCCTCTCTTCGGTCGGATCGGGTCTCCACGGCTGGACCAGATAGGCCCGAAGCTGCTGTGTGGCCGGCTCGGTCATCACTTGGAAGAAGCCGAGCGACTGGCCGTCAGGATCGTCGGGCAGCGCGGCGCCAGACGAAGCTGGTTCCTCGCCGGCGGGGTCCGGGTGCCAGACGTGCTGCGCTGAGTGGACGATGCCGTTGCCGGCCGGCAGGAATTCCGCGGTGGATTCAACGAAGCGGCCGTCGGAGTAGCGGGTCCGGTCTCCGCAGAGCGCCCGGTCGAGCACGGCGAGAACCGCACGCATCGCGTTCGCCGCCCCCGCGGCGCTTCCAGCGGCCATCCATTCGTCGTCCGGCTCATCGGATTCGGCGTCGAGCGACGCGCGAAGCTTCGCCGCGGCGTACTTCAAGGCGTCGTCGGCGCGGATGCCCGCGGGGGTTGGGCTCAGACGTTCCTGATCTGGCATCGGGGGTTACTCCTGGGTTTCGTGCGGGTGGATGGGCTCGCTGAACGATCTGGTGGGGTACGCCGGCGCCTGGTGCTCGACGTCGGGCGGGCCTGGCGGGCAGCGGCGGACACACGGCACGCGTCGCCGGCGCGGGCCGCGCCGGCCGTCTTCGACGAGGCAGAACGCGCCCGGTTCGGCGCTGCACGTCGGGCACGGCACGTCGATCGCGCCGGCGTAGGCCGCTGGGATCGGCCGGATCATGAAGCTCTCCTGACCGCGGGGAGGTCGGCGAGTTGGCGGTGCTGGGTGCATCGCCGGGTCGGGCCCTCTTCGGGCTCGGTGAGACCGTTCTGGTCGCAGTCCGGGCACGCGCTGATCTCCGCGCGGATGGCGGCGCGCTCGGCGTCGATGACGGCTGCCAGTTCCTGGTCCCAAGCCTCGCGCTGCTTGCGGGCGACGCCGCACGGCGCGCAGTTGGTGGTGGTGCCATTCGGATGCCGAGCGCAATACGGCGACGGCGGCGACGTTGCGTTGCTGTCGCTGTTGCCGTTGACGGTTTGGGAAGGGTGAGCGTTGTCGGGGTCGGGGACGGGTTTGACGTCGAGCGGTTCGGGCTCGGCCGCGCGCGCCTTCTCCCCTTCTTCTAGTTCTTCTATAGGAGGAAGATCGGACGATTTCGTCCCAGGGGGTCGGACGTTTTCGTCCCAGGGGGTCGGACGATTTCGTCCGATGGGTGGGGCGTTTTCGTCCGATGGCAGGTCAGAGCCTGTGCCGTTTTCGTCCGATGGCACGTCAGAGCCCTGTTGTGGCATGTTCGGGACTCGGTACATCTTCGCCCGGTCGCCGTGAAACGACTTCGCCGGCCTCGCCAGCAGCTCGCCCGCGTCTTCGAGTTTGCGGAGTGCACCGCCGACCGACTTCTCACTCACGCCGCCGAGCGCGTCGCCGATGTCCTCGCGCGTCGCGCGCCACCACATCTCGCCGTCGTCGAGCCACTTGCGGCCGTCTATTTCTTCCGTATGAGCAGTCACATATCGGACCAGAGCCAGGATGTTGGCGCCGCGGTCCCCGACGCGGCCAATGTCTGCGGTCAGCGGCTGCAAGAAGTCGGGCCGCTTCACGATGCCGCCTGCCGTTCTGCATCTGGATTGGCAGCGCGGTGGAAGGAGCAACTGCCGCCGGCCTGGTCCACCGGCAGCTTGCACGGCCGTCCGCTCTTGGTGGGCCGACCGCAGCGGAACGCTGCTGACCATGCGACGCGTTCGCGCCAGCGTTCGGGCAGCGGCCCAACCTGTTCGTGGGGTTGACGGCTGTCGCCGTGCCGGGGGTGCTCGGCGTGCAACTCGGCGTCGTCGATGAGCCACAGAACGTCGCGGCCGTCGTCGGTGACGGCGACCGCGAGCGAATGGCCGGGCGCGCCTACATCGCAGAGACATGCGCTGCGAGCCCAGTCGACGAGCGCGAACCCGTCGAACTGACGGGCGTCCATCACGCACCGCTGCGGAGGATCGCCACGATTCGGTCGCGCTGCTGATCGGTGAGCGGCGAGGCTTCCGCGACGGCCTTCTCGATGTGCGCTTCGAGTTTGGCCGCGCGCAGGTTCTGTCGGGCTTCGGCCAGTTCGGGATCGTCAGGTGCGCGGTCGCGGCTCAGTCCGGCGATCTGGGCACGGAACTTGGCTACTGACGGTGCGATGTCTTGCGGCACGTCTCAACTCCGGGGCATGAAAAACGCTGCCCTCCGCTGAGAGGCTGTGTGAACACTGCCCGCGCCGGTTCCGTAGTTGATTGCCGGGCTGCAAGGTTCTATCTCAGGCTAGCAACCATTTCCGACAGGAGCGGCGAAGGAGTGCCTTCGGGTTCGTGCGCGTCCAGGAACTCGACGAATTTCGGCGACTTCGTGACCACAACGTCGAACCTGCAACGGGGGCACTTCATCGGGTATCGAGCCCGCGCGTCCGGTCGCCAGTCGTCTACGGATTCAATCGGGCTGCCGTCTTGAATAAGCTGTGCGAGTTGACCTTTCAAGAATCTAGGTTGAGCGCCGGCGTCGGCGACTCGTCCAGTTCTCGCCCACTCGCCGTCGATGCGGACCCAGCGGGCCACCAGCCACGGATCGTGCTTCGCGTCCTGGCCGGCGGCGCGCCGGCCGTCGCAGTAGATGTCGACGGGCACGCTCACGCCTTCCACTCGATACGGACGTACTCGGGATCGAACCCGCCGCGGGTGCGCGGCGCCGGCACGACCGTGACGGTCATCAGCACGTCGAGGATCGCGCGCCGCTGGCCGAGCGTCAGGCCGTCGGAACGGGCCTCGTCAGTGCCGAACCACAGCGCGCGCAGATCCTTCGCGCCGGCGACCATCTGCATCGGGTTGCGCCGTCCGGCCGACGCGAGGGCCTTCGCGAGTTGGTCCTCCTTCGCGGCAAGCTGCTCGGTGCCGACGGCCAGTTGCCGGGCGGTGATCTGGCCGGCCGCGAACAGGCCGGCCAGATCGTCCTGGCGCTCGCGCACGGCGATCAGTTCGACGCGCGTCGCTGTGGTGTCCTGCTCCGGGTCAGCGGTGAGGAATCGGTCGAGCAATCCCGGCTCGGACAGCCGCCGCACGATCACCTCTTCGACGTAGGCGTCGAGGCTGCCTGCTTCGCGGGTGACGTGGCTGCCGCCGTCGCGGATGTTGCGGTTTCCGCAGCGGTAGGTGTTCCGCTTGACGCTGCCGCCGGTGCCCACGCGCAACTGGGCCTCGTTGCACACGCCGCACACGTACAGGCCGGAACCGAGCCAGCGGACCGTCCCGCCGCGGCCACCGTTCGTTCGGCGGGCCGGGTCGGACAGGATCGAGCACGCTGCGCGCCAGGTGTCCTCGGGCACGATCGGCGCCCAGACCGCCGGGCCGACGACTTCGCCGTGGTACGACGACAGGCCGGCCGTGCGCGGGCGCATGATCGTGTCCTTGAGCGCGACCGACGTCCACGGCCCGCGGCCGGTCGCCGTCGGAATGCCGCGCTCGTTCAGGTCGCGGACAAGCGAGCGCAGCGACACCCCGGACACGATCGCCTCCGTCGCCTTCGCGATTTCCGCGGCTTCCGACGGCCGGACCGTCACGCCGTCCTTCTCGAACCCATACGGCCGGATACCGCCGTGCCAGCCGCCCGCCTTCGCCTGCTGCTGCCGCGCGCGCCGGATGCGTTCGCCCTTGTGCTCCGACTCGTAGCGGGCCCAGGCGCCGAGCGTGCGGGCCACGGCGCGACCCGAGGGGGTCGACAGGTCCCACGCGCCGGCCTGGACGGTGTGGGTCTGGATGGCGAACCGTTCCGACAGGTCGATGTACGTCTCTAGTTCGAGCGGGGAGCGGTGCAGACGGTCGGGGTGCCACGCGATCACGACGTCGAGCGCGCCGGCCTCGACGTCGGCGAGCAGTGCCTCGTACTGCGGTCGGCGCTTGCCGCTGTAAGCCGAGATGTCGTTGTCGACGAGCACGCTGCGGACGTCGAGCCCGAGAGTGTGCGCCAGCTTCCGACAGTCCTGCTCTTGGCGCTCGACACCAAGACGGGTGCCGTCCCGGTCCTGACTGATTCGCACGTAGATCGCTGCTCGCACTCCCATGACTAAAGTGTGCCACAGCTTGAGTGTTGGGAAGACCACGCTGTTGACCGCGGTGCTGGGCGCCGTGCCGGGCGACGAGCGGATCGTCTGCGTGGAGGACGCCGCCGAACTCGCGCCACCTCACCCCCACCTGGTCAAGCTCGTCGCCCGCTGCGCCAATGTGGAAGGAGTCGGCGAGGTCACCGTTCGGGACCTGGTGCGGCAAGCCCTGCGGATGAGACCCGACAGGATCGTCGTCGGCGAGGTGCGCGGCGCCGAGGTCGTCGACCTCCTCACCGCGCTCAACACCGGTCACGACGGAGGGGCGGGCACGGTGCACGCCAACAGCCCCGCGGAGATACCGGCGCGCTTCGAGGCGCTGGCCGCTCTCGGCGGGCTCGATCGTGCGGCGCTGCACAGCCAACTCGCCGCGGCCATCCAGGTGGTACTGCACGTGACGCGCGATCACGGCGGAAACCGCCGTCTCAGCGAGATCGGGTTGTTCCGGCGCGCGGCCGACGGGCTGGTGCACGTCGCTCCCTGCTGGCACTGGCAGACGGGCTACGCCGAGGCAGCCGGCGAACTCCGCGCGCTCCTGCGCGCCAGGGCCCGGTCGTGATCGGCGCCGCGCTGGCGCTGGCATTCGCCGTGCTGGTGTCTCCGGACACCGCCCGCGCACGTGTGACGGTGTTGATGCCCGCCCTTGGGAAGCGGCGGGCGGTGCCGGGGACCTGGTGCGCCGTCGTCGTGTGGGCAGCGCTCGCGCTCGTGGTGCCGGTGACGGGCGTGCTGGCCGCCGGCGTGCTGGGCGCGACGGTGCTCTCCCGTCGGCGGCTGCGACGGCGCGCAAGTGTTCGTGTCGCGGAGGCGGCGGCGTTGCAGGGTGCGCTGGACCTGCTGGTCGCCGAATTACGGGTGGGTGCCCATCCGGTGGGCGCGATCGAGGTCGCCGCCGCCGAGGCCGACGGGCAGGTCGCCGAGTCGTTGAACGCCGTCGCCGCCCGCGCTCTGCTCGGCGCCGACGTGGCGGCCGGCCTGCGGGCCGAAGCGCAGCGGTCCACGTCGCCGGGCCACTGGAATCGGCTTGCCGAGTGCTGGGAGCTGGCGCAGAGGCACGGACTGGCGATCGCGACGCTGCTGCAGGCGGCGCAGCGCGACATCGCCGAACGCGAGCGCTTCCGCGGACGTGTCGAGGCCGGCATGGCCGGCGCGAGGGCGACGGCCGCGATCCTGGCCGGGCTGCCGGCCCTCGGTGTGCTCCTCGGACACGCTATCGGTGCCGAGCCGGTGCGATTCCTGCTCTCCGACGGCGCGGGCGGAGGGTTTCTGGTGGTCGGCACCGTGCTCATCTGCTGTGGTCTGCTGTGGTCCGACCGGATCACCTCCCGGGTGCTGGCATGAGCTGGGCCGCAGTTCTGCTCGCCGCCGCGGTGCTGGCGGTGCCGCGGGTGTCCTCGACGCGGGCGCACCGCGTGTCGCCACGAGCACACGACAGCCGCGGTCCCGCGGTCGCGAACGACAATCTCGCGGTGGCGGCCAGCCTCGACGTTCTCGCCGCGTGCCTGCGATCGGGGATGGCGGTGTCGGCTGCCGCGAGCGCGGTTTCCGCCGCGGCACCGGCCCCGATGGCGGCTGTGCTGTCCCGGGCAGCCGACCTGCTCGCGCTGGGCGCCGACCCTGCCCGCGCCTGGGCGGGCCCCGACGACTCCACGGACTCGGCGATGCAGGCGTTCGCCCGGATGGCGCGCCGGTCGGCGGCCTCGGGCACGGCGCTGGCGCACGGAGTCGAGGATCTCGCGGTCCAGCTCCGCGGCGAGGCCGCCGACGCCGCGAGCGCCAGAGCCGAACGCGCGTCGGTGCTGATCGCCGGTCCGCTCGGGCTGTGTTACCTGCCCGCGTTCCTGTGCCTGGGCATCGTTCCTGTCGTCGCCGGGCTGGCCGGCGAAGTCCTGCAGTCAGGAGTGCTGTGACGGGATATGGAGGAGGAGAGAAGTGTTGAGAGAACGCTGTCGGGACCTGCGGGATCGGGTCATCGTGCTGGCCGTCGCCGACGACGGGATGTCAACGGTCGAGTACGCGATCGGCACGATCGCCGCAGCGGCCTTCGGGGCCATCCTGTACTCGGTGGTCACCGGCGATTCCATCGTCAGCGCCTTGACCAACATCATCAGCCGTGCGCTGAACACCAACGTCTGACGGGTGACTCGGGCGCGGTCACCGTCGAGGCCGCCTTCGCGATCCTGTCGCTGGTCGCGGTCCTGGTGGTCTGCGCGGCCGGCCTCACGGCGGTGTCCATGCAGGTGCGATGTGTCGACGCCGCCCGGGAGGCCGCCCGGCTGGCGGCCCGCGGCGACGACGCGGGTGCCACCGCGGCGGCACGGAAGGTCGCGCCCGCGGACGCCGCCGTCGACGTCCGCCGCGACGGTGAGTTCGTGGTCGCGACGGTCACCTCCACCTCGGCGCTGCTGCCGGGCCTGAAGATCGCCGCGCGGGGCGTCTCGGCGCTGGAACCGGATGGGTGACGAGCGAGGGTCGGCGACGGTCCTCGCGGTGATGATGGTGCTCGTGCTGGTCGCCGTGACCACGGGCGCGGCGATGGTCGGATCGGCGGTGGTCGCCCGGCACCGGGCGCAGGCCGCCGCCGATCTCGCGGCGGTGCGTGCCGCCGCGCAGGTGTCGTCGGGCCCGGCCGTCGCGTGCGCGACCGCGAAGACGGTGGCCGAGGCGATGGGCGCCGCACTGACGGGCTGCACTGTCGAGGAACTGGATGTCGTCGTGCGCGTCGGTGTCGCGGCGCAGCTGCGGGGAATCGGGTCCGCCGATGCGGTGGCACGCGCCGGCCCGGCGCACCGCGAGTGAAGCCGCCGCGCGGTGATGGTTTACCCTCCCGCAAGGTGGGCTACCGAGACGATATGTCCGGCCGCGAAGTGCTCGTAGGCCGCTACGAACTCCGTGGCGTTCTCGGCCACGGCGGCATGGCCGAGGTTCGTGACGGCTGGGACACGCGGCTGTGCCGGCCCGTGGCCGTCAAGCTGGTGCACCCGACACTCGTCTCACAGCCCGACATCCGGCGCCGTTTCGCCGACGAGGCCAGGTCCGCGGCGGTGCTCGAACATCCCAACATCGTGGCGGTGCACGACTTCGGCGACCACGACGGCACACCGTTCATCGTGATGGAGCGCCTGCCCGGCCACACCCTCGGCGATGTGATGGCTCAGGGGCCGATGGCACCGCAACAGGTCCGTGCGATGCTCGACGACGTCTTGTCGGCGCTTGCCGTCGCGCACGGCGCGGGGGTGCTGCACCGCGACATCAAACCCGGCAACATCCTGGTGTCCGCCTCGGGTGATCGGCTGAAGGTCGGCGATTTCGGCATCGCCAAGACCGGTGGCGCCGCCGCGACGGCGACAGGCCAGATAATCGGCACGATGTGCTACATGAGCCCGGAGCGCGTGGCGGGGGCTCCGGCATCCGTCGCCGACGACCTCTATGCCGTCGGCGTCATCGGATACGAGGCGGTGACCGGCCGGCGCGCGTTCCCCCAGGACAACCCGCTCGCGGTGGCACGGGCCATCATGGACGACCCGCCGCCACCGCTGGCCGTGTGCTGTCCCGGGCTCGACCCCGCACTGGCCGCGGTCATCGACCGCGCGATGGCGCGCGACCCCGCGCAGCGCTTCGGCAGTGCCGACCAGATGCGTGCCGCACTCGCCGGCGGGGCGGCGCCGCGTCCGGCGACCAGGGTGCTGACCCAAGCCCCGGTGCCGCTGACCGGCTATCCCGTCGCGCCGGTGCGGCGACCTCGACGACCCAACACCGCCCGGGGCTATCTTGCCGCGGCCGCGATCGTCGCCGCCTTCCTGGTTTCGATCCTCACGGTCGCGGTCATCGGGCGTTCGTCCCCGCCGACGCCGGAGCCGATCAGCACGAGCACCTCGGTACCTGCGCCGCCGCCGACGACGACCCCGTCACCGCCGGTGCCGGCGGCCAGTTCGACGGTCGAGCAGCCGGCTCCGCAGCCGGCGCCCCCGAAGAAGAGACCCGGCAACGGGCACGGCAGGGGCCATGGCGACTGATCAGGCTTTGCCGTTGTCCTTGCGGGAGCGCGACTTCCGCGTCCTGCTGACCCGGGCGCCCCGCCCGCCCATCTCGGCGGCCGCCAACTCGTCACGAGTCGGCTCCCGCAGCGCCGCTAAACCGGCATGGACGCCGTCGTCGAGTTCGACCCGGTGCAACGACACGTGGACCGGCGTCCACGCACCGTCGCGGTCCACCATGCGCAGGACCCCCGAGGTGGTGCCGTCGGCGAACTCCCCGGCCATCGCCGCCATCGCGCCCTTGTCGTCGGGGTGGACGGTGCGCTCGCCGGCGAGCCCGGCGCGCCAGTCGAACAGCGGCGCCGGCTCGTCGAGCCACTTCAGCAGGGTCCAATGCCGCAGGTCGATCAGCGCGCGGTAGACCCCCGGCCGGGCGAGCTTGTCGAGAACGCGCTGGCTCGGGACGTCACCGTCCAGGTCGGGTCCTTCGCGCACGCTGCGCCAGTTCATCGCGCGGCAGATCAGTCGCTCGGTGCCGTCCTCGGCGACCTCCGGCATCGAACGGGCGACAAAGCCCACGGTGATCTGCTCACCCCGGAAGTCGGTGACATCCCAGGTGTCGCAGATCGTCACGCCGGGCTCGGGTCTGATCACCATTCGCAGGACCGTCGCCTCGTTCGAGTTCAGGTCCCGCCGCGGCAGGTCGTCGGCGAACGCCCGCCCGTGCGTCGACTGCCTCGCCGGGTCCCAGCCTCCCACCTCGAGCGATTCGCGGGTGTCGGTGGCCGTGCCCGCCGTGAGATCCCACAGCAGTGGCCCGACCAGCGGCCGCGGCGGCGGTTCCACATCGGCGGCCCCCACCCAGATCTGCACACCGTGGATGTCGCCGTCGGACATCTGGACGACCTCGGTCCGGATCACGCGGTCGTTCTTGGGCGTGATGCTGCTCAGCCCGGTGCGGGCCCGCACCGTCTCGCTGATCGCGGTCTGAATGGCCATCAGGTGGGGATTTCGCCGCAGAACCGTGCTGATGGGCAGCAAGTTCCTGGTGTGGGCGCCTTCGGCGACGACGGCAGGCTCGCCGCCGAGCGTTTCCACGAGCATCCAGTCGTGGGCCATGCGCCGATCTTACCGAGGGCCCGGCCGCACCCGGGTGTGCCGGATCGCCCCGCCCGCGCTCGTCACTGTGCGCGCCGCAGCCGCTCCGGCGCGCCGAGAGCATCGAGCACCAGTCGCAGCACCTTGACTGCTCCGTCCTTGTCGAGCGGGTCATTGCCGTTGCCGCACTTGGGTGACTGCACGCAGGACGGACACCCGGTCGGACACTCGCAGGCCTCGATCGCCGAGGCCGTCGCCTCCCACCAGTCGGCCATCGTGCCGAAGCCCCGTGCGGCGAAGCCCGCCCCGCCGGGGTAGCCGTCGTAGACGAAGATCGTCGGCAGTCCGTCGACCGGGCCGACCGCGGTCGAGACACCCCCGATGTCACCGCGGTCGCAGCTGGCGATCAGGGGAAGCAACCCGATGGCGGCATGCTCGGCCGCGTGCAGCGAACCCGGTATGCGCAACGGGTCGATCCCGTTGCGCAGCAACGCCTCCGGCGTGATCGTGCACTTCACCGCCATGGTCTCCAGAGTGCGCGTCGGCATCTCGAGTTCGACGAAGTCGATGATCTCGCCGTCCAGGCGCCGGCGCAGGTAGCCGATCACTGTGTTGCTGACCGACACCGGCACCAGGCCGACGGTGACCGGTCCGTGGTCGTGGCGCCGGCCGGGTCCGGTGACGGTGATGTCGGTCACTTCCCGGGCGAACGTCGTGTAGCCGGGATCCTCGGCGTGCACGAAGGCGATGCCGTCCTCGAAATCCAGCGAGTCGACGACATAGCTCTCACCTTGATGCAGGTACACCGCACCCGGATGCACTTGCGCCGGAGCCTGTCCCGAGCCCGAGCTGCCCAGCATCCGGCCGGTGCCGGCTTCCAGGATCGCGATCTGACCTCCGGTCGATCCCCGGATGTCCACGGCCGGATGCGGATCCACGCCGGGAGTGGGGAAGTAACCGCTCGGCCGGCGACGCAGCAACCCGTCGTCGACCAAGGCGTCGGCGACCGCCTCGGCATCCCACATCCGCACCTCGGCATCGGTCAGCGGCAGCTCGGTCGCTGCGCAGAGAAGCTGTGGCCCAAGCACATACGGATTGGCGGGGTCGATGACGACGCGTTCGATCGGCTTGTCCAGCAGCGCGGCGGGATGATGCACCAGATAGGTGTCGAGGGGGTCGTCGCGGGCGATCAGCACGACGAGGGCGCCCTGGCCGCGGCGGCCGGCGCGCCCGGCCTGTTGCCAGAATGATGCGACCGTCCCCGGAAATCCGGCCAGCACAACCGCATCGAGACCCGCGATGTCGACGCCGAGCTCCAGTGCGTTGGTGGTGGCCATGCCGCGTAACTCGCCCTCGGCCAGTGCGCGTTCGAGTGCTCGTCGCTCCTCGGCGAGGTAGCCCGCCCGGTAGGAGGCCACCTGCTCGGCCAAAGCCGGTGCGGTGTCCGCCAACCGGGCCCGGGCGGACAGCGCGGCGAGCTCGGCGCCCCGGCGCGAGCGGACGAACGTCAGTGTGCGCGCCCCCTCGGCGACGAGATCGGCCATCACCCGTGCCGCTTCGGAGCCCGCGCTGCGTCGCACCGGAGCTCCGTTCTCGCCGACGAGGTCGTCGATCAGTGCCGGCTCCCACAGCGCGACCGTGCGGGCCCCCTGCGGGGAGCCGTCTTCGGTGACTTCCACGACGCTCTGGCCGATCAGCTCGGACGCGGTGATCGCCGGCTCCGAGGTGGTCGCACTGGCGAAGATGACGGTGGGCCCGGCGGCGGATTCGGCGCCGGCAGGCGAATAGCGGGCGCACAGCCGCAGCAGCCGGCGCAGCACCATTGCCACATTGGAGCCGAAAATGCCTCGGTAGTAATGGCATTCGTCGACGACGACATACCGAAGATGGCGCAGGAACACCGCCCACCTGGCGTGATTACGCAGCAGGGACAGGTGGATCATGTCGGGGTTGGAGAAGATCCACCTCGACCGTTCGCGGGCGAGACGACGCACCTCGGCGGGGCTGTCGCCGTCGTAGGCCGTCGGCGCCACGTCCATCAGGCCGGGGATCGAGGACGTCAGTGCCGCGGCCGCGCGCAATTGATCGTGGCCCAGCGCCTTGGTGGGAGACAGATACAGCGCCCGTGCGCGTGGATTGTTCGTCAAGGCCGTCAATATGGGGAGTTGATACGCCAGTGACTTGCCCGAAGCGGTCCCGGTGCTCACCACCACGTGACGCCCGTTGTGAGCGAGATCGGCGGCGACGAGCTGGTGCGACCACGGCGCCTCGACGCCCCGATCATGGAACGCCCGCACCACATCTGGGGCCGTCCAGTGTGGCCACGGCTGAGTCTTGGCGCGCCGCGGCGGCAGATCCGCGACGTGGCGCAGCGGCTCTTCGCCGGCCGCGACGCCGTCGACGGCGCAGCCCAACAGCTCGCGGCCGAAATCCGACGCCGCATCCCGCACCTGGGTCCTCCCGACAACACCGAAACGACAGTGGAAAAGCTGCCGTACGTGAATTGTTCACTACATCCTGATTCTCAGACGTTGTCGGACTGTCGCAGCAGCCCTGAACATGGTTGACTTACGGCGGTCGCAGCTTCTGTGTTCGTGTGTCAACACTCGCAGGAACGTCGTTGCGATCGCGGTTCCTGCGAGGGTTGTAGGTCGGGTTGAGTTCCGAGCCACTCCACAAAGGTATGGCGGTCGGAACGGGCCCGGTCTGCCGAAGGACGGCGGGCCGCACCCGGTGAAACACAGAGAAGGAAAGTACGAAAGATGCCACAGGGAACTGTGAAGTGGTTCAACGCGGAGAAGGGCTTCGGGTTCATCGCTCCCGAGGACGGCTCCGCTGACGTCTTTGTCCACTACACGGAGATCCAGGGCAGCGGCTTCCGCACCCTGGAGGAGAACCAGAAGGTCGAGTTCGAGGTCGGCCAGAGCCCCAAGGGCCCGCAGGCCACCGGCGTCCGCGCCGTCTGAGCAACTCGGTCTCTCCTAGACCTTCGAGCACCCCCGCGTCATCAGCACTTCGATGGCGCGGGGGTGTTCGCTATGTGCACTGTCGTCCCCGGCAGGCCCGGCGGCCCGGCAACACCTCGGTGCGCGCGGGCTGCCTTACTGTCTTTCGTGTGAGCCAGCTGTCCTTCTTCTCGGCGGAGTCGGTGCCCCCGGCCATCGCCGACCTGACGGGGATTCTGGCTGCCCACGGTCAGGCCGTGCTCGTCGGGGCCGGCCAGGAGCAGGCTGCCAGGCTGTCGGTGGTGGTGGATCGCATGTGGCGCGCCGAGGGGCTGGCCGAGATGATCGCCGAGGCCGGGCTGCAGCCGGAGATCGCCAGGACCGACGAGCGCACCCCGCTGGTGCGGACCGGGGTGGACGCCCGGCTGGTCGGGATCGCCGCCGACTGGACGAGGGGAGCCGTCAAGACGGTGCCGCCGCAGTGGCTGCCCGGACCTCGCGAATTGCGGGCGTGGACGCTGGCCGCGGGCGCCCCGGAGGCGGACCGTTATCTCCTGGGGCTCGATCCGCACGCTCCCGACACGCATTCGGCACTCGCGTCAGCGATGATGCGGGTGGGCATCGCGCCGACGCTCATCGGCACCAGAGGGTCGCATCCGGCCTTGCGGATCAGCGGACGACGACGGCTGTCTCGCCTGGTAGAGAACGTGGGGGAACCTCCGGAGGATGCCGAAGCGTTGTCGCAGTGGCCTCGTATATGAGCGTCCCGCGGCTGCCCGCGGTGGCCCAGCGGCGGCAGAGCCGGTTTGCGTCGGCACGCGCGGGGTGCGAAATTGTCAGTTGCCAGGGCGGGCAGCACGGAGTGACTGCTGGCCCGCAGGCAACAGAAGAAGTGGAGCTGGACCAAGGTGGCTGACCGGGACCGCGCGAGCGGAGGAAACGGCGTCGACGAGCCGCGTGCGCGCAGAGCGAACGGTAACGTCCGGCGACTCGTGATCGTCGAGTCGCCCACCAAGGCGCGCAAAATCGCTGGTTATCTGGGCTCCAACTACATCGTCGAGTCGTCTCGTGGGCACATCCGCGACCTCCCGCGGGCCGCGGCCGACGTGCCCGCAAAGTACAAGTCCGAACCGTGGGCCCGGCTCGGGGTCAACGTCGACGAGGACTTCGAACCGCTCTACATCATCAGCCCGGAGAAGAAGAGCACCGTCGCCGAGCTGAAGGACAAGCTCAAGAGCGTCGACGAGCTCTACCTCGCCACAGACGGTGACCGTGAGGGCGAAGCGATCGCCTGGCACCTGCTCGAGACCCTCAAGCCGCGCATCCCGGTCAAGCGGATGGTGTTCCACGAGATCACCGAGCCGGCGATCCGTGCGGCCGCCGAGGACCCGCGTGACCTGGACAACGACCTGGTCGACGCGCAGGAGACCCGCCGCATCCTGGACCGGCTGTACGGCTACGAGGTCAGTCCGGTGCTGTGGAAGAAAGTCGCGCCGAAGCTGTCGGCGGGCCGGGTGCAGTCGGTGGCGACGCGGATCATCGTCTCGCGCGAGCGCGAGCGGATGGCGTTCCGCAGCGCCGGGTACTGGGACGTCACCGCCGAGCTCGACGCGAGCGTGTCCGACGCCCAGGCCAGCCCTCCGACGTTCACCGCCAAGCTCAACACCGTCGACGGCCGCCGGGTGGCCACCGGCCGCGACTTCGACTCCCTGGGCGCGGTTCGCAAGCCCGACGAGGTGCTGGTTCTCGACGAGGCGGCGGCCAACGCGCTGGCCACCGGGCTGCGCGGCGCACAGCTGGCCGTCTCGTCGGTCGAGCAGAAGCCGTACACCCGCCGTCCGTACGCGCCGTTCATGACCTCGACGTTGCAGCAGGAGGCGGGCCGCAAGCTGCGCTTCTCCTCGGAGCGCACGATGAGCATCGCGCAGCGCCTCTACGAGAACGGCTACATCACCTATATGCGAACCGACTCGACGACGCTGTCGCAGTCGGCCATCGATGCGGCCCGCAACCAGGCCCGTCAGCTGTACGGCGAGGAGTACGTGCATCCGTCGCCGCGTCAGTACACCCGCAAGGTCAAGAACGCCCAGGAGGCGCACGAGGCGATCCGTCCGTCCGGTGACGGGTTCCAGACGCCCGGGCAGCTGCACGCCCAGCTCGACACCGACGAATTCCGGCTCTACGAGCTGATCTGGCAGCGCACCGTGGCCTCCCAGATGGCCGACGCGCGCGGCACCACGCTGAGCCTGCGCATCGCCGGCCAGGCCGGTACCGGAGAGCAGGTCGTCTTCAACGCCAGCGGCCGAACCATCACGTTCCCCGGCTTCCTGAAGGCCTACGTCGAGAGCCTCGACGACCAGGCCGGCGGTGAGGCCGACGACGCCGAGAGCCGGTTGCCGAACCTGACGCAGGGCCAGCGGGTCGACGCCAAGGAGCTGACCGCCGACGGGCACACCACCAGCCCCCCGGCCCGCTACACAGAGGCGTCGTTGATCAAGGCGCTCGAGGATCTCGGGATCGGCCGTCCGTCGACGTACAGCTCGATCATCAAGACGATCCAGGACCGCGGCTACGTCCACAAGAAGGGCAGCGCGCTGGTCCCGTCGTGGGTGGCGTTCGCCGTCACCGGTCTGCTCGAACAGCACTTCAGTCGGCTGGTCGACTACGACTTCACCGCCGCGATGGAAGACGAGCTCGACGAGATCGCCGCGGGCCACGAGCGAAGGACCAACTGGCTCAACAACTTCTACTTCGGCGGTGAGCATGGCGTCGACGGGTCGATCGCACGCGCCGGTGGCCTTAAGAAGCTGGTGGGCGGCAACCTCGAAGAGATCGACGCCCGAGAAGTCAACTCCATCAAGCTTTTCGACGACGCCGAGGGGCGGGCGATCAACGTCCGCGTCGGACGAAACGGCGCCTACCTCGAGCGCATGGTGCTCGACGAGGACGGCGAGCTCAAGCCGCAACGCGCGAATCTCAGCGACGACCTCACGCCCGACGAGCTGACCCTCGAGCTGGCCGAAAAGCTTTTCGCGACACCGCAAGAGGGTCGATCGCTCGGCGTCGATCCGGAGACGGGTCATGAGATCGTGGCCAAGGACGGCCGGTACGGGCCGTACGTCACCGAGGTCCTGCCGGAGCCTCCCGGCGACGAGGGTGAGGCGGGATCACCGGCCAAGAAGGGTAAGAAGCCGACTGGTCCCAAGCCGCGCACCGGTTCGCTGCTGCGCTCGATGGACCTGGAGACGGTGACGCTCGAGGACGCGCTCAAGCTGCTGTCGCTGCCGCGTGTGGTCGGCGTTGATCCGGCCAACGGTGAGGAGATCACCGCGCAGAACGGGCGTTACGGCCCGTATCTCAAGCGCGGCACCGACTCCCGGTCACTGGCCACCGAGCAGCAGATCTTCGACATCACACTCGACGAGGCGCTGAAGATCTACGCCGAGCCCAAGCGGCGCGGCAGGCAGGGCGCGGCGACACCGCCGCTGCGGGAGCTGGGCAACGATCCGGTCTCCGGTAAGCCGATGGTGATCAAGGACGGCCGCTTCGGCCCGTACGTCACCGACGGCGAGACCAACGCGAGTCTGCGCAAGGGCGACGACGTGCTGTCGATCACCGACGAGCGTGCCTCCGAGCTGCTCGCCGACCGCCGGGCGCGGGGACCGGTGAAGCGCACGAAGAAGGCGCCGGCGAAGAAGGCGGCCAAGAAGGCCGGGGCGAAGAAGGCCGCCAAGAAGGCCTGACGGCTACTTCGACGCGTCGCTGGTCACTTCCCGGTCGGCGCTCGCGGGCGTCATCAAGTTCAGCGGACGGGCCAGCTGCGTGGGTGCCGTGCGCCCGCGCAGCTCGACGGTCTCGCCCACGTCCCAGCACAACGCCTCGGCGTCCAGCGCGTCGCTGACGGCCACCGCCGACGCCAGCACGTGGCCCTTCTCCAGCTTGGCCAGCTCGGTCAGGCGCGCCGCCTCGTTGACCGGGTCGCCGATCACGGTGTATTCGAAGCGGGCCTGGGCGCCGATGTGCCCGGCGATCGCGCGCCCGGCCGACACCCCGATGCCGAAGTCGGTCTCGCCCAGCACCTCGATGAGCTCGTCGTGCAGTTCCCGGGATGCAGCGAGCGCGGCGCCGGACGCGTCGGGATGCTCGATCGGCGCGCCGAAGATCGCCAGCGCGGCGTCACCCTGGAATTTGTTGACGAATCCGCCGTGCCGGTTGACCGTGTCGACGACGACCCGGAAGAAGTCGTTCAGCAGACTCACGACCTCGGCGGCGGGGATGGTCGCAGCCAGGTGCGTCGAACCGACGAGGTCGACGAACAGCACGGCGACCTCGCGTTCCTGACCGCCGAGCTCGGTGCCGCGCTCGAGCGCGCGGCGAGCGACGTCCTCGCCGACATAACGACCGAACAGGTCCCGCAGACGCTGCCGTTCAGCGAGGTCACGGACCATGTCGTTGAAGCCGGCCTGCAGCAGCCCGAGCTCGCTGGCGTCGTAGATCTGCATGTGGGCGTTGTAGTTGCCGCGCTGCACCTCGCCCAATGCCCAGCGCAGCTGCCGCAGCGGATCGGCGATCGACATGGCCACCAGAACGGTGCTGGACAGCCCGATCACCAGCGCGACGATGGCCAGCAGCAGGATCGTGGTGATCACCCGGTCGGCCGGCGCGGTGAGCACCTGAAACTTGCTGGCCACCAACGCGAGCACGATGGCCAGCACCGGCACGCCGGTGGACAGCACCCACGTCAGCACCTGGCGCAGGATCACCCCCGGGGCGCGGAAGTTCTCCGGCACGCCGCCGCGCAGCGCGGCGACCGCCACGGGCCGCAGCACGCGTTCGGACTGCAGGTAGCCGATGATCGCGGTCGCCGTCGCGCCGAGCCCGGTCGCGACGGCCACCACCGGCGCCGACTTACTGGCCACCGGCCAGCTGGCGATGATGAACACCACGGAGCCGAGCAGCCAGTTCGTGGCGCTGATGACCGACCGGTAGAACGGCATCTTCAGTGCGCGCATGCGCGCGACCTCGGTGTCGGCGGGGTCGCGGTCGCCGAGCAGCATGTCGCGGCGCTGCCAGCGCATCACCGGGATGAGCATCCGCAGCGTCAGATACGACGCCACGGTGAACGAGACGAACAGATATCCGAGGAAGATGGCCAGGTTGTAGGCCGGTAGGTCCTGCAGCTGGATCCGGTCTTCGGGTGGCAACCCGAAGCGCAGGAAGCCGAGGACCAGCAGGGCGCCGATGACGTCGGCCTGCAGCATGCCCAGCGTGAACACCGGCCACGGGGTGCGTGCGACCCAGCGGACGAATGCAGAGATCCGTCCCGTCTCGATCGCTTCTGCGGCCATGCGTCAACCGTATCGGGCGCAGCTGACGCCGACGGGGCCTCTGGGACGGACGTGTCGGTTCGCAGCATTACTGTTATCGACGATGCCCGGTGTTTTCACGCGTCTGGTCGGTCAGGACGCGGTCGAACAGGAGTTGACCGCTGCCGCACGTGCCGCGCGCGGTGACAGCGATCACAGCGTCGGTGCTGGTGAGATCGGGACCATGACCCACGCCTGGCTGATCACCGGCCCGCCGGGGTCTGGGCGGTCGGTGGCCGCGTTGTGCTTCGCCGCGGCCCTGCAATGCACGTCCGGAGGCGTGCCGGGCTGCGGTGAGTGCCGGGCCTGCACGACGACCATGGCCGGGACCCACGCCGACGTACGTCGCATCGTGCCCGAGGGGCTGTCGATCGGGGTCGATGCGATGCGCGCCATCGTGCAGATCGCCTCCCGCCGTCCCGGGACGGGCCGCTGGCAGATCGTGGTCATCGAGGACGCCGACCGGCTGACCGAGGGGGCGGCGAATGCGCTCCTGAAGGTTGTCGAGGAGCCGCCGCCGTCGACGGTGTTCCTGCTGTGCGCGCCGTCGGTGGATCCGGAGGACATCGCGATCACGCTGCGGTCGCGCTGCCGCCACGTCGCTCTCGTCACCCCGCCGGTCGACGCGATCGCCCGGGTGCTCGTCGAGTCCGACGGGCTGCCTGAGCGCGACGCGGCGTGGGCGGCGTCGGTGAGCGGCGGCCACGTGGGCCGCGCGCGGCGGCTGGCGACCGACGAGCAGGCGCGGGAGCGGCGACTGCGTGCGCTGGGTTTGGCGCAGGACGCGGCCACGCCGTCGCGGGCGTTCGCAGCCGCCGAAGAGCTGGTGGCGACGGCGGAGGCCGAGGCCAAGGCGCTGACCGAGGGGCGCAACGAGTCCGAGGCCGAGGAACTGCGCACCGCTCTCGGCGCGGGGGGCACCGGCAAGGGGACCGCGGCGACGATGCGCGGGGCGGCCGGAGCGCTCAAGGACCTGGAGAAGCGGCAGAAATCGCGGCAGACCCGGGCGTCCCGCGACGCGCTCGACCGCGCCTTGATAGACCTCGCCACGTACTTTCGCGACGGCCTGCTCGTCTCGTCGGGTGCGGGCGCCGTCGCGCCCAGCCATCCGGACATGGTGGACAAGGTGGCTGCGCTGGCCGGCCACGCGTCGCCGGAGGCGCTGCTGCGGTGCATCGAGGCGGTACTGGAGTGCCGGGAAGCCCTGGCCGTCAACGTGAAGCCGAAGTTCGCCGTCGATGCGATGGTCGGCACCGTGGGCCGGGCTCTGCGCGGCTGAGTTGGGCGCACGGCAGGCCCTGCCGTAGACTCGTCCCGCCCCAGCGATCTGCACTGATCCTGACGGCACGCCGCCTTAGCTCAGTCGGTAGAGCGATTCACTCGTAATGAATAGGTCGGGGGTTCGATTCCCCCAGGCGGCTCAGTTGTGATGAGTCGAGTCATTGATCGCATTCGAGTCGACTCATCGGCGATAGATCGCCCCGGCCATCGGCTGGGGCGTTTTTTGTTGTTCTCGGGGCCGTCAGGCGGCCTGGTCGTCGGGTGGTGCGGGGCCGCCGGGGTGGTCGGTGTTGTCGGTCGGGCGGGGGTCGAAGGCGTCGTCGCGGTGCGGACCGTCGGGAGTGGGTTCGCCCGAGGCAGCCTCCGCAGTGCTGTTGTGGGGCGGGGATTCCGCTTGGTCGGGTGGGCGGAGGAGTTTTTCGGGGCGGTGGTGGTAGTTGAGTCGGGTTTGGCCGGTGTCCAGGTGTGGGGGTGGGGTCCATTCGACTTCGCAGTGGTTGTTCATGTGGGTGGTCCAGCCGTCGGGTGTGACGCTGCGGTTGTCCGGTGGGCAGGCCAGGCCGAGGTCGTCGAGGTTGGTGTTGCCGCCGGCGGCCCAGTCGGTGGTGACGTGGTGGACTTGGCTGCCGTAGGCGCCGACGGTGCAGCAGGGTTTGGTGCAGCCGCCGTCGCGGGCGATCAGCATGATCCGCTGGGCGGGGGTGGCGATGCGTTTGGCGCGGAACAGGTTCAGGGCGGAACCGGTGGCGTGGTCGAAGACGGCGAGGTAGTGGTTGGCGTGGCCGGCCATCCGGATCACGTCGGCGATCGGGATCACGCTGCCGCCGCCGGTGACACCGATCCCGGCGCGGGATTCGAGGTCTTTCAGGGTGGTGCGGATGATCACCGAGACGGGTAGGCCGTTGAGTCGGCCGAGCTGACCGCTCATCAGGGCGATGCGTCCGGCGGCGAGTAGGGCGTCGTGTTGGCGTTGGGCCAGGCTGCGGTGGTCGTTGTCGATCTGGGCTTGGGTCGGGGTGCCGGTGGTGCAGGGGTGGGGGTCGTCGGGGTTGCACATGCCCGGGGCGGCGTATTTGGCGAAGATGGCTTCCCACACCGCCCACGCTTGGGGGTTCAGGGTGGCGGTCAGGTCGGTCATCGCGTCGCGGCGTTGTTTGTGTTTGACCACGGCGCGGGTGCGGGCGCGTTCGGTGTCGTCGGGTTCGGGGCCGTCCTGGTCGAGCAGGAACAGTGTGCGTTCGGCGGTGTCGTGGAGTTCTTTGGGGCCGACTCCGACCGCGAGGCGCACCAGGTCGACCTCGAACTGTTCGCGGGTGGCGGTGTCGACGAAGCCGGGTAACCGGTGGACGGCTTTGCGGATCACCTCGACGTGTTCGCCGTTGATCAGCCCGTGGGCCTGAGCGGCCGCGGTGGCCGGCAACACCGGCGGCAGCGAGGGCCCGGTCACGGCTTGGCGGGGCGCCAACAAAGCAGTGTCGGTCAGCCGGCGGTGCGCCTCCGAGGTGGAGATCCGCCACCGGATCGCGAGCGCGTCTTTCCAGGATTTGGCGCCCAGCTGCTGCGGGGTGGTCTCGGTTTGCAGGCGGGCCAACAGCCGGTGCCTCACCGCGGGCAGCCGGCACCACAGCGTCTCGAGCTCATCGAGCACCCCCACCAGCTCCGTGGAGGTCGCCAGATCGACCTCGCAGTCGGCCACCTCATCGAAGGCGCCGAGCAACGCGGTGACCGCGCCCTGCAGATCCCCCAACACCATTACTCGAACATACATTCGACCACCGACAAATTCCGAACGGTCTCAGGACATCGGTGACGAAAGCGGCGTGCTCGATGGTGACTCTTCTGGCTCGTGTGTCGCCGAAGGCATGGGCTCGGATCGCCAGCGGCTCAGAATCTCGCCCGACGGTGGTTCACCGGCGCGGCATGCCCTCGCCGGCCAATTCGCCGCGCACCGCATCGAGGCGTCCCGTCATTGCCAGCAGCAGGGCTTCTCCGGGGCCCCGCAGCTCGGGTCCGCGGCCGGCCGACCACTCCATGTCCGTGGCCACCAGGCGCTTGCCGCGGATGCGGCGAGCGCCCCCGATGACGGGACTGATCCGCGCGTAGTTCAGCGACGCGCGAAGCGCGTCCTCCGACACCGGCTCCGACAGTCCGAGCGGGCGGCGGATGTCCTGCTGATGGACCACACATTCGATCAGTGCCACCCGACCGCCGTAGAGCGCTCCCGCGCCTGACGATCTGGCGTTACGGTGCATTAACTCGACGAGACGGGTCGGCGTCAACGCAGCGTAGGCGGGCAGCAGGCGGGCGTTGAGGCGGTCGACGTCGCCGCGGGACCGGATCATGTTGACCAGAAGCGCAATCCGGCTCTGGTCGAGATAGCCGATCGTGTGGGCCGCCACGTCGCGCACGGACCATCCCGGGCACAGGCTCGGCGCCGCCCACTGCTCAGCGGTCAGGCCGGTCAGCAGGTCGGCGAATCGCTCGCGCTCGCGGCGGGCGAGCCGGCGTACGGAGGTCATGACGGATCTCTACCCCTCGAGCACCTGTCGGGCGATCCGGCACGCGGTGTTGGCGGCGGGGAACCCGGCATACCCGCTCGAGTGATAGATCACCTCGGCGATCTCGTCGTCGGTGAGACCGTTGGTGCGGGCGATCTGCACGTGATAGCCGAATTCGTCGTGGGCACCCAGCGCGATCAGGATGCCCATCGTCACCAGGCTGCGGTCCCGGCGGGAGAGCCCCTCGCGGGCCCACAGCCTGCCGAACACGTTGTCGATGCCGATCTCGAGCAGTTCGTCGCCGAAACCACCGCGGGGGAGTCCTCCCTCTGGCAGTGCGTCCGGCAACATTTCGCGGAATACCCGGTAACCCTCTTCGCGTACGTCTGTCATGCGCCCACAGTGCCACGTTCGTCGTACCAGCTGTGAGGGCTCGGTCAGCAGAGCTGCTTCCGCCCATACCCGACGGTGTAGCCATTACGCCGATCGTGCGGCACTTCGGGGCCACGTAGGGCAGGCTTGCACGACGCTCATGGCGAACCGCTACGTCTCGTGGAGGCTCGACACGGCCACGATGTTCTGGTCGATGTGCGCTTTGCCCTTCTCGGCGCCGGGCACTGCGCTGATATTGCGCAGCAAATCAACGTCTTTCGGGTCGCGCGAGTTCAGACCGTCGACAAAGGCGTTGGGGCGCGCCTTCACCGAAGGTAGTTCCCCGCCCCGACTACCTCGGTGCCACGAATCCGACGGGCCCCGCCGCCACGCACACCGACAGCGCTGCGGTGTTCGCGCGGACGGTGATCGCGTCGCCTGCGCCGGGCAGCCGCACGTAGACGCGGTTGAGTCCCGGCCGCACAGGAACTTTCACCTCGGGACCCTCGCTCAGCGACAGCATCATCGAGCCGTCACTGTTGGCGAGGTAATTGATCTCGGCGGTCCAATCGGCGGGAAGCAGCGGCCCGTCGAGCGGCATGCGCACCGGGAAGTCGGGCTGCACCAGATAGCCGCATTGCGGGGCGGGCCCGGGACGGATACTGCGCACCCAGGTGACCTTGGCGTCGACCAGGTTGCCCGCCGGATCGAGCATTCGCAGCAGGCTTGTGGCGGAGGTGAATTCGGGTCTGTCAGGGAGCAGCGCGAACATGTGCGATGCCAGGTTCTCCGGCCACGCCACCCGCTGCAGCACCAGCGGATCGACCTCCTGGTCGAGCATGGGCGCGTCGGACGCGGCGTGTGCGGCAGCCAGTCCGGCGCGCGCGTTCTGCAGGTACGGTTGCGCCGGGTTGTCCCGCCAACTGGTGAGGAACGTCGCCGTGGAATAGAGACAGCTCGCCACGAAAACGACGGCCAGACAGACGGTTACCACCGTCCTGCGGCGTGCGGCGTCGAGCCACCCCCGTCGCGGTCGGTTCGGTGCGCACAACCCGACGGCGGCCAGCAGCGCCAGCACGACGACCAGGTCGGGCAGATAGCGAAGGGTCTGCGCCAACTCCAGCGCGGTGAACCGCGAAGACCGCATCAGATAGATCGGCACCTGGCAGGCCACCGCGTACGCCAGCGCCGCGCCCCACACCGGTCCGATGCGCTGTTTGCGGACGAGCGTCACCGCGACCACACACCCGAGGGCGACCCAGCCGAGCACCATCACCGCCACGGGCGGGGTCGCCCACGGCGACGCCGGCGCCCATCGCTGCCAATCCCAGGGCCCGCCGACGAGTCCCGGCACGATGCCGTGAGTGAACGACCGCGACAGCAGATCCCAGGTCATCGGTAGGTCGAAGGACCAGCGCTGCTGATCGACGACCAGCAGGTACACGCCGATCCATCCGGCGGTCAGCGCCAGCGACACCACCCAGAGCCGCATGCCCCGACGCCATATCTCCCGCACTGATGCCGACGACGTCACGTGGCCGTACAGCGCGGCGACGGTGAACGCCACGAACGGCACGATCGCCGTCTTCTCGAAGAACAGCAGACCGCAAAGGTAGGCCAGCGTGCCGGTCACCGCGTAGCGCTGCCTTCCAGTGCGCACCAACAGGATCGCGTCGGCGCACACCCACGCCATCGCGGTGAGCATCGGAAGCGAGTTCAGCGCCGCGGACCACCACGCGAAGCCCGGCACCGCCAACGGGGTGAACAGCGCGAAGGTCAACGGCACCAACAGCACTGGACGCCAGCCCAGGATCACATGCAGTGCCCGCAGCAGCGCCAGCGACGCCAGCAGCGCGAGCACCACGAGGCTGATCGCCGGCCCCACCCAGTTCAGCGGTGAGAGGCGGGTGATGGCGCCGGCGACGAGAAACGCGCCGGGCATGACGTGACCGTCGTGGTCGTCGAACAGGTAGCCCGGCGACAGCAAGCCTTGTGTGCCGGCCCGGCCGACAAGGATCAGGTCGTCCCAGTAGAAGTAGCCGCCGAACGCCAGCACCGCCCGGATGATCAGCTGCAGCGCGATCAGCGCGACGGCGGCGCGGGCGACCCAGTTACTCTGCTCCTTGCGCAAGCGCTCGTTCATCACCTGCTCCTCGCGCAAGCGCTCGTCGGCCCTCATGTCGCGTCCGACTGTACGGATGCAGCCCGTCTCGGCGGCCCACCGGTAGGGTGTCCCGCGTGCGCACACTGGTCACCGGAGCAGCCGGGTTCATCGGATCGACGCTGGTAGATCGGCTGCTGGCGGACGGTCACTCCGTCGTCGGGCTCGACGACCTCAGCTCGGGCCGCAGCGAGAACCTCGGTGCCGCCGAACGCAGCGACGACTTCGAGTTCGTCAAGGCCGACATCGTCGACGCGGACCTGGTCGCGCTGCTGGCCGAGGTCAAGCCGGAGGTCGTCTTCCATCTCGCCGCGCAGATCTCGGTCAAGCTCTCCGTGGACGACCCGGCGTTCGACTCCAGCGTCAACGTCGTCGGCACGGTTCGGCTGGCCGAAGCGGCGCGCCGGGCGGGGGTGCGCAAGATCGTGCACACCTCGTCGGGCGGCTCCATCTACGGCGTCCCGCCCGGATACCCCACCAACGAGGACATGCCCGTGGACCCGACATCGCCCTACGCGGCGAGCAAGGTCTGCGGCGAGGTCTACTTCGGCATGTTCCGCAACCTGTACGGGCTGGACTGTTCGCACATCGCGCCCGCCAACGTGTACGGACCCCGCCAGGACCCGCACGGTGAGGCCGGTGTGGTGGCGATCTTCGCCCAAGCACTCCTGGCCGGGCGGCCGACCAAGATCTTCGGTGACGGCAGCGACACCCGCGACTACGTCTTTGTCGACGACGTCGTCGACGCGTTCGTCCGGGCGTCCGGTGACGCCGGGGGAGGGCAGCGCTTCAACGTCGGGACCGGGGTGGAAACTTCCACGCGCGAGATGCATACGGAGATCGCCCGGGCTGCGGGCGCGCCGGACGAACCGGACTTCCAGCCGCCGCGGCTCGGCGATCTGCGCCGCTCCTGTCTGGACTTCAGCCGCGCGGAATCGGTGCTCGGATGGCGTCCGCAGGTCGCGCTCGCAGACGGGATCGCGCGCACGGTCGCGTTCTTCCGCGACCGCGGCTGACGTTCAGCCCTGCTCGGGCGCCTGGGCGTTCTGCAACGCCACGGCGCGTGCCAGCCGCGCGTATTTGAGCTCGATGTCCTTGAAGCGCATGTACGTCGACAGCGTGGTGAACGCGAACGCCACGATCAAGACGTACTCCATCAGATCCGTACCACGGGCCACCCCAACCCAATTCGCGATCACGGTGGTGTCGTCGGGCCGTACGATCGCATAGATCCCGGCGATCACGAACAGGACGTAACCGACCTTCACCCATGCTTTGGACCGCGCGTTGCTGCGTGAGCGCAGCAGATACACCAGCAGCGCCAGCACCGACGCGATCAGCAGCACCTGGATCCAGTTCATCGAGTCGTCCTTTTCCGTAGCAGGCCGTCGAAGACGATGTTCACCCCGTTGAGCAACGGTTGGCCCTTGGACTTCGAATAGTCGGTGTAGACGATGTCGACGGGTTCTTCGCCCACCCGCCAATGGTTTTCGTGCGCGAGCGCGATGAACTCGCTGGCGTGTCCCATACCGTTGATCGTGATCTCGAGCTGCTCGGCCACCCGTCTGTTGAACACTCGCAGCCCGTTGTGCGCGTCGGTCAGCCCGAGCCGGCGGTTGCGCGGACTCAACCGCGCCGCGGCGCGCAGCACGGCCTTCTTGACCGGCGGGGTGGTGCTCGCGGCTCCGGCGAAGCGCGTTCCGACGAGAAGGTCGACACCGCTGGCGCGAAGCCTGTCGATCATCCGGACGAGGTCGGCGACGCGGTGCTGGCCGTCGGCGTCGAACGTCGCGAAGACCGCCGCACCCGGCTGCCGGCGCGCGTACTCCACCCCGGTCTGGATGGCCGCCCCCTGGCCGAGGTTCACGGGGTGGGTCACGACATGGGCACCGGCCCGTAGGGCCTCAGCACCGGTGCGGTCGTCGCTGCCGTCGTCGACGCACACCACGTGCGGGAACACCGCGCGCACCTCGGCGACGACGTCGCCGACCACGGTCGCCTCCCGGTAGGCGGGGATGACGATCCAGACGTCCTGATAGCGCGTGTCCGAGGTGCCGATGCGCAACAAAGTACACGCTCAGACGGCGTGGACCTGGGCAAGGGCGGCCAGGTGAACGGCGATTCCGATCAGCGGTCCACACAGCAGCGCGACGACCGTGCGGACCTCGAGCTCCACCGGCAGCAGGAGCAGAAGCGCCGAGGCCACGGTCGCCGACACCCAACCGGTCGCGTAGGCGCGGTGCAGGGCCGCGGCGACGGTCGCCGCGCCGGTCAACGTCAGCAGCGCGATCGCCACCGCCGCGGCGGTCAACCACCCGAGCAGCGCGCCGGCGGCCTGATACTGCGCTCCGAAGGCCTCCCGCAGCAGCCACGGCCCGAACGTCGCCGCCAGCGTCACCCCGACCGCGCCGAGCACACCCACCAGGACCGCGGGCGTCACCAGCGCCCGGAGCCGATGGGCACGCTGGTCGACGAAGTGGGCGATCAGGTTGCCCTGCATCGCGGTCAGGGGCACCAGCAGCGGAGCCCGGGTCAGCGTCACGGCCAGGATCACCACACCGCCCGCCGCGCCGAGGTCCCCGGACGTGGCCTTCAGCAGCACCGGGAAGCCCATCACGAGCACCGCGCTGGCGCCGGCCGCGGCGATCGAGTGGCCGGTGCCGCGCAGGAACGCCCCCGTGCCACCCGGCGTCGACAACCGCGCCACCGCCCGCGTCGCCGGGGAGACGAGGATCATCAGCAGCCAGCCGACCGAGCCGGCGACGGTCGCCCACAGGTATCCGCCCAGACCCCAGCCGACCGCGAACGTCACCGCGGCCACCGCCACCCGCGCGAGCGCGTCGGTGACCATCAGCGCGCCGTAGCCCGACCACCGGTCCAGCCCCGCCAGCAGCCCGAGCAGCGTGGTGTGCAGGCAGAACCCCGCCAGCCCGAGGCTCAGCAGCGCGACGCTGAGCAGCCCGTCGGCGGCGAAGACGTGCGCCGACCACAGCGGCGCGCTGACCGCGATCAGCACGGCGGCGGCGAGCCCGACCCCGGCGGCCACCCGCATGGGGCGCGTCTGCTCACCTCCATGCGGCGCGGTGCGGCGGTTCCTGACCTCGCGGGTGGTCTCCTGCAGCAGACCGAACGCGGCACCGCTGGCCAGCCCGAAAGCGCCCCAGAACACTCCGAAGACGGAGAACCCGGCCGGGGCGAGGTCCCGGGCGGCCAGATAGAGCACCGCGTACCCGCAGAGGGCCGACACCCCGGTCGCCGCACCGACGCGGACCACGCTGCCGCGGGTCACCGCGCCCGACGGACCGGCGGTCGCGTCGGTCACGCCCACGCGTCCAGCGGCGGCACCTCGGGCGAGTACAGCCACGCAGTCCACAGCGGGCGCAGCGACACCTCGGCGTAGTGCGCGGCGAGGCCGGTGAAGTCGTCGGTGACGACGCTGCCGTGCCGGTGCCGGGCGGTCCACTCCTTGAGCAGCGCGAAGAAGTTGTCGTCACCGATCTGCCGGCGCAGCACGTGCAGCGTGAGCGCGCCTCGCTTGTAGACGCGGTCGTCGAACATGTCGCGCGGTCCGGGGTCCGCCAGCACCAGGTTCTGCGGCGCGTTCGTCAACCGCTGGTGGTAGTGCGCGGCGAGTTCGTCGGCGCTCTCCTCCCCGCAGTGCTCGGACCACAGCCACTCCGCGTAGCAGGCGAAGCCCTCGTGCAGCCAGATGTGGCGCCAGCGCTGGACGGTGACCGAGTTGCCGAACCACTGGTGAGCCATCTCGTGGGCGATCAGCCGTTCCGAACCGCGCCTGCCGTCGCAGTGGTTCGCGCCGAAGATCGAAATGCCCTGTGCCTCGAGGGGAATCTCGAGATCGTCGTCGGTCACCACCACGGTGTAACCGGTCGAGAGCGGGTAGGGGCCGAACAACTTGACGAACAGCTTCATCATCTGCGGCTGGCGGCCGAAGTCGTGGTCGAAGTCCTCGCGCAGCCGGTCGGGCAGCACGGAGAAGATCTCGACGCCGTTCTTCGACATCCGGTGTCTGCCGTACGCACCGATCTGCAGCGTGATCAGATACGTCGACGTGGGCTCGACTTGTTCGTAGGTCCACGTCGTCATGCCCGCACGCGCCCGCCGGCTCAGCAGCTTTCCGTTGGCGATCGCGAAATACGGTGTCTCCGTCGCGATTTCGATCCGAAAGCTGGCCTTGGCGCTGGGATGGTCGTCGCATGGGAACCACGAGGCGGCCCCGTTGGGTTGCCCGGCGACCAGAACGCCCTCGGTGAGCTCCTCGAAACCGACGTCACCCCAGAGGGATCGGATGGGGCGGGGCGTTCCGCCGTAGCGCACCGCGATCGTCATCGCCGCCCCGGCGGGCAGTCGGTCGGCCAGGCTGATGTGCAGCTTGCCGCCCGAGGTCTTGAACTGTGCCGGCCGCTTGCCGTTGACGGTCACCTTCGACACCGACAGCGCGTCGGACAGGTCGAGGGTGAAGGTCTTCAATTCGGCCAGGGTGACCGCGGTGATGGTCGCCGACCCGTGCAGACGGTTGATCGCGACCTTGTACTCGAGGTCGAGTTCGTAGCGCGACACGCGGTAGCCGAAGTTCCCGGTGGCGGGAAGGTAGGGGTCGATGACCGGTGGCGCGCCCTTCTTGGCCGCCCGTCTGCGTCCTGTCACGCCGCGGCTGGCTTCTTGCGCTTGGGTTCGGGGGACGCGTCGCGCTTCTTGCGCGGGGGGTACCACGGCGCGATCGGGTTGCCCTGCCAGCGCGTCGACGGCGGCACCTCGTCGCCACGCATCACCAGTGATGCCGGGCCGACGGTGGCTCCGGCGCCCAGTCGTGCCGCGGGCAGCGCGACGCAGTGCGGGCCGAGGGTGGCGCCCGACTCGAGGACGACGGTGTCCATCCGCATGATCCGGTCGTGGAACAGGTGTGTCTGCACGACGCAGCCGCGGTTGACGGTGGCGCCGTCGCCGAGGGTCACCAGGTCGGCTTCGGGAAGCCAGTACGTCTCACACCACACTCCGCGTCCGATCTTCGCGCCCAGCCCCCGCAGCCACAGATTCATCACGGGTGTACCCGTTGCGGCGCGGGCGAACCACGGCGCCGCGACGGTCTCGACGAAGGTGTCCGACACCTCGTTGCGCCACACGAACGCCGACCACAGCGGGTGTTCGATCGCGGTGATCCGCCCAACCACAAGCCATTTCGCGCCGACCGCGACGCCGCCCGCGACCGCGCCGGCGGCCAGCAGGATCAGCCCGGCGGCCGGGATCGTCCACGCCCAGCCGACGGAGACGGCCACCGCCTGGACACCGAAGAACACCGCCACCCCGAGCGCGAACGTCACGACCACGGGCACGAAGCGGAACGTCTCCACCGTGGCGCGCAAGGCTTTCAGCCGCGAGGAGGGGTGGAAGGTGCGCAACGCGTCGGCGGCGGTCGGCTGGCGCCGCAGCCGTACCGGCGGGCTGCCCAGCCACGACGATCCGGCCTTGGCCTTGTGCGGCGTGGCCGACAGCACCGCGACCAGGCCGTCGTCGGGCACCCGGCGCCCAGGCTGGGTGATGCCGGAGTTCCCGAGGAACGCCCTTTTGCCGACGGTGGCCCGGGCGACGTGGATCCAGCCGCCGCCGAGTTCGTAGGACGCGACCATGGTGTCGTCGGCGAGGAACGCGCTGTCCTCGACGACGGTGAACTTCGGGATCATCAGCGCGGTCGAGATCTCGGTACCGCGGCCGACCTTCGCGCCCAGCAGCCGCAACCACCACGGCGTCAGCAGGCCGGCGTACACCGGGAACAGATAGTTGCGGGCGGCGTCCATCAGCCGTTCGGTCGCCCACAGCTGCCAGCCGGGGCGGCTGCGCACGGGGTGATACCCCTCGTCGAGCCCGATCGAGAGCAACCGCACACCGAGCACCGTCAACACCGCGTACACCGCCACCGCGGCCGCCGTCGCGGGCACCAGCCACACCAGCGCGGGCACGATCGCCGCGCTCAGCGAGGCGGTGCCGCGCACGCCCCAGCCGATCACCGCCAGGCCGGCCGCCAGCGCTGTCACCGGCAACGCACCCAGCAGCAGCGACGTGATCCCGAACACCGCCACCCACAGCGGTGCCCGCGGCGGCCGGTGATCCGGCCACGGGTGTTTGGCCTTGCCGGACTTCACCGCCGGCGAGCCCTTCCAGTACTGGCCGTTCTTGACCTTGCCCACCACGCCGGAGCCGGGGGCCACGTCGGCGTTCTTGCCGACCACCGCGCCGGGCAGCAGCGTCGTCCTCGCTCCGACCGTGGCGTCGTTGCCGACCGTGATCGGGCCGACGTGGAAGGAGTCGCCGTCGATCCAGTGCCCGCTCAAGTCGACCTCGGGCTCGATCGAGCAGCGATGTCCCAGTGTCAGCATGCCGGTCACCGGCGGCGCGGAGTGCAGATCGACTCCGCTGCCCACTGAATTGCCCAGCGCGCGTGCGTAATACACCAGCCACGGGGCTCCGGCCATGTTCTCGGCGCCGCTGGCGGCGGCCAGCCGCTCGGCGAGCCACACCCGCAGGTGCACGGAGCCGCCGCGGCGATAGGTGCCCGGCGCCAGGTTGCCCAGAAGCACCCGGGCGCCGAACGCGGCGATGGCCATCCGCCCCGGGGGCGAGACGAACACGAGGAAGCCCGCGAGGATCCACCACCAGCTGACCGGCCGCGCCCACGGCACCAGGTGCATCTGCGCGGCGAGGTTGTTGGCGACCGCGAGCCACACGATCCACTGGATCCCGGTCAGCACGGCCAGCGGCACCGTCAGCGCCACCTGCACCGCCTGGGTGAGCCGGGGGACCGGTGTGACGTCGCGGGTCTGCACCTCCGGCGGCGGAGCGAGCTCGTCGAGGTAACCGGCCAGCGAGCCCAGCCGCGGATGGTCGTACAGCTCGGCGACCGTCACCTGCGGATAGCGCTTGCGCAGCGCGGCGACCAGCTGCGCGGCCGACAGCGAACCGCCGCCGAGGGCGAAGAAGTCGGCCTCCGGTCCGTCGACCGGTGCGGCCAGCACCTCCTGCCACAGACCGGCGAGCCAGCCCAGCGTGCCGCCGAGCTCGGTGCCGTGGCCCTCGTCGGCACCGCTCCCGCGCACCGGCCACGGCAGCGCGTCGCGATCGACCTTGCCCGACGTGCGGGTGGGCAGCTCGTCGACGACCACCAGCCGCGGCACCAGCGCTGCGGGCAGCGTCGCGGACAGCCGGGCGCGGGCGTCGGCGACGTCGAACGCGGCACCGGGAGCGACGACGACGTATCCCACCAGCAGCGGTGTGCCGCTGGGCGTGCGGCGTACGGCGGCCGCGCCGCCGGTGACGTTCGGCAGGTGCACCAGCGCGGTGTCGACCTCGCCGAGCTCGATCCGCCGTCCGCCGACCTTGACCTGATCGTCGGCGCGGCCGACGAAGTACAGCCCGTCGAACTCCAGGCGCACGAGATCGCCGCTGCGGTAGGCGCGGCTCCACGCCAGGGACGGCATGGCCGCGTACTTCTCGGCGTCCTTGTCCTGGTCCAGGTAGCGCGCCAGCCCGACCCCGCCGATCACCAACTCGCCGACCTCGCCCATGCCAACGGGTTCGCCCTGACCGTCGACGACGGCCAGGTCCCATCCCGGCAGCGGCAGCCCGATGCTCACCGGTCCCGAGCCGGTCAGGCGCGCCGCGCACGCCACGACGGTCGCCTCGGTGGGCCCGTAGGTGTTCCAGACTTCGCGCCCGTCCACGGCCAACCGCCCGGCCAGCTCGGGCGGGCACGCCTCGCCGCCGAAGATCAGCAGTCGCACCGCTTCCAGCGCCTCGGCCGGCCACAGCGACGCCAACGTGGGCACCGTGGACACGACGGTGATGTCGCGGGACACCAGCCAGGGGCCCAGGTCCATGCCGCTGCGCACCAGCGAGCGCGGCGCGGGCACCAGGCAGGCGCCGTGCCGCCATGCCAGCCACATCTCCTCGCAGGACGCGTCGAACGCCACGGACAGCCCGGCGAGGACCCGATCGCCGGGGCCGAGCGGAGCGTCCCGCACGAAGATCTGCGCCTCGGCGTCGACGAACGCGGCGGCGCTGCGGTGCGTGACGGCCACGCCCTTCGGGGTGCCGGTCGAGCCGGAGGTGAAGATGATCCACGCGTCGTCGCGGCTCAGCGGCGCCGTCGCGCGCCAGCCCCGCGAGGAGCCCGGCCCGCGGACCAGCCCGCGCTCGGTGATGATCGCGACGACGCCGGCCTCGTGGAACACCAGTTCGGCGCGTTCGGGCGGGTCGTCGGCGTCGACGGGGACGTAGGCGGCGCCGGTCGCCAGCGTCGCGAGGATCGCGACGTAGAGGGCATAGCTGCCCGACGGCATCCGGATGCCGATGCGGTCGCCGCGGCCGATACCGCGGGCGGCGAGCCACGCGACGCTGTCCTCGACGTCGGCGATCAGCTCGGCGTAGGTGAGCTGCACGGTGCCGTCGTCGAGGGCCGGCGCGTCGGGGTGGCGGCGCGCGGTCTCGTAGAGGATGTCGATCAGGGTGCGTGCCTGCGGCGCGGACGACGACAGCACGTACTGATCGGGGATCTGCGGGGTTGGATCCGCTGCTGTCACGGGTACAAACTACTCAGCGCCCGGGGTCTGCTCGTGCCGTCGGGCGTCTGGTTTCGCGTGTCGGGCATCCGCCTGGCAGAATGGCCGGCTTGGAGGGGAGTATTCCTTCGCCACGGTGTCGTCACCACGTCGTCCGCCTCGGATCACCGGTGCCGTGGGCCGACCGTCGAGACTCGTCGACGGCGGTGGAAGAGACCTCCGGCGTTGAACGACGACCGGAGGTTCGATGAACGTCAGTGCACTCGAGTGGGGCATCACGCTCAGCGTGACCATCGCCATCCTGCTCTTCGATGTGGTCGTGATCGGGCGCCGCCCGCACGAACCGTCCAAGCGCGAGACGGGTATCGCCCTGACGGTCTACATCGGCCTGGCGGTGGCGTTCGGGTTGTGGACGCTGTTCTTCCACGGCCACCAGTACGGCGTCGAGTTCTTCGCCGGGTGGCTCACCGAGTACAGCCTGTCGGTGGACAACCTGTTCATCTTCTTGATCATCATGGCCAGCTTCAAGGTGCCGAGGGTGTACCAGCAGCAGGCGCTGCTGGTCGGCATCATCCTGGCGCTGATCTTCCGCGGCATCTTCATCGCGCTGGGCGCCGTGGCCATCGAGCAGTTCTCGTGGGTCTTCTACATCTTCGGCGCGTTCCTGGTCTACACCGCGCTCAAGCTGGTCCGCGACAGCGACCACGACGACGACGGTGACAACGCGGTGGTGCGCTTCGCCCAGAAGCGGCTGAAGTTCACCGACAACTGGGACGGCGTCAAGCTGTGGGTGAAGGAGAACGGCTCGCGACTCATGACGCCGATGTTCCTGGTGATCGTCGCGCTGGGTACCACCGACCTGATCTTCGCGCTGGACTCGATCCCGGCGATCTACGGCCTGACCCAGGAGCCCTACCTGGTGTTCACCGCCAACGTGTTCGCGTTGATGGGCCTGCGCCAGCTGTACTTCCTGCTCGGCGACATGCTCAAGCGGCTGGTGTACCTGTCGCAGGGTCTCGCGTTCGTCCTGGCTTTCATCGGCGTGAAGCTGCTGCTGCATGCGCTGCACGAGAACGAAGTGCCGTTCATCAACGGCGGCGAGCCCGTCGCGGTCCCGGAGATCCCGACGCTGCTGAGTCTCGGCGTCATCGTCGTCACGCTGTTCATCACCACCGTCGCCAGCCTGTACAAGACGCGGGTGCACGACGTGCGCAAGAACGACGAGGAGCCGGAGAGCGCCGATCCGGCCCCGGACCCGCAGACGGATTCCACCCGCTGACGCGCGGTCAGGCCCGCGCGTCCTCGAGCGCCGCGTTCACCAGCCGCGCGTAGCGGTTCGTGCGGGCATTGCCGGTCGTGCCCGGACCCATCTTGTTCATCACGTAGGCGAAGGTGGCGCGCCGGTCGAGGTCCATCACGACCAGCGAGCCGCCCCAGCCGCCCCACCAGCAGACCCTGCCGTCGGGGACCGCGGGCACGCTGCGCGGGGTGGGCAGACCGAAGCCGATCCCGAACCGCAGCGGTTCGAACAGCACCTGGTCGACCCCGTTGGACTGCTCGGTGAAGATCAGCTCGACCGTCTCGGGTGACAACAGGTCGACGCCGAACGCGCTGCCGCCGAGGGAAATCGGCGTCAGCGCGCGGACCAGGCCGCGCGCGTTGCCGTGGCCGTTGGCGCCGCCGATGTCGGCCTGCCGCCACTGCGGCGTCTCCGCGACGGCGACGCCGTAGGCGCCGGGTGGGAACGCCGCGAACGTGAGCACCGCCGGGTGGTCGGGCGGCAGCCGGTCGAGGTGCAGATCGCGCGCCGGCGGCGCGACCAGTTCTGCGATGCGGCCGAAGTCCTCGGTGCGCGCCCCGATCTGCACGTCGGCGCCGAGGGGCTCGGAGATCTCTTCGCGGACAACCTCTTTCAGCGACTTGCCGGTGATCCGCCGGACGACCTCGCCGACGAGGTGGCCGTAGTTCATCGCGTGGTACCCCGACGCGGTGCCCGGTTCCCACCACGGCTGCTGACGGGCGAGGTGTGCGGTCGCCGCGGCCCAGTCGTAGATGCGCTCGACGGGAAACGGCGTCTGCCACCCCGACACACCCGAGGTGTGCGACAGCAGATGACGCACCTCGATGTGCCGCTTGCCGTTCGCGGCGAACTCCGGCCAGTAGTCCGCGACCGGCGCGAACGGGTCCAGCGCGCCGCGGTCGACGAGGATCAGCGCGGCCATCGCGGTGAGCGTCTTGGTGCACGACCAGACGTTGACGATCGTGTCCCGCTGCCACGGTCGGGTCTTCGCGCGGTCGGCGGATCCGCCCCAGATGTCGGCCACCAGTTCGCCGCCGATGTCCACGGCGATCGAGGCGCCCAGTTCCTCACCGGCGGCCAGTTCCTCGGCCAGCGCGTCGGCGAGGCGTTCGAAGCGGGCGTCGCAATGGCCGTGCACCACGTCGTTCACGCTCACCGGGGAAGCCTATGCGACCCCCGGCGGCTCACCAGTTGTCGTAACCACCCTCGGGGCCGAGCATCCGTTCGAGCCGGGTGCGGTTGATGCGGGCCAGTTCGTTGCGGACGATCTTGCGTTCCGTCTCGTAGTCGTTGTGGAGGCGGTCGCGCATCGTGGCCAGGACGTCGTCGGCACGGTAGCCGTTGACGAACATCACGAAGCCGAACCCGAAGTGCTCGAGGTAGGCCTTCGACGCCCCGCCGAGTTCGGCCATCACCTCCGGTCGCTCGTCGGCGATAGCGCACTGCTCGGCCTGCGACTTCTCGCTGCCCGGCCGACGGCCGACGTCCGGGTAGGCCTGCAGGATCGAGTCGATCGACTGCTCGCCGAGTCCGAACAGCAGCGAGTCGGCGAGGCGGAACAGCGCATCGTGACTCTCGAACGGGCGGGCGCGGGCCAGGTCGGCCGCCAGCGGCACGCTGTAGCAGCACTCGTAGACCGCGTGCACGGCCCGCCGCATCGGCATCGCGTTGAATGCCTGCAGGCCGATACCTTGATGCAGGAACACACCGTCATGATCGGACGCGCAGAGCACGCCGGCGTTACGCCGTGTTACGGCCACGCAAATTCTGGCCGCGGCCTGGTGCTCAGTGTCAGTGTTTGACGTTCGGACTCTCCCCCGCAAGCGGGCGGTACCCCCACGCCGCTTGATCGTCGTCCTCAGTGACCCGCGGACTTGAACCGTTCGATCGAGCGCTTCACCTCGGCCTCGGCCGCCTCGCGGCCCACCCAGTCGGCCGCCTTGACGAACTTGCCCGGCTCGAGGTCCTTGTAGTGCACGAAGAAGTGCCTGATGCCGTCGAGCTCGAAGTCCGAGATGTCGGAGAGGTCTCTGACGTGCTCCCACCGCGGGTCGTCGGCGAGCACGCACAACACCTTGTCGTCGCCGCCCTGCTCGTCGGTCATCTGGAACATCCCGACCGGGCGGGCCTCGACGATGCACCCGGGGAACACCGGCTCGGGCAGCAGCACCAGCGCGTCCAGCGGGTCGCCGTCCTCGCCGAGGGTGTCCTCGATGTAGCCGTAGTCGGCCGGGTAACCGAATGCGGTGAACAGATACCGGTCCAGCTTCACCCTGCCGGTCTCGTGGTCCACCTCGTACTTGTTGCGGGAACCCTTCGGGATCTCGATGAGGACGTCGAACTGCACCGCCGCGTCTCCTAATGTGTCGAATGTGTGCTGACCTGGGGCCGCCCGCCGGCGACGCGGCTCAACACTAAACGAGCGATACCCTGCACTACAGACCTGGCTCGGGTTGTCGGTCGAGGGCAGGAGAAGCGTTTGCGGCCCACTCGGTGGCGGCGATCCACCTACGCGGTGGTCGGGGTGGTGGTTGTGCTGGTGATCGCGGCTGTCGTGACGGCGGCCGCGCTGCTGGCCAACCGGCCGACGCCGCAGAAGGTCGCCGTCGAACCCGCACCCGCACCGGCCACCGCCAGGCCGGGCGTTGTGCCGGTCTCCGACACCGCCGACGAGCCCACGCCCGCCGGGCTGGCCGCCGCGCTGGCGCCCGCGCTGGCCGACCCGAACCTCGGCAAGTTCACCGGCCGCGTCACCGACGCGTTCAGCGGCCAGGAACTGTGGGCCCAGGGCGCGCACGTACCGATGCAGCCCGCATCGGTCAACAAGGTCCTGACCACCGCCGCGGCGCTGCTCACCCTCGACCGTGACGCCCGGTTGACGACGCGCGTGCTGTCCACCTCCCCGGGGGTGGTCGTGCTGGTCGGGGGCGGTGATCCCACGCTGTCGGCCGCGCCCCGGGGCCAGGACACCTGGTATCGCGACGCCGCGCGCATCGTCGACCTCGCCGACCAGGTGCGGCGCAGCGGGGTGGCCGTCCGTACCGTGCAGGTCGACGTCAGCGCTTACAGCGGTCCGACGATGGCTCCCGGCTGGGATCCGCTGGACATCGACGGCGGGGACATCGCTCCGATGGAGTCGGTGATGCTCGACGGTGGCCGCACCCAGCCGGTCAGCGTGGACTCCGCGCGCTCGCGGACGCCCGCCCTGGACGCCGGCCGTGCGCTGGCGGTGGCGTTGCACGTCGATCCGGCGACGGTCACCGTGCTGCCGTCGGCGGCCACGGGCAAGGAGATTGCGTCTGTGCAGTCCCCGCCGTTGATGGAGCGGTTGCGAGACCTGATGAACGCGTCCGACAACGTGATGGCCGAGTCGACCGGCCGTCAGGTGGCCGCGGCGCTGCACCGGCCGCAGAGTTTCGACGGTGCCGTCGGCGCGGTGCTCAATGCCCTGGAGAGGGCGGACATCGACACTGGGGGAGTGCACCTGGTGGATTCGAGCGGGCTATCGGTCGACGACCGGTTGACCGCCTTGACGCTCGACGGGGTGGTCAACGCCGCCGCCGGCGACACGGAACCCAAGTTGCGCCCACTGGTCGACCTGCTGCCCATCGCGGGCGGCAGCGGCACGCTGTCGAACCGCTACCTCGACACCGCCGCCGGGCGCGCCGCCCTCGGGTTCCTGCGCGCCAAAACCGGATCGCTGACCGCCACCAACTCGCTGGCCGGTGTCGTGACCGACGCGAGCGGACGCGTCCTGACGTTCGCGTTGCTCTCCAACGAGGCGGGCCCGTCGGGACGCACCGCGCTCGATGCCGTCGCCGCGACGCTGCGCTCGTGCGGATGCCGCACATGAGCCCGGCCGCGAAGTCCAGCTTCTCCGTCGGCCGTGCGGTCGACTGGAACCTGGCCGCCACGGTCGGAGGCAAGCTGGCCCGGCCCGAACCACCCGCCACCGACTACACGCGCAACCAGGCGATCGATCAGCTGACCGAAGCGGCCCGCGCCGCGGAGATTCCGGTGCGCGAGGTGACCGGGCTCAGTGAAGGCGGCGAGATCCCCGAGGCGCGAATCCTCAACCGTCCGGACTGGATTCGTGCCGCCGCGCAGTCGATGCGGGCGATGACGGGCGGCGACGGCGAGGGCAGGCCCGGAGTCATCAGCGGCCGGATCGCCGGCGCCCAGACCGGTGCGGTCCTGGCGTTCGTGTCCTCGGGCATCCTTGGGCAGTACGACCCGTTCGCCGTCGGCGGCGGTGAGCTTCTCCTGGTGTATCCCAACGTGATCGCGGTCGAGCGCCAATTGCACGTGGCGCCGGCCGACTTCCGCATGTGGGTGTGCCTGCACGAGGTCACCCACAGGGTGCAGTTCCGCGCCAATCCCTGGCTGGCCGGCCACATGTCCGGTGCGCTGGCCGTACTGACCGAGGACGTGGCTGACGACGTCACGCACGTTGCGGGCCGGCTCGCGGAGTACGTGCGCGACCGGCGAAAGCACGCCGATGACGAAGCGTCCGAACCGAATTCGACGGGAGTGCTGGGGCTGCTGCGGGCGGTGCAGTCCGAGCCGCAGCGCGAGGCGCTCGACCGCCTGCTCGTGCTCGGCACTCTGCTGGAAGGACACGCCGACCACGTGATGGATGCCGTCGGGCCGGCGGTCGTGCCGTCGGTGGCCACCATCCGGCACCGGTTCGACCAGCGCAGGCAGCGCAAACAGCCTCCGCTGCAACGACTTCTGCGTGCACTGCTCGGTATCGACGCGAAGATGGCGCAGTACACCCGGGGCAAGGCATTCGTCGACGACGTGGTGACCAAGGTCGGCATGGCGCGCTTCAACGCGATCTGGACCAGTCCCGAGACGCTGCCGCTGCCCCACGAGATCGACGAGCCGCAGCGATGGATCGACCGGGTGCTGTAGCGCAGCTGCGCGCCGCGGTGACCCGTTTCGTCGGCGACCACGACCTCCGCGACGACCGGTGGTGTGTCGCGCTGTCGGGCGGTCCCGATTCGCTCGCGCTCGCGGCCGTCGCCGCGACTGTACTGCCGACCACCGCGCTGATCGTCGACCACGGCCTGCAGCCCGGTTCGGCAGCAGTGGCCGCCGCCGCGCGCGAGCACGCTCTCGCGGTGGGATGCGTTGCGGTGCAAGTAATTCGCGTCCAGGTGGGCGCCGAGGGCGGCCCGGAGGCTGCTGCCCGCACCGCGCGGTACCGGGCCCTCGAGCAGGCGCGCGGGGGCGTGCCGGTGCTGCTGGCGCACACGCTCGACGATCAGGCCGAGACGGTGCTGCTGGGGCTGGGCCGCGGTTCGGGAGCGCGCTCGATCGCCGGCATGCGACCCGTCGATCCGCCGTGGTACCGGCCGCTGCTCGGGGTGCGGCGCGCGCTCACCCACGCCGCCTGCGGCGAGTTGGGCCTGACCGCTTGGCAGGACCCGCACAACACCGACCCGCGCTACACCAGGGCCCGGCTGCGCACCGAGGTGCTGCCGCTGCTCGAGGACGTGCTCGGCGGCGGGGTGGCCGAGGCGCTGGCCCGCACCGCGACCGCGCTGCGGGAGGACACCGACACCCTCGACGCTATGGCCGAGGAGTTCCTGGCCGGCGCGGGCGCAGGACTGCAGCCGGCGACGCTCGCGCCGTTGCCGCCGGCGCTCCGGCGCCGGGTGATCAGGGGCTGGCTGCTCGCCGGCGGGGCAACCGGCCTGACCGACAAGCAGATCCGCGCCGTGGACGCCCTGGTCATCGCGTGGCGGGGCCAGGGCGGCGTCGCTGTGGGAAGCGCGCACCCCGGGCAGCGGTTGTTCGCCGGCCGCCGCAAGGGCGTCCTGATGCTCTACCGGGAACCGGTGTGACCTACGCTGTGGGCGTGCCTGCGCATACTGCGGAGTTGTATCCCGGGGACATCAAGTCGGTGTTGTTGTCGGAAGAACAGATCCGGTCCAAGACCACTGAACTCGCAACGCAGATCGCCGACGATTATCGCGACGCGGTGACCGGGACGGGCGAGCAGGATCTGCTTCTCATCACGGTGCTCAAGGGCGCGGTCATGTTCGTCACCGACCTGGCCCGGGCGATCCCGTTGCCCACCCAGCTGGAGTTCATGGCGGTCAGTTCGTACGGCTCGTCGACGTCGTCGTCGGGCGTCGTGCGCATCCTCAAGGACCTCGACCGCGACATCAACGACCGCGACGTGCTGATCGTGGAGGACATCGTCGACTCCGGGCTGACGCTGTCCTGGCTGTTGCGCAACCTCGCCACCCGCCGCCCGCGGTCGCTGCGGGTGTGCACGCTGCTGCGCAAGCCCGACGCGGTGCGGGCCGACGTGGACATCAGCTACGTCGGCTTCGACATCCCCAACGAGTTCGTCGTCGGCTACGGCCTCGACTACGCCGAGCGCTACCGGGACCTGCCCTTCATCGGCACGCTCGAGCCCAAGGTGTACGAAACGTTCTGAGCGGCATCCGAAAATCAAGCAGAATGCGGATGTGACCCGAACCGCGCTCCGTATCTGCCCGTTCTGTGAAGCGACCTGCGGTCTGACGCTGACGATCGACGACGGCCGGGTCACCGGTGCCCGCGGCGACCGCGACGACGTGTTCAGCGCGGGATACATCTGCCCGAAGGGCGCGAGTTTCGCCGAACTCGACAACGACCCCGACCGCCTGACCGCGCCGCTGGTGCGCCGCGACGGCGTCCTGGTCGAGGCCACGTGGGACGAGGCGTTCGCCGCCGTCGCGGAGGGCCTCGGCGCAGCGGTGCGAGACCACGGCGGCGCCTCGGTGGGCGTTTACCTCGGCAACCCCAACGCACACACCGTCGCCGGTGCGCTGTACCCGCCGCTGATCATCCGCGGGCTCGGCACGCATCAGGTCTACTCCGCGAGCACGCTGGACCAGATGCCCAAGCACGTCTCCCTGGGCCTGATGTTCGGCAGCCCCGTCGCGTTCACCGTGCCCGACCTGGACCGCACCGACTACCTCGTGATCATCGGCGCGAACCCGCTGGTGTCCAACGGCAGCGTGGCCACCGCGGCCGACTTCGGCGGCAAGCTGCGCCGGCTGCGACGCCGCGGCGGCCGGCTGGTGGTCATCGACCCCGCCCGCACCCGCACCGCCGAGCTCGCCGACCGCCATCTCGCGCCCCGGCCGGGCACCGACGCCGCGCTGCTGTTCGCGGTTGTGCACGTGCTGTTCGACGAGAACCTCGTCGACCTGGGCGTCCTCGCCGAGCACGTCGCCGGGCTGGACAAGGTTCGCGCGCTCGCCGGCGACTTCGCCCCCGAGACGGTCGGGCCGTACTGCGGGGTCGACGCCGCCGAGATCCGGGCACTGGCGCGCGAGCTCGCCGCCGCACCCACCGCCGCGGTGTACGGCCGCATCGGCACCTCCACGGTCGAATTCGGGACGCTGGGCAGCTGGCTCGTCGACGTCGTCAACATTCTGACCGGCAACCTGGACCGGCCCGGCGGCGCGATGTTCCCCCTCTCGCCCGTGGCACCCGCGCCGCGCGGACACCGGCCCGGCCGCGGCTTTGCGACCGGGCGCTGGCACAGCCGGGTGTCCGGTCACCCGGAGGTGCTCTCGGAGCTGCCCGTCGCGGCGCTGGCCGAGGAGATCGAGACACCTGGCGACGGTCAGATCAAGGCGATGATCACCATCGCGGGCAACCCGGTGCTCTCGGCGCCGGACGGCAACCGGCTCGACCGCGCGCTCGCCGGCGTCGGGTTCATGCTCTCCATCGACCCCTACCTCAACGAGACGACGCGGCACGCCGACGTCATCCTGCCGCCTCCGCCGCCGTCACGCAGCCCGCACTTCGACTTCGCGCTCAACGGCCTCGCGGTGCGCAACAACGCGCGGTATTCACCACCGGTCCTACCGCTCGACGGCCGCCCCGACGAGGCGGAGATCCTGTCTCGAATTGCGTTGGTGCTGTACGGAATCGGGTACGACGCCGATCCCGCCCTGGTCGACGAGCAGGTGATCGCGACGACACTGGCCAAGGAGACCGGCGACTCGTCCTCACCGGTCGCCGGCCGCGCCGTCGACGAACTGACGGCCATGCTGCCCGACGGGCCGGGATACGAACGCCGGCTCGACATGATGCTCCGGCTCGGCGCCTACGGCGACGTGTTCGGTGCCCGGCCCGAAGGTCTGACCCTCGAGCGGTTGAAGGCCGCGCCGCACGGTATCGATCTGGGACCGCTGCAGCCGCGGCTGCTCGACGTCCTGCGCACCCCGTCGGGACGGATCGAGCTGGCGCCTCCGCAACTGGTCGACGACACGGCCCGCCTGCGCGCCGTATTGGGTGATCGGGCAGGCGGTTTCGTGCTGATCGGCCGCCGGCACCTGCGGTCCAACAACAGCTGGATGCACAACCTGCCGGCGTTGGCCGGCGGGACTAATCAGTGCACGGTGCGCATGCATCCCGATGACGCCGCCGAGCTGGGCGTGTCCGACTCGGTGGTGATCAAGGGCCCCGCCGGCGAGCTGGTGGTGCCCGTCGAGGTGACCGACGGCATCCGGCGAGGGGTCGTGTCGCTGCCGCACGGCTGGGGCCACGACCGCGGTGGGACCGGTCAGAAGCTGGCCGCGCGGCAGCCCGGGGCCAACGTCAACCAGCTCAACGACGGATCGGTGCTCGATCCGCTCTCGGGAACCGCTGTGCTCAACGGCATCCCGGTCGTCGTCGAACCGGTCGGCTGACGCTCAATCGAGCTGCCAGATCACGGTGACCGAAAAACTCACCGTCTGCTGACCGGGCTGCAGCGGCACCGCGGCCTCCATGGCTCGCGGCCCCGCGGCAGGCATCGGCACCGGAGGAGTCTCGCCCCCCGACTCCGAGATCGAGATGACCTTGCCGAGGTTGAGCCCCGACAACTGCGCGTACTGGCTCGCCCGGTCGCGGGCGTCCTCGAACGCCCGGGCCCGCGCATCCTTGACCAGTTGCGAGTCGTCTTCGATCGAGTAGCTGATCGAGTTGATCCGGGTGGCGTTGCCGCCGGTGCCGACCACCAGCCCGATCGCGTTCGATGCTTTGTTCAGATCGCGGATCTTGACGTTGATCGAGTTGGTGGCGCGGTAGGCCGCGATCGAGGTGTTGTCGCTGCCGTACTGCGGCTGGAGGTCCGCCCGCGTGGTGGCGATGTCCTTGCGGTCGATACCCATGGCGGCCAGCCCGTCGATCACGGCCTGCTGGCGCTCGTTGGTCTGGTTCATCGCGGTGGTGGCGTCGGGAGCGATGAACTCCATCGAGGCGTTCACCGTCAGCGTGTCGGGTGTGCCCTGCACCTGCCCGGCGCCGACGACGGTCACCTGGCGGGTGTCCGCGCTGGGCTGCAGCGTCGGGCCCGACTGCGAGTCGCAGCCCGCCAGCATCATCGCCGTGCCCCCCACCGCGGCCGCGGCGGCGAGCTTGAGTCCTGAGGTCTTCGCGCGAGCTGGGATCGGCATGGATGGCACCCTAACCCGCCGACCGGCTGGCGAGCGTCAGCTGCTCGGGCTGTCGGATCCCTTTCGGCCGGCGGCCGCCGCGGCGTGCCTGCCCGCGGTGTCGCTCTTCGCCGCGTCGCCCTTCGCAGTGTCGTCGGACCCTGCTCGCGCCTTGGCTCCCCACCGGTGCCGCGCCGGGCGGCTATCGGTGGAACCATCTGTGCTGGAACTGGTTTCGTTGTCAGCGCGGTTCTTCACGCCCCACTTGCGTGCGGGCTTCGTCTCGGTCGGGGACTTCGTCTGCGTGGTGTCCGCGTCGGCAGGCGCCGTCTCCGTCGTGTCGGCGCCGGCGGTCTTCGTCTCCGTCGTGTCCGTGCCGGTGGTGCGGGCCTGCACCGCCGGCGCTGCGACGGTCCGGGTGGTCGCGAGGGTTCGGGTGGACGCGCTGTCGGTCGAGGCGGTCGGTTCGTTCGCCGGGACCGCGGGTTCGGTCGGCGACGGGAGATACGGACGGTCGTAGGCCTGCTCGACGATCTTCTTCAGTGGCGCGTTCAGCTCGTCGGCCAACTTGGTCATCCCCATCATCCGCAGTGGCGCGAGCAGGGGGAGATTCTCGGTGGGGACGAAGACGTACGTGGTGTTGCCCTCGGTCCACACGACGTTGTTCGGATCCTGGAGATCCACCTTGGAGTAGTCGAGGTGCAGCGGCGACACGTTCCCTGCGGCGATGTTCAGCAGCGCCAGCAGGTTCGGGTGGTCGGGGAAGTCGGCGACCGGGTCGTACTGCTGCACGATGTCGATCACCGGGTAGTCGCTGGGCGGCATCACCGGCAGGCTGCCGCCGTAGGCGCGCCTGGGGTTGCCGATGAACACGAAGGACAGCTGATCGGGGGAGGGCGCCGTCGGGTCGCCGGCGTGCTCTTCCATCCACTTCTGCGCCACCACGGCCCCGTTGCTGAATGCGAAGACGACGGTGGGGTCGCCGGGCCCCGCTTTACTGACGATCGAGGTGGTGTCGGACAGCTGGGCGTTGAGCGCAGCCACCCCGAGCCCGGTCATGAAGGGCACGTACTGCAAGGGCGCGCAGGTGTTCGTCGCACACATCGATCCGCTCAGTGCGCCGTTGATCGGCATGACCGGCCACAGCGGACTGACGGTCAGAACCGAGGCCGACGGCCCGGGTATCGGCACCGGCTCCGAAGCGGCAGCCGCTACGGAGGGAGATGCGCCTACGGGCAGCAGGGCCGCCAACACGGCGAGCGGAGGCACCGCATGCCGGAGGCGCGGGCGCCGTAGCCTGCGGCTCTTCCGATTGCGAGGGGTCTGATCGCCGTCATCACGGTCATCGCGAAGGACGCTGAGGATGTCGTCGAGGACCGCGGTCACCAGCGCGTCGCGCTCGCCGAACTCCTGACGAAGCGTGGCCACGCCGATGCCGGAACTTTGCGCGATCTCGTGCATGCTCGCCGAGGCGCCGACGTCGACGAACGCGCTCCGCACCGCCGCGAGCATCTTCGCGCGATCGAGTGTCGGCTTCTTCCCCGTCGCACGATCCGTTGTTGCGAGCTTCATTCAGTGCCCCTCCCCCTGGCGTGAGTCCCCCGGCCTGAGTCTATGTACCCGATCGTGATTACTGTCACACCTCGAGGAAATCTCTCAGCAAACGTGTCACGGAGTGCGGTCGCTCCTCGGTCAGCCAGTGACCCGCCCCCTCGATCATCACTTCGCGATAGTTGCCGGTGACGACCTCGCGGACGCGGTCGCGCGGGGTGTGGATCAGGCTCGGATCGGCGCTGCCGCCGACGAACATGGCGGGCACGCCGATGGTCCTCGCGGTTGGGTGTGCAGTCAGTTCCCAGTTACGGTCGAAGCAGCGGTACCAGTTCAACGGCCCGGTGAATCCCCCGCGAGTGAATTCTTTGACGTAGACGTCGAAATCGGCCTGGCTGAGCCAGTCGGGCGGTCCGCCCGGCTCGCCGAGCCGGCCGAGAAGCCCCTCCGGCCCGGGATCGGCCATGCGTGACGCCGCCTCCGGGTCGCCGGTCGGCGGGTCGGCGAACAGGTGCCGCAGCGCTTTTGCCGGGTCGCGGTTCAGTTCCGCGTCGGCAGGCCCCTGCTGCTGGAAGTACAGGATGTAGAAAAACCGGTCGGCAAAGACTCTCCGGAATGCCTGGGTCGTCGGGATCCTGGGCCGCGGCACGGGCGGCACGCTCAGCCCCACGACCGCGGAAAAGCGCGCAGGGTGCAGCAGCGGAGCGGTCCACGCGACGACGGCCCCGAAGTCGTGGCCGACGAGAGCGGCTTGCTGGGCGCTGACGTCGTCGAGCAGGCCGACCACGTCCGCGGACAGCTCGACCACGGTGTAGGCGTCGACGTCCGCGGGCTTGTCCGAACCTCCATAGCCGCGTTGGTCCGGTGCCAGGACGTGATACCCGGCCTCGGCCAGCCCCTCGATCTGGTGACGCCACGAGTACGCCAGCTGCGGAAAGCCGTGACAGAGCACCACCACCGGCCCGTGACCGTCGCTGGTGTGCGCTCAGCGCGGGTTTTTCCGCCGTTTCGCGCTCTGGACGCACACCAGGCGCCCTCGGTGAACTCCGGGCTCCGGCCTATCGGTTCCCTCCGTGAACTCCGGGAACTGCCCAACGTTGGTCTAGCGGTAGCCTTGAGGTTTCCAACTGCGCATATCGGAAGGATTTCGGTCGGCGGGCCAAGCTCGCCGGTCACAGATGTCAATGAACCGGAAAAATGTGATCCGCACGCTCACGGTGATCGCCGTGGTGCTGTTGCTCGGTTGGTCTTTCTTCTACTTCAGCGACGACACACGGGGGTACAAGCCCGTCGACACGTCGGTCGCCATGGCGCAGATCAGCAGCGACAACGTCAACAGTGCGCAGATTGACGACCGCGAGCAGCAACTGCGCCTCGAGCTGAAGAACGGCAACAGCGACACCGAGGACAGCACCAAGATCATCACGAAGTACCCGACCGGGTACGGCGTGCCGCTGTTCGACGCCCTGCAGGCCAAGAAGGCCAAGGTCAACACCGTCGTCAACCAGTCCAGCATCCTCGGCACCCTGCTGATCTACATGCTGCCGCTGCTGCTGCTGGTCGGGCTGTTCGTGATGTTCTCCCGCATGCAGACCGGCGGCCGGATGGGCTTCGGTTTCGGCAAGTCGCGCGCAAAGCAGCTGTCCAAGGACATGCCCAAGACCACCTTCGCCGACGTCGCAGGCGTCGACGAGGCGGTCGAGGAGCTCTACGAGATCAAGGACTTCCTGCAGAACCCGAGCCGCTATCAGGCGCTCGGCGCCAAGATCCCCAAGGGTGTGCTGCTCTACGGCCCACCCGGCACCGGCAAGACGCTGCTGGCGCGCGCCGTCGCGGGTGAGGCCGGGGTGCCGTTCTTCACGATCTCGGGTTCGGACTTCGTCGAGATGTTCGTCGGCGTCGGCGCCTCCCGCGTCCGTGACCTGTTCGAGCAGGCCAAGCAGAACAGCCCGTGCATCATCTTCGTCGACGAGATCGATGCCGTCGGGCGCCAGCGCGGCGCCGGGCTGGGCGGCGGTCACGACGAACGCGAGCAGACGCTCAACCAGCTGCTCGTCGAGATGGACGGCTTCGGCGACCGCCAGGGCGTGATCCTGATCGCGGCCACCAACCGGCCCGACATCCTCGACCCCGCGCTGCTGCGGCCCGGCCGCTTCGACCGCCAGATCCCGGTGGCCAACCCCGACATGGCGGGTCGGCGCGCGGTGCTGCGCGTTCATTCGCAGGGCAAGCCCATCGCCCCCGACGCCGACCTCGACGGTCTGGCCAAGCGCACCGTGGGTATGTCGGGTGCGGATCTGGCCAACGTCATCAACGAGGCCGCACTGCTCACCGCACGGGAGAACGGCACGGTGATCACGGGCCCGGCGCTGGAGGAGGCCGTCGACCGCGTCGTCGGCGGTCCTCGCCGCAAGAGCCGCATCATCAGTGAGCAGGAGAAGAAGATCACCGCCTACCACGAGGGTGGGCACACCCTGGCCGCGTGGGCGATGCCGGACATCGAGCCGATCTACAAGGTGACGATCCTCGCCCGCGGCCGCACCGGCGGCCACGCCCTCGCCGTTCCCGAGGACGACAAGGGGCTGCTGACCCGGTCGGAGATGATCGCCCGGCTGGTGTTCGCGATGGGCGGACGCGCCGCCGAGGAGTTGGTTTTCCGCGAGCCGACCACCGGCGCATCGTCGGATATCGACCAGGCCACCAAGATCGCCCGCGCGATGGTCACCGAGTACGGCATGAGCTCCAAGCTCGGCGCCGTGCGCTACGGCACCGAACACGGTGATCCGTTCCTGGGCCGCACGATGGGCACCCAGGCCGACTACAGCCACGAGGTCGCGCAGATCATCGACGACGAGGTGCGCAAGCTCATCGAGGCCGCCCACACCGAGGCGTGGGAGATCCTCACCGAGTACCGCGACGTGCTCGATATCCTGGCCGGCGAACTCCTCGAAAAGGAGACCCTGCACCGCGCTGAGCTGGAGGCCATCTTCGGTGACGTGAAGAAGCGCCCGCGGCTGACGATGTTCGACGACTTCGGGGGCCGGGTGCCGTCCGACAAGCCGCCGATCAAGACGCCGGGCGAGCTGGCGATCGAGCGCGGAGAGCCGTGGCCCAAGCCGGTGCCCGAGCCTGCGTTCAAGACCGCCATCGCCCAGGCGTC